>JAUQYZ010000127.1 GCA_030587475.1 Candidatus Sigynarchaeum calidifontis
GTTCATCATCAGGAAACCGATTTTTTCCTCGAGTTCAGCATCGATCCGAACAGATAGGATGGCCATTCCGATCGCGTTTACGAGGTCATTCCATGTATATATCCTTGATCGTTCAATGATATGACGATTCCTGAGAACTTCTCTCCACGTGTCGTGACATCATTTCGATCCCCAAAAAAGAAGGATGTTGAAAGGCGTCATCTCCATCCTCGATCCTTGCATCGCGTGCTTGCTGGCCTTCGATGACGATCAACGATATCCGCCGGTGCCCTCCCGGCGTCCTGATGCACGTGATCTTCCCCGCTGCATCCCATCGCCGTATCGTCCGGGTGCACACTCCTATCATCGACGCGGCGATGCCGATCCTCACGCATGATGTCATGATGCCATGCATCATCCAATCATGGCCCATAAACCGGGATATCATCCACACCGTGTCCAACTTTATCTAGCAAAAACTGGACTGTTTAGCAACCCTCCTTATCTTCTTCGGCACTCCACGCTGGTGGCGGGATCCGATAGTCTAACGCTTGTCATGCCCTCATCTGTACGCTTCGAAAGAGGAGAGAAATGCCTTAGCGCCTGGCCACGAGTCTAACAGTTTCCAGAGCTTGTTGTGGAACACCATGGCCTCGACCTCGAATTCGATGAGTTCGTGTGCCCACGGGATGTGCCCGGCGGACAGGGCTATCGACTTCACGACCGCCTTCACGTACTCGAAAAGCAGCTTTAGTGGGGAACGATACCATTGCATAACGTGGAACGACTCATGCATGAAGAATACAAAGCCCTCGAAGGTCGCCAGGTCGAACGTGTTGCCTAAGTGCCGGCCCGGCTTGTTTAATATCCCCCTTGCCCAGATCGGATGGTCCGCGAGCATAAAGCATGGCGTATCGCCCGTTTGGCGTTGGCGGGCAATCTTGCCACCTTTCGATTGCCCGGCATTCGAACGAAGCCTTCCATCGATGTCGCGAACGAATCGAACAAATCCGAGAAAATCCGATCGCGACCCGAAATACCGGCTTATTTTAACGGGGTACCAGCAGAAATAGTCGAGGCACGGGTTCTTCCGCCTCGCCGGTGCCCGCCGTCCGCTGGCAATCTTGCCGATGTTCAGGATCACGACCTTGGCGTTCTTGATAGCGTTGAAAAACAAGATGATATCGGTGGTTGACGAGAAAAATCTGGAAAAATCGTCCCGGTGTATCTTGAATAATGCGATTGCCGCCTTCAAGATGGCCGGGTGGTAACGGTGATTCCGGCGAGCGTATTCCTCGAAGGAAGCAGTAATTGCTTTCTCGTTCATCCTTCATCCCTTGCTCCCACGCTGGAGGCTTCCCTTTCCAGATCCTGGTGGGAGCACGTTTATCTTTTTCGTGCATTCCAGGCAAAATATCTTGTAGTTCGTGACCGTCTTCTCGGGCCCGACGTTTTCGAACAAGTTCTCGCCGGGTTGCATAAGCAAAAAGAATATCTGGCGAAAAATTCCGCATTCCGGGCATTTCTCGGGGGTGAAGGTCTCGATATTATAGACCCGAGTGCTCAACGTGGAAAAATCATCACCAACGAGTTTTTTTTTAATCATCTCGAAATAACCGAGAATTTCTTCAACCATTGCATCAGGATCCTTGATTTTCTCAGTTCGCAAGGATTTCTTGTCGACCATAGACGCTCTGTATATCATTCGCCCGAGCCCACTTAACTCTACCGAAGCTAGCCGGAATATTAAGAACAACCCGGTTTGCTATTAACGGAAAGTCTGAGGGGCTAACTCATTTAACCAACCTAACCCAAGCAAGATTTGATTATAGGTTCGGATAGCGTGACCTATTCCCTTGCGTGTTGTTGTTTATGGCCTCATGGTACGCCTTGCCCGTTTCGATAATGTATTTTGCATTCGGTATATTTAGCACGATCATCGCCTTGCAACATTACAAGGATCAGAAACTCCGCGAGTGCTCCATCAACGATTTCCTCATGGCTTGCATTTACTATTTTTGTTGCTTCGTGTTCCCTTTCATGTATAGCACGACGAACATCTCGTCCACGTGGGAGGACATGTTTTTTTTGCTTGCGGACATCGTGCTTTACGGGTTCCTAATATTCTTGATGGGATACATCGTTAGGGAGATCCTCAGAGCCCGGAAGAATCCAGCCCTCAAGGAAGAGCGCAGCTATAAGCGGCTGATAGAAAAGAACGCGGGCTTCGCGATGGATCCCAGGCGGGATGCACTCCGCAAGCTCTTGCACCTCATCCCTGTCGGGGTTATCTTGATCATTTACTTTATGTCGATTCTATTAGAATCAAGCCTGCCTGCAGGAATGTCTCGCATGGGATTCGCATATTTTGCCATCGTAACGATCGGCTATGCCTTCGTTGCAATGTTCATGCTCGCAGAAACGCTCCGGCTCATCAATTATAACAAGCTTTTCTGGCTGACGCCGGACTGGGCGCATAAGTGGTTCGCGAGCAGCTTGAAGGAAAGCGAGGCGCAAGCCCTCATCTCCTCCATCCCCGTCGTGCTCTGCCTCATGCCCTTCTTGTTCGGGCCGTTCACCGTTTTCGTCGCGGTAGCCCTCGTCGAGAGCCTGGCAGACGCGACCGCATCGCTCATCGGGAAACGATTCGGGAAGCACAAGATCCCCGCTTGCTCGCACAAGTCGTGGGAGGGGCTGATCGCCGGGTGCCTGGTCGCATTTGCAATGACCCTGCTCGGGTTCGTGATCGTGCCGTGGCCCGCGGTCCCGTGGTTATTGGTGATCATTCTGGGGATAGGCAACGCGCTGGTCTTCGCGGCCATCGACGTGTTCTCGAAGCGCATCATGGACAACATCCTCAACCCGCTGCTGGTCGGCGCGTTCATGATCTTGTTCCTGGCCATTCTTAACATTTTGTAAATCGATTGCTCTTTCACTCGCCCGATTTACAGCCTCGGATCTTCTTCAAGATGACCGATTTTTCGTCTTCTATGCCCTTTTCCCGATCCTTTCCAATAATTCGGCGCAAGACGAGCAAGAACGCGCTTGTATACCATCTCCAGTTCGTTACGGCGACTTGCTTGACGAACCACGAGAGCTTGCGAGCGTTCATGTAGAAAGACCGGTACATGTCCTTGATAGCGAGCAGCACGAGTTCCCGTGGCATTCCGTCCATCTCGAATACGGGCTTGTCGTAAGAATAGAATTGCATACGCTTCTTGGGATCTTGAAGCATCGTGGCATCCTTGGTAATGATATCTGCGAGCTTGGTACCTGGTATCGGCACGATCTTGAAGATGTCGACGATGTCGAGTCCTGATTCCATGATGAACCGCTTGGTATCGAGAACCGTGTGGATGTTCTCGCCCGGCAGGCCTACCATGAAAAAACCCATTGTCAGCACCCGGAGTCGCTTCAACAGCCGGATCGCGCGCTTCGCGGCGCGGAGATCGAGATTCTTGCCAATGGCATTGACGATGGCTTGATTGCCCGACTCGATGCCGACGGCCACGTCGTAAGCGCCTGCTTGCTTGAGCTTCCAGGCAAGCCGCGGCGGGAGCCGGTCGGCTCGAATGCTCGGGCAGCGGAGGTGGATCTTGAAGTCGAGCGCTATTATCGCGTCGCAGAGCTGTTCCGTGCGCCCGATATCGCAGTTGAACCCGTCGTCGATGAACGTGATCTCGTCGGCGTGGAACCGCTGGCGCAAGTATTTTATCTCCGCTATCACGTTCTCGATGGAACGATTTCGCAGCTTGTACCCGTGCACGAACTTGGTGCAGTTTATGCAGTCGAACGGGCATCCCCGCGACGTCATCACGGGATAATGGCGCTTCCCTTTCGAGCTGATGACGTACTTCCCAGGACTCGGGAACATGTCCCACGCGGGAAAGGGGAGCGCATCGAGATCCACGATCAACGGTGGCCTCTCGGTCGCGATGATACCGGCCGCTCCCTTGAACGCGATGCCCTTGACGCCCTCTAGGGACGTGCCGTTTTTCAAGGCATCAAGCAGGGCAACTATGGTACGCTCGCCCTCTCCGATCACGACGATGTCCGTGGCCCCGCGCTCGAGCAGCGCGCGATATTCCGTGGACGGCCAGGGGCCGCCGAAGACCACCTTGCTCGCTGGGAAAGCACGCTTCAGCCATTTTCCCGTGAGCAGCGCCTTCCAACCGAACGCCACGTTAGCCGTGATCCCGATAACGTCAGGTCGCTGCTCGGCAACCTTCCTCGTCAAACGATGGATGTTCAATTTCTGCACCGTCGCGTCGATCACGACGACGTCGTGCCCCGCGTCCCGCAGTACAGCGGCGATCATGGCAAGCCCTATCGGTAGATGGGATGATGTCGGAATGACGAAGAATGATTCCAGGTAATTCGGGTAGACGAGCACGACCTTCATGGTGGCTTTCATGACCATTTAGTGCATGCATCACCGTCTCGTCGCGCACATAAAAACTGTGATTCTCGTTATCCGCGTGCAGGTGTTAATCGGGAGCGACCAACAAAAAGGAAAAATAAGTGATAGCTGTTCGTAAACGCGAGTCACGACACCAATCACTTGCGCCGGCCGACCTTGTGAATGGCCATACCATGCACGTCCTCGACCGTTTCGAGCACCATCTCGGAGATGGTCGGATGACTATGGACGACCTCGCCGAGCTCGTGCGCCTTGATCTTGTGATGCATGGCGACGGTGATCTCCGAGATGAGCTCGGGAGCCTCCGCGCCGATGCAAGTCGCACCGACGATCTCGTCCGTGCTCGCATTGGCGACAATCATCATGAAGCCCTCTTCCTCGCCCATACATTTCGCTTTTCCCAGGCTCGCGTAGAAAAACCGGCCAACGTTCACCGAGCCGTGCTTGTCCTTCGCTGTTTTCTCTCGCAGGCCCACGGATCCGATGTTGGGGCTCGTGAATATCGTGTAGGGAATGACATCATAATTCGCTGTTCGTGGTTTCACGTCGAATCCACCGATGCTAGCGAGGGCATTAGCGACCGCGATGTCGCCCTGGTGGGATGCCACGTGCGCGAGCATGAACACCCCGGTCACATCACCGATCGCATAGATCCCCTTCACGTCCGTCTCGCACGTGCCCTTGTTGATCATCACTTGCGATCTTTCTACCTTGACGCCAAGCTGTTCGAGGCCTAGATTAGCCGAAACCTTCGCCCTGCCGATCGAGACCAGGCATAGCTCAGCCTCGTGGACGATCTTCTCGGTCTTTTCAATCGCATCCTTCGGCGTGCTCGCGGGCACGGTCGTCGCCTTGACGCCAGTTTCAGTCGTCTCGATCTTCAAGACGTTCACGCCAGTGAAGACGGCTATCCCTTGTGCATCGAACTTTTTCTTGAGCTCGCGGATGATCGATTGCTCCTCAGTGGCGAGTATCGTGTCGAGGAACTCCAGGATAGTCACTTTTACCCCGAAGCGTGCAAAAATGTTCGCGAACTCGCACCCGATGACGCCGCCGCCGATGACGATCATCGTCTTCGGCAACGTCTTGAAATCCGGGTGCAGGATGTCATCCGATGTCAGGATCTTCTTGTGGTCGATGTTGAACGCTGGGATCAGCGCAGGGGTCGAGCCCGTGGCGACGATGACCCGTTTCCCCTTGAGCATCGTCTTCGTCCCGTCCTTCGCCGTGACGCTCACGTCGAACCCTTTATCGATGCTGCCGCCCTCGATCTTGCCCGAACCCCAGAATACGGGAATTTTGCGGGTTTTCAACAGCCCGGCGATGCCATCAACGAGAGATTTGACGACATCATTCTTTCGATTAACCGCCACGGTGAAATCTGCCTTCACCTTCCCATCAATTATCACGCCTGCAGATGCCGCCTTTTCTTGCACGTCCTCCAACAGCTTCGCAGATGCATAGAGTGCCTTGGTCGGGATGCACCCCCAGTTCGAGCACGTGCCACCCAGGTTCTGCTTCTCTATCAAGGCAACCTTCGCTCCAAATTGGCCAGCCCGCAATGCTGCATGATAGCCGCCCGGGCCGCTACCAATTATGATCAAGTCAAAAATCTCAGAATTTGCCGCCATGCCTTTTCACGCTGCATTTTTCAATGCAAATCCCACCCGGTTTCTACCACGTCATGCCGGGAGGAAACGCGATGTGGATATAGTAAGGCTAAATTCGGGGGGATAAAATCGTTTTTGAAAAAAGGGAAATTCCGTGTCTGTTTTTAAACATACACGTGTTCGAAACGCGCCAGCCATGTTAAACAGTGAAAAAAAGGCGCGAAGTGCCAAGTGGCGATAGCATCTTCAATCGCCATCCGCCCCCTTGCTAGATGCTGTTTTGACCGCCTCGCCCAATCCTTTTTTCGAAATGATCGTGCTGCAATGCTTGCATTCCAGACAACCAATATCTTCCAGAAACTCGCAATCAAAGTTGTATGGAAGTATCAAGTCCTTCATATATTTCAAAACAATGGCGGTTTCTATTTCCTTAACATTCTCATCGGATCGAAGGTAAAAATCGATGATATCGTCTATTTTTTCGAGGGAATGACCGGCTATGTACACGACCAGCGACGTATCACCTGTCGATCGGAAGCCCGTGATGATGAACGGGCATTTCCGCATGCGTTCGAGTATCTTCGTGCTATTGAGCGCGGAAATGGCGACTTGCACGAGGTGGAACTGGTCAACAACGCGGAAGTTCACGCCTTTCTGGATGCCAAGAAACTTCTTGTCCTTCAGCTTGGCGATGCGGGCGCCGACAGCGGGCTGGGATTTACCGATCATCTCGCCGATCGACGAGTGGGTCATCTCTGGATTGCCTTGCAAGTACATGATGATGCGCTTGTCGTCGTCATCGATGTTGAAGGTCTTGTTGACGTCGCTCTCGCCCTTGAACGGCACGTAGTTGGCACCGATCTCCGCCCGCTCGGCCAACAACGCGTGGCATCCCTCGCCGCACTTGATGTTGTTATGGCTCTCGAAATTGAAGTTGATCGGGAGCACCAGCCTGTTGATGGTCTCGATGACGACCGACATGTTGACGTGCGTGATATCAGACTTCGAGCGGAAATGGATTTCCACGATCTCCTCGAGTTTCTCGAGGCGTGATCCGACCAACCAGACCAGCACGTTCGTTTTTCCGGAAGTCTTGAACGCATTGATGACGTACGGGCAGCACGCGATCATGTCGAGTACAGCTTTTGGATCCTTGGCGTGCATAGCTATGAGGGCGATGCTGAGCTTGTTCTCGCGCAGCTCGATCCCGTATTGAGTTGCTTGCAGCCCCTTTCGCTCCAGTTTGAGGATGCGGGCACCGACAGCGGGTTGTGACTTGTTTATCTTCTCCGCGATCTCGCTGTGGGTCAAGTCGGGGTTTTCTTGCAACAATGACATAATCTTGCGGTCGTCGGAGTCTATCGATAGCTTCTTGTTGAGGAGGATTTTTTCGGCCACTCAATCCACCTTTCAAGTAATCAAGAAAACCTTGTAAAAATAAATAAGAACTTATATTTTAAAATTGCCAAAGTTGATGACTTCTAACTATTTTTTTTCGAGTCGATCCCTTAGTTCCTTCCCCCGTTCCTCCAGAACGCGCTGGACATACGAGAAGTCATCATTGCAATACTTGTATATCGGGATCCACATCAAGCCCGAGATTCCGCCAAAAACAATAGTCATCCAGATGATTGAGAGGGAGATACTATAATGCGTGCCTGTCGAATCGAAGAAACTGATGAAGAGACCGCCCATGATGGAGCCGAACGACCTCCCGATCGTGTCGAGGAAGGAGGCAGTGGCGATCATCGTGCTGCGGTGCTCGGGCAAGTTGACGTCGATGAGGCTCGCGTACCAGTTCGGGGCGATGGCGAACGAGTACATGAGCCCGATACCGAGAATTACTCCGCCGATTGGCATCATCATCCAGAAGCCCCAGCTCGGCACCGCCAGGGAACCCAGGAAGAACGTGCTGTTTCCCTTGAACGGGGAAAACATAAAGGCGGCGACGAAGAATGGGATATGCAACAAGCCGCCCATTATTGCCACTTTCACGCGCCCCGCAGGGTCGCCACGCTCGACCCGCTTGTCACCTACCTTTGCGAAGTAGAACTGGCCGAACAAGCCGAGCAGGACGGCTGGAACGACCATGAGCAAAATCTGGGCGATTGATTCAGCGTCCGTGAAGGAAAATTGCATTTCTACCTGGATGTAGAGCAAGATGTTTGCGATGAAAAATCCCGAGACAACAACGTCGAGAAAGTTGAAAATCAACCAGAAGTTCGACCGGCGCGTGAAGATATACTTTAGATCGGAACGCTTGATCTGGTACGAGTAATGTAATTCCTCCTTGGACAGCGCGTCCCGCAATTGCTTGTCCCGGGCGCCTCGCTTCGGTTCCTTGACCAGGATGGCCAGGCCAACGAAGACCAGACCGAGGATGCCCGTGAGGATGAAAGGCAACCGCCACAGCGACACCAGGTCTGGATAGTTCGTCTGCAGATGGTGCATCTTCGCGAGCAAATCCATGTCATCCCAACCGAGGATCGTGTCGAAGGGGATGCGGTTGAACGCGAGAGCGATCGAGCCACCAGCGAGGCTTCCGATCAAGTTAGCAATGCCCCACCACGCGAACGAATTGCTCCGCTTTTCCGACGGGAACATGTCGCTCAGCAATGAAAACACGACGGGTGTTATCGCACCATTCCCGATGGTGGCCAGGATGCGAATGATGAATAATACGGTGCTATTCGGTGCCATACTCATCAGCAAAGTTGCACTGCTCCACGTGGCCCCTCCGACGAGGAGGAGGAGCTTTCGAGATCTCTTGTCGGAGAGGTAACCAAAGGTGAAGGTTGCTATCCCCCCGGACAGGATCCCGAGCCCGATGATCAGGCCGAAGATCACGACATTCACGTTCAGATCCGCCATGATCATCACCTCGTTGCCGACTAGCAAGGCACCATCGGATGATGCAAGCAATACCAGCGGAAAAATCAGCAACACGCCCAAGATATCGGCCCGAACATTTTTTTTTTCTGGGGTGTCCCCGCGGTGCTTTGACTCTTGGATTTTCACGACCTCATCGTGGATTATCGGGTCTCCATCATCCTTGCGCTCATCCATTGACCTTCACTACCAAGTAGCGGTTCCAGTACAATCGCATTCCGGGAGCATAAAACCCGATCGTTGGAAAAAGAATTACTCGAAAACCAACCTATTTTTTCTGAAGAAATGAGAAGGGGAATATAAGCTTTCGGGAGAAGGAAATCTTCAAGCAAACAAGCTTATGGATATTTTTTCTCCGATCCCGAAGAATCACCCTCGATATCCTCGTCTACACTTTCGTCTGCATCACCATTTTCCTTGAGAGTGCCCGCATTGTTCGGATCGGTCTCGAAATCGACATCGGAATCGGGGCCGCTCGCCCGCGGCATTTCGGGCTCGTTCTCGTCCTCCACGTCTTTCGTGAACCGCACGACGTAGACCGTCTTGGCCATTCCCGGAACGACCTTGGAATCGAGCACCTTGATGTCCTTGTAATCGCTGTTCCAGAGCTGGAAGCGGATGTTCGACACGTCGTTGCCCGCGGTGAGCAGAGTTTCCCGGATGTCTGTCAACAGGTATTGCACCATGTCGTGCAAGATCTCCAATCGTGACGTCACTGTCTTGGTGAATTCGGGGGCGTTCGTCGCCTGGAATTTCATGTACTTCGAGCTCAAGAATCGCTGGAGCAGCTGCGGGATGCAGCACATTGCACACAGCACGTAGATCATGGAATTCGTTATGATCATCTTAATTCCATCGTCCGGGATCGAGTACATTAGAACGAATAACACGGCAACGGCGCCGATCATGGCGATGTTTATGATCAAGGATTGCCGCTGCGGAGAACTCCTCAGTCCCTTTTCGTAGGCGAACTTGTCAGCATCATCGAGCAGGTTGCTGACCGATGTGACGATGTCCTTTCCCTCCTTCGTCCAGAATTCCTTTGCAGCGGGACGGGAGTCCAGGAAAGTGGTCAAGTGCTTTAAAATCTCCACCTTGGCGCGTTTTTGCATGATGAACTTCATCGGGTTGTCGTACAAACCATCGAGTATCTGGAGCAATATCGCCTCCCTCTGCATGGTTGCCTCGGCGCTTGCATCCAGGTTAAGCGCTGATTTCCCCTTTTCAGCCTGATCGACATCATCATTGCTTGAAGGGGCGCCCTTTTTGTCCTCGCCTTCCTTGTTCTTGTTTTTCTTTAAAAAGTCGAACCAGCCCATGATGAGCACGTGATCGCTATTTTTCAGATTCTGCAAGAAGTAGGTCTCGGAGCAAGCCAATGAAGGATGCGCACAAAAACTTTCTTGATTCGCTCGACTACTACCATTACAGAGGCTTTCCATGATCATTAATCGCTTCGTCGATGAACCACCATCCCCCGAGGAGCTATTCGCGCAGCTGCGCGCCATCTCGATAGCGGACGTTAAGACGTTGATATACAAGGTGGAAGATATCCTGGCGATCGAGCACACGCTTGTCCAGTTGCCCCCCGCTGAAACCGTCGTCATCGGGGATATGCATGGCGATATCGCTGCAGCGCTGGCGATTGCGAAGCAACTCGTGGATGGAAGCCCCAAACTGCAGCAAGTTTTCCTTGGCGATTATGTCGACCGGGGCCCGCATCAAGTGGACGTGATCAACCTGGTGTTATTGCTCAAGGCTACCTACCCCGGTCGTGTTACGATGCTCAGGGGAAATCACGAGATACCCGCGGTGAACGGGGAAAATGGCTTCCGCGACTGCTTGCAGCGCCAGTTCGGGCACGATGACGGCGTGATCTTGTGGCACTTGTACAACCGGCTCTTCACGCAGCTTCCTCTCGCTGCGATCACTTGGAACGATATTTTTCTCGTCCACGGGGGCATTCCCGAGGAGATCCATACTCTCCAGGAGATCGAGGACCTCCCGAGGGAATTCAACCCGGAGAACAAGATCGCCCTCGAGCTGCTGTGGAACGACCCGGTCGAGGGTAACAAGCCTGTCTACTATCGCAAAAGCCCCAGGGGCGGTGTAACAAAGGAATTCGGGATCCTCGCTGTTAACAGGTTTCAACAACGCACGAAAATAACAAAAGTCATCCGCGCCCACGAGGAATTCAACGAAGGTTTCCAGTTTTTCTTCAACGAACGCGTGCTGAGCATCTTTTCCTCGCGGCGTGTCGTGTACAGCCCGTTCGAGCGCCAGATCAAGCCAAAGGTAGTAAGAATAAGCGAGACGGGGGAGGTCTCAGTCGAGGGGTTCGAACCCGCTCCCATCGCGACCTGACATCACGTTTTGACAAAAAACGGGCTAAAACACAAGATCAAGGCGTTCCGCAGTGCGT
This sequence comes from Candidatus Sigynarchaeum calidifontis, assembly GCA_030587475.1. Classification (GTDB taxonomy): domain Archaea; phylum Asgardarchaeota; class Lokiarchaeia; order Sigyniarchaeales; family Sigyniarchaeaceae; genus Sigyniarchaeum; species Sigyniarchaeum tengchongense. Next base: position 11,321 of record JAUQYZ010000127.1, read on the forward strand.
GGAAACGCGTGAATCGCCCGCCCGTGAGCGTGCCGAAGGCGCCACCGCTATTGTCCCAGTTTTTCTCCTTCGCCATCTTCTCGACAACGCTCCCGAGGGATTGGGCCTCTCGCTTGACCGCGTCGACGATATCCTTCGGACATTCGAGGAGGGAGGTCCACGCGCCGTGCTCGGTGCCGTCATCACGTATCACGTGGCAATAAGCCGTGATGTACCACGTCCCCATGTATTTCAAGAGGCCGCCTTCGATCCCGACGCCGTAAATCGTTTCGCCAGCCGCTTTTTGACCAGCCTTCTCCATCGCTGCCTTCGCACGCGTAACGCCTCCTTTCTTGATGTCCTCGTTGAATGGTTGGTCGAGGCTATCGACCAGGACGGCCTCGATCTGGGCACCGCCCAGCTGCTCGGGAAAGCTAGCGATCGCCTCGGTGATGGCGTTGATCTTCGTGCTGTTCGTGGATCCGAGTATTATGCGTGTTCGTTTCATTGCGAGCGGCCTTCGTGATGGGAGACGTGTGTGAACCAAAAAAAGTAAAGCAGTTCTATAAAGGTTGCAGATCGCCCGTGTCGTGTTTGTCCTTTGTCCCGATGACTACTTACAATGAATAGATCTCTTCGGGATCGAAGATCTTGATCTTTTTTGCTTCGAGCACGTCGATGGCCTTCGAGCGCATCTTATTCTCGACACGCAATATCAAGATCGCCTGATTTGCCTTGCCGACGAATGCGTATAAGTATTCAATGTTCACCCCGTTCTCGCCAAGGATAGTGGCAATTTCATGCAAGCCGCCGGGTGAATCTTTGAGCGCGCAGGCGATCACGTCGGTCTGGTCCACGAGGAAGCTGCTTTGAAGGACCTTCTGCGCTTTGTCCGGATCCGAAACGATCATGCGCAAGATCCCGTAATCGGACGTCTCGCTGACGGTCAGGGCGCGGATGTTTACTTTTTCTTTCATTAGGATGCCCGTGACCTTTGCAAGCTGGTTAGGGCGGTTCGGGATAAAGATGCTAATTTGTGTTACCATCTCTTTCACCATTGATCCATTCGTGTTGATATTTAAACCTCCTTCCGCATGTCGATGACTCGTTTCGCCTTTCCGATGCTGCGGGGTATCGTGTTGGGTGCGACGAGCTCAACAGCGGCGTTGATCTGCAGCGTCGTGTAGAGCTCCTTTTCGATGGTCTTTTTCAAGTTCTCGAGCTCGGCCATGCTGTCGGAGAACGTCTTGGGCGTGAGCTCTACCCGCACCTTGATCTTGTCCAGGATGTCCCGCTCGACGATGATCTCGTAGTGTTCAGCGATGCCAGGGATTTTCATGAGCACGTACTCGATCTGGCTTGGGAAGACATTGATCCCCTTGATCTTCATCATGTCATCCGACCGGCCGGTGATCTTCGCGTGGCGCACATGCGTACGGCCACACTGGCATTTCTCGTAGTTGAGCGACGTGATGTCCTTGGTCGTGAACCTGATGAGGGGGATGCCTTCCTTGGTGAGCGTGCTAAACACGAGCTCCCCCGACTCGCCGGGGGCGGCTCGTTCGTTGCTCTTCGGATCGATGATCTCGGGCATGAAATGGTCCTCCCAGATGTGGTTCCCCATCTTGTAGATGCACTCGTTGGAGACACCAGGGCCCTGGATCTCGCTCAGGCCATAGATGTCGATGGCATTGAACTTGCCCGTAGCGTTCACTTCCCCGAAGGCCGATTCCAGCTTTTCCCGCATCTTTTCTGTCCAGAACTCAGCACCGAAAACACCCGTGTGGAGCTTGATCAGCTTCCGGTCGATTTTCTGCTGCTTGAGCATCTCCGCAAGATATGCAGCGAAGCTCGGGGTGGCCGTGAGGACGGTCGAACCGAAATCCTGGAATAACATCATCTGGCGCTCGGTATTGCCGCCGGATATGGGAATGACAGCAGCTCCGATGCGCTCGCTACCGAAATGGATCCCGAGGCCCCCCGTGAAGAGTCCGTAACCGTACGCGTTCTGGATCACGTCACCCCTCCAAGCACCAGCACACACGAGACTCCTGGCCATGGTCTCCGTCCACACGTCATCGATATCATGTTTCGTGTATCCAACAACGGTCGGCTTGCCCGTGGTTCCCGAACTGGCGTGAATGCGAACGATGTTTTCCATCGGCTCGGCAAACAATCCGAAGGGGTAGTTGTCGCGGAGATCCGTCTTCACCGTGATGGGAAATTTCTTCACGTCGTCGAGAGTCTTGATGTCATCCGGCGTGATCTTCATATCCGTGAACTTGTTCTTGTAATGCTTCACTTTCGTGTAACAGCGCTTTGCAAGCTCCTTGAAACGCCGAAGCTGGAGGTCTTGCAGCTGCGCCCTCGGCATGGTTTCGATTTCCTTTGCCCAATACCGTATTTCATCTGGCATACGTATTCCTCGAAAATGGTGTGTGTGGAAGGCACTATTTGAATAATTGAACTCACCTCCTTTTTATTTTTTCGTGCTGGGTTTTTACCCGTTTTCCTCGTTGATCAGCCGGATTTCGAGATAATAGCTTGTATCGTTCAAGGTTTTCTCGGAAATCGTCCTCGCTCGGCACCGGGAGGGCATCTTGATCAAGCTTGCTCGTAACTATCCAGCTCGGATCTTTATCCCGTGCCCTCGGGAGCGGAAAAAGTGCTTCGATTCATGTCTGGTACGACGAGTTGACGCCCGCTCGCTCCAGGGGCGACCAATGCTTGTTCGGGCCGGAGCATGGCGCGCTCGTGTTGAGCTTGAGGCGGAACACCTCGAACAATGCTTCCGATTGATCGGAGTCAAAAAAGTGTTTCGCCTTGTCCAAGACGGGCCTCGAGATGCTGAACATGCCTTCTGCCGTGTTCGTGTTGACGAGGTTCGGCGGAATCGAGACTTTTGCATTCGGCAAGTTCGTCGCATAGATCGCCGGGTTGTTCTTGATGAACTTCTTGATCTTCTTCGCGATGGGGTATTTTGAACGGTCAAGCGCGGCCTTGTACCGGGCAAGCCCAGCTTCAAAGGCCTCCGGCTTGCAGTCGAGCAGGCGGCGAAACCGGGCGATCAAGCGACCAGATTGGAGCGCGACTTGCTTTTTCGTGGCTATATCTTGCTCCAAGGCAGCTAGTTCTGCAATGCCATCTTGAATCTTCTTTCCGAGCGACGTCAAGGTTTTTTTCAAGCTCCGGATCGAGCTTCGCAAGACGTTCGCTATCGCGTTGAAGGCCTTCCGTTGTGCCGAGTGTTTTCTCGTCCTGGCGTACTTCTTGATGCCGTGCGCCGACAAGAACGCTTGGCGATTTGTTTCATTTCGCAGCAATCGCTCTTCAAGGCGTTTCAAGTGCTTTTTCTTCATGATCAAGGTATGCCTCTTCTCTGCGATATCCTTCTTCTTGTCGCTCAGCTCGGTCGCCGCCTTCTGGGCGGCCCGGTTGATCTTGTCGCCCTCCTTCAAGAACACGCGGTACGCGTGCACGTGGTAGATCACGTGCAAAACGCCCTCGAACACGCCGGGGATCACGGACTTGTACGCTGCCAACGCGTCGGTGATGACGAGTTCGAGGTGGTCGAGGTCATCGAACAGCGGTTCGAGCACCGCCTTAAACGATTCGATCAATCGATTCGCGAGTCGCGCGAACACGAGAAAGTAATGGCTTTGCTTGTCCACGACACCCAGGTAGCAGTTCTTCTGCCCCTGGAATACCTCGTCGATCTCGATAATGCGGATGCGTTCCGAGACGCGAGCATCGTAGATCCCGTTGAGATGCCGCGCACGACGCCCGGCTTCACGCATCACCGAGGCGATGTGGTATTTGGTGAGGACCACGCCGCGAAAGTTCATGAAGTAATCGATGATCTGGTTGTATGAGAAGTCGGCCATTTTAAGATAGATGATCTCACGCTTCCGGACGATCGCTTCGATTTCGGCGCGCGATATCGGGGCATCGCGGCCGAGGACTTTTAATATGCCCGGGTCGTAGATGTAATCGAGGGTTTCCATGCTGGCGGCCACCGGCAAGGGATTCTAAACGACTTGTTTCCCAAGCTTGTTTAGAAAACCCTCATTATTTATGCTCATGCACGACAGAAAACCTTCCCGTTCTGCATTTAACGACGGTGACAAAGGGTCGCACGACCGTGGACGATCACGAGATTCGGGGAAGAAATGAAGCAGCTAATCCAGGGACGAACGGCTTGCCCCAATGATCGTCGGCCATTCTCCCCGGAAACGCGTGAAATCCACGTGATCGACGGGCTTCCAGCATCACGCCCGGGATTTTGTCGAGAAAATAAAAAAGAGTTGATTTATTCAAATAGTGCCGTGTGGAACCCTTTTATATTAACCTCGAGTTAATAAAAACAACATCGTGACTTCACCTCTTCGTTCGGTCTTTCAGACCCTCCAAGAACGCGCGTGGATCCTTCAGCAAGCCATCGAGTGTCGGATGAAACTTATCATGGATTATCCATTCTCGCATAAGTTTCCATAGCTGCTCGATCGGGTTCAGTTTTGGCGAGTACGGCGGGAGAAATATTAACTCGAGCTTGTGCTTTACCATTGATTGAAATTGCTAGATGATCTTGGCGTGATGCACCCTCGCGTTGTCCAGGATGAGTACGATCTTCTTCACGCCCTCGTTTTTGATGAGGAGCCGCTTTAGGAATCGACGAAACGTCCTCGCGTTGAACGCCTTCACGATCGCCGTGAACACCTTCCCGGTGAGCAGGCTCACGGAACCGATGATGTTCACGTGCTTGCGACCGCCGCGGCTCTGGATCCTGGGCGTGTGACCCCGCTTCGCCCATTTCTTCCGCGCCGTGGGTGCCTGGTAGACGGCACACCCGTCCCCGCCTTGGACGTCGGTTCCTGGCTCCACTGACGCGATCATTTTTTTATTTCTTGCTCGAACTGAGCCTGTTTTTCTGGATCGGCATCCGCAGACACGGTTTCAGGCACTTGTTGCGTGAAGTCGAGCCCGTGCATGTATTCCAAGGCAGTCCGGTCGCACATCTTTTTCCCGAACTTCTTCTCGATGTGGTATGCGACTGTCTTGCCTGACCAGATAGGGAATTCTTAGCCAAGGTCAGACGGCTCTTTCTGCAAGTCCTTATCGAGCTCCACCATCTCCTCGTCGGTCAAGATCCACTTTGAGCCTGGCTGCTTCTTGGGCAATGATCCCGCGAGCCCCTTTTGGTTGAAGCGCTTGATCCACTTCCACGCCGTGTCCCGGCGGCGCTTGATGATGGCTGCCACCTTCGGGATACTCTTGACCTCGTGCATCAAGATTTCGGCAAGCAAACGCTCCTTTCTTCGACCGTCTCGCTCCTTGAGGTATAAAGCTTTCAATTTGTCGACCGTGGGCCAGAACTTCTTGATCTGGATAGCTTTCATAGGGTAATCTTCAAAACAAGGGTATATATCCGTTTTGGTCGGCCGCCCGGAGAGCCGTGGAAAGCTTTAATGTCCGTGATACCGACTCGGGGTCAATAACAACATTGACGGCACTACACAAAAGCATTGTCTCGCTCGCTATGGATCGGACTTCATAAGAGATCCTTTTTTTACATCTTTCATTCGACTATTGTGACTGCAGCTCAAGGTTTCCCAGATGGCAAAAAACTACCTCTACCTCGATGAAAAATTGGAAAAACTTCCCTGGAACGATCTGACGAAGCTTCACGAGGAGAAAATCAAGTGGACCATCAATCACATGTGGAACAACAACCAGTATCTCCAGAACAAGATCAAGAAAGCCGGCCGTTCTCCGAACGACTTTAAAACCGTAGGAGACATCACCAAGTTTCCATTCATGGAAAAGAAGGATTTCCTCGACACCTACCCGTACGGGCTTGTATGCGTCCCCCGGAACACGCTTGTCCGCATGCACGCGACGTCGGGCACGTCGGGCAAGAAACCAACGGTTGGCTTATACACTCGCAATGATCTCGAAGCGTGGACCAATCTCACTGCTAGGAACCTTGTCGGCATCGGCATGACCAACAATGACGTGTTCCAGAACACGACATCATCGGGCCTCTTCACGGGAGGGTACGGGTACACGCAAGGCGCGACGCGCGTCGGCGCGATGGTCATCCCCTTCGGCGGCGGCATGTCGGCCAAGCAGGTTCAATTCTTCATCGACTTCCAGGTCACGACTATCCACGCGATCCCCTCGTTTGCTTTACGGCTTGGTGAACAGGTTGCAGAACTCGGTCTCGACCCGGCGAAAGACCTATTCCTCAAGCGTGCCATCATTGGCGCGGAGGGTTGGTCCGAGAGCACCAGGCAACGCATCGAAAAGGGGCTCAACATCAAGGCTTATGATAATTACGGTCTCACGGAGGGTGGCGGCCCCGGCGTTGCTTGTGAATGCCTCGAGCAGAAAGGTCTCCACATCTGGAGCGATCATTTCTACCCCGAGGTCGTTGACCCGGCGACTGGCGATGTTCTCGGCGAGGGCGAACGTGGTGAACTCGTGCTTACGTCGCTATTCAAGGAAGCAATGCCCATCTTGCGATATCGCACAGGTGACATCACGGCAATACGCAAGAGCACCTGCCCGTGTGGCAGGACCGGTTGGATAATGGACCGTATCTCCGGTCGAAAGGACGAAATGCTCATCGTTAAGGGCGTGAACCTTTATCCATCTATGATCGAGGAGGAGGTCTACAAGCTGCCTGGCACGACAGATAACTGGGAGATGCTCATCAAGACAGAGGGCGTTCTCGACCACGTTTATGTCACGGTAGAGGGCAAGTCTGGCACCGACTTCACTAAAATAAAGAGCGATCTCGAAAAGAATCTCTACGAAGCCGCAATGATGAAAATCCCCGTCACTGTCGTCCCTGCGGGCACCCTGCCGGTACAAGAAGGCAAGGCCAAGCGATACAAGGACTTGCGTGAAAAACCCGACGATTTCAGGGGCTACAAGGGGAAGTAAAGGGAAAAAGAGGCAGCAAGTCTATATGTTTTTACCTTTTTCACGCAATAGCCTCAAATACGCCGGCTTTCTGGCAAAGTACGTGAATTAACCCTTTCAAAACGTTCGATTTACCATGGCTACCAATACCAGGGATCGCACCAGCACCCCCGCCATGATAAGGGACAACTACAACATGCTATGCGTGGGCATTGGCGGCACGGGCGTGATACGAGCATCCATGATCCTCGGCTGGGCGGCATTGAATGACGGGTTCAAGGTCCGGACGGCCGAGACCCACGGCATGAGCCAGCGTGGTGGATCCGTCTCATCATACCTCCGCTTCGGCAAATCGCTGGAGGGTCCTTTTATGATAGAGGGCGACATCGATATTCTTCTCGCTTTCGAGATTTCGGAAGCTTTACGTAATTTAAATTACGTAGGCGCGGATACGGCCATCATTGCTTCCAAGACCGTCGTCATCCCTCCGTCCGTGTTGACCCATCGCGTGCTCAAGATCGATGGCAACAAGTGCATCGGCTGCGGGAACTGCCTTGCACACTGCGTTCCGAGCCAGGTCTTTCGAGGGCACAATGAAGCGCGGAAACAATTTACCTTAATCCAGGGCGAGGCCAGACAAGTTCGGAACGGGTACTCTATGGTACTCAGTGCTTGTACGGGGTGCACTCAATGTATCATCGACGAGGTGTGCCCGTTCGGCGCTATTGCCGTGGCCAACGAGTGGGAATACCCGCCCGTCCCGGAGATCGAGAAGGATCTCAAGGCCGCGTCCAAGAACGCTATCATCGTAGACGCCGACGAGATCGCGATCAAGGCAGGAAATATCCTCGCGGCGAACGTGGTCATGCTCGGCATCCTCGCCGGCATCGAGAGGGTCCCGCTCAAGATCGAGACCATGCGAAAGACCGTGGAGAGCTTCGTCCCGAAAAAAGCGCTGGATGTCAACATGAAGGCCTTCAACGAGGGCCTGGCAATAGGGAAGCAATACAAGCAGCGGGGGGGATGAACCACGAGCATGCCATTCTTCGCACTTGACAAGCCCGGCGCCAAGGGCGTCGTGCTCGGCAACGAGGGCCTCGCCCGGGGCCTCTATGAAGCCCGTGTAAAGGTCGCCGCGGGATACCCGGGCACCCCTTCGACCGAGGTCATGGAAGCGCTCGCCGAGATAAACAAGTTCCACGAGCAGGAGATCAAGATGGAATGGAGCACGAACGAGAAGGTCGCGTTCGAGATCGCCCTGGGGGCATCCATGTGCAATGCCAGGACGTTCGCTTGCATGAAGCACGTTGGAGTGAACGTGGCGGCGGATGCGTTCATGACGGCGACGTACGCGGGCGCTCATGGTGGTTTCGTCTTGCTATCCGCCGACGATCCCGCGTGCCATTCCAGCCAGAACGAGCAAGATAATCGCTATTTCGGGCTGCACGCGCTTTGCCCCGTGTTCGAGGCGATCAACATCCAGGAGGCCAAGGACGAGATAAAATACGCGTTCGACTTTTCCGAGAAATATAGCAGCCTCGTGATGATGCGCACGACGACGAGGCTAAACCACGCTCGTGGCGACCTCGTTCTTGGCGACCGGGTGGACATCGGGAACCGGATCTACAGCTTCGACGACGATAGTGCCCGTTGGACCTTTCTCCCGTCGAACGCGCGGGTCCAGCGCGTGAAGCTGCTCGAACGCTATGACACATTGAGAAAGTTTTCGAACGAGTTCCCCTTCACCAGGCTCGATCTCGTCGATGGTGCCAAGGTAGGCATTATCTCATCCGGGGTCCCGTTTTCGTTCGTGAACGATGCCCTCCACGGCCTTGGCCTCGATGGCAAGGTCTCCACGCTCAAGCTTGGCATGGTTTTCCCGCTCCCCGAGGATTTAATAAAAAAGCTCTACCAGAGCGTCGATCGCGTGCTCGTGGTCGAGGAGCTAGACCCGTTCATCGAGGACTTCGCGAAGAAATTCGCCTACGAGGCCGGTTCCCGCGTGGAGATCGAGGGCAAGAAATACTTTTCCCGCAAGGGCGAGCTCGACCTCACCTCCACCATGGCCGGCATAACGAAATTCATGGGCATCGCAAACCCGTTCGCCAGCTTGGCCGTGTCCACCGGCGGGTACCACAAGGCATCGCCACGCCCGCCGGTGCTCTGCCCGGGCTGCTCGCATCGCAGCACGCTCTACGCGATGAAGCTGGTCGAGTATAAAACCAAGAAAAAGTTCGTCTATTCGAGCGACATCGGCTGTTACACGCTCGGGTTCTACAAGCCGACCGAGGCCATCGAGACTTGCATCTGCATGGGAGCGTCGATAGGCCTCGCGAACGGCATCGGCAAGCTGCACGATGGCCCCGTCTTCGCAATCATCGGGGACTCGACCTTCTTCCATGCCGGCGTGCCGGGGCTTGTCGATGCCGTGTACAACCAGAACGACATCATCGTCATGATCCTCGACAACAGCGTCACGGCCATGACCGGCTTCCAACCGCACCCGGGAACGGGCATTAAAATCTCGGGGGAACAGGGGACGCGCATACCCATCGAGCAAATCGTGCTCGGCGCGGGTATAAAGAAGGAGGATCTCTGGATCGTCGATTCCAATAAGCTCTCCGAGGTGACCAAGGCGATCGAGGAGGCGATCGCCAAGAGGGGGCCGCGGGTCATCATCTCCCGGCACCCGTGCGCGCTCCACGAGGCGAGCATGACCAAGAAAAAGCAGGAACCCGTTTGCATCGACAAGGACAAGTGCACCAACTGCATGATCTGCATAAAAAACTTCGGATGCCCCGCCCTCACGCTGTCGGACGAGGGAATGGTCATGGTAAATGACATGCAATGCAACGGCTGCGAGGTATGTGCCTCCATCTGCCCGTCCGAGGCCATCAAGAAGAACGATTAATCTTCCTCGTTTTTAGCCTTGTTTTTCACGGGCTTTTGCCCGGTGCGCTTCTGCCAGCCCGCCGGGTTTGCTATCAGCTCGTCCACACGGAGCAGCTGGATCGCCGTGGTCGCGGCCATCAATAGCATACGTTCCACGGACCGGGCGCTCACTTGATGGCCAGTCTCTCCAGCTTTGGGAGGCGCGAGCGGGTCGAGTCCTTGATTTGCCTGTATGACGCGAGGGAGCCATTCGACCTCGTGGAGGAAGGCCTCGCGAGCCAACATCGCCCGGGGCGAGATCTTCACGTTCTCGCAACGTCGCGCGGACCGGGCGGCGTCATCGAGGATCCACGGGAAGCCGGTGATGATCCCTCCTAGTGCTGCATCGATGAAATGCCCGATAGCCCCGATCACGTGGTGCTTCACCGCATCACACACGTCGTACATGGAACCGCGTATCACGAGTGTATTATGGTCAGGATCGCGTTCATTCTGGAAAACGAAACAAGTTTCGCCTCTTGCATCGAGCGTCTTTATGGATCGTGCGTGGCCGATGTCTGCATCGCTCAGCGTGTCGATGTCGTGGGCGATGAACGCGCCCACGTGGCGCGCGACCACCTTCATCACATCCAGCTTTGCCCGCCGGAAGACGAGGACCGGTGGATCCAAGGTGGCCAAGGCAGAGACGAGTGCATCGTCTATCCCTTTCTCCGTGATGAGAACACGCACGCCTTTTGACGCGAGCACGCCCGCTTTCCTGGCCCAGATGGCTTCGAAGCCGTCCTTGAACCCTGGCTGGTCGGACGCTTGCAAGGTTATGGAAATGCCTTCCCCTTGCTTCTTCTTGTCGAAATATAGCTCCCCGGCCACCATCGCGATCTTCACGCCATCGAGCTGGTCGATAGATCGCCTTTCCAACGTAGTTTGCCAGTGTAATGGATCCTTCACGATGCCGGCGCCCTGGACGATGAAAGAATCGGCAATGTTCCCGCCCGGGTCGATGACCATGCCGAGCTTGTCAAGAAAGCAGGCGACTGATCGCTCGCGATCGACAGCCGGGAGCTCGGGCCTCGCGAGATGGCGAGCCAGCGGGCCTGCGATCAAGTTGGCGAGGTGCCGGGATGCTACAGGTGACAATCTATGTGATAAAAAAGCCTGGAGCCGAGTACCAACGGCTCGTGGATCGTTGGCCACTCGTTGAACTGATGACCGTGTGCTTGCCACCATTGCTCGCGACGCGCTCGAGAACCCCTCGCGGACGAGGTTCACGTGGATGCCTTGTCCCATCAAGCCGAGCCCGGCAAGCACGAGGCGACATGAAAGCAGGATAGTCGCCTTGACCAGGTCGCCGCATTGCCGGCCTTGCTCGTTCCCGGCTTCCAGCAGGCTGGTGACGACAGGATGCTTGTACCGGAGATGCAGCTCGCGCACGAGGGTCTCCCCGTCGCTCGCGACGACGTAATTCCCGTGGGGATCCTCGACCAGCTTCGACATGCCGTTGCCGATGGCCGAACCGAAGAATTCGCCCAGCTCGGTGCAGGTATATTCGAGGGCCTGGCGGTAATCGCCTATGCTGGTCGGAGCGGCCCTTGCTACCTTTTCAAGCACCATTTCTCAACACGCGCTTGTCGGAGCGTTAAAATTGATGACTTGTTTAACTCAAACAAGGTTGGAGGAAGGATATTTTCGTCGTCGTTTTAGCAAGTAGAAGGTTATCACCAGTGCAACGCTGCCTAAGATGACCCCGGCTATTGTAACCTTGTTGATTATATCCGGATATATCACGTCATTATAATACTGTTCATACGAATAAGTGACTATCGGATTCGAGCAAAAAATGTCGTAGACAATGGTATTGCTACAATTCACGCCTGGAAAATAGAGGATCATCAAGTATAAAGGGGTGGTATCGACATGGTTGTAAACGATAGTCGCGTTCCGGGTCCGGTTTATCACTTCGACACAATAGGATGATCCATTATATACAATGGGAGTATCACCGACATTCGCGGTTATCCCGGTTGCAAGAACGACCCACAAGTAGCTATTTGCGGTAACATTGGTTGCATTCACTTTGATATCAAGTGTAACCGGTGATCCGAAAGAGATCTTGTAATATTCAGGCTGAGGGGATGTCACGGCACCCGGGATCGCCGTTGCACCGCATGGTTGCATGCAACAAAGGAGGCCGATGCTGGTTATAACCATTAAAAAGGTTTGGTGCTTGGCGGGTTTCATAGGTGTAAAAGACTACCAAATCGAGATAAACTTATTCCCAATATCATCCCACGATCTCCAATGATGTGCGTGCTTGCGGAAGTGAGGAGTCCATCCGTCAATTCGCATCTTGAGAACGTTTAAACCAGTGGGATTTTTTTGGGAAATTTATAAATACCCTCCACGTGATAGCATGTTACGTCATTGTTGATCTTTAACGAATAGTTATGGGGGTCTCTCGACAGATTATCATAACCTCTACGACGACAAAAATATAACGTGACCTTCTCCAGTTGTGCACCCATTCCAGGCAATGTTTTATCTTGCCGGTGATCTTGCTTGCCACGAGCGCCACGATCTTGATGCCCACGATAACGGCGCCACATCGCGGGCCAATCACGCCAGCGCCATGGAGCCAACTCGTGTGCTGGCCATCGCCGATGATGTCCCCCCGCTTCTTCATGATGCTGTTGATTCCCTCG
>JAUQYZ010000152.1 GCA_030587475.1 Candidatus Sigynarchaeum calidifontis
TTCAAGACCTCGGCCTTCAAGCGAGCATTTTCTCCCTCCAGCGCGGCTATGCGGGACGCGTTCGGTTCGATCTCTGGCGTTTTATCGCCTTCCGCTCTTTCCTCGAGACAACGCGGCATGGCAGGGGCACATCCAGGCAATTGAGCATTTATAGGAGAGGACGTGGTACTATCCTCACTTGATGCCTTTTGTCGAGACTTTCTCTTTCCCTTCCTCACGATAAGGGTGAAAACAAGAGTGAATATCATCGCGACAAGAAATAAGACCACGGGATGCACGTGATCCTTTCACGGCGGGACGGATATAAACTTCATGACCGAACCTAGTAAATTTATTGGATCGAAGGACTTAGTTCATACTAATCTTAAAATAAAAGCCATATTATTATCCTTAACTTATAATTGATTCTCAAGTTCAGTTTCTTGGTAACGGATGTCTGTTATGTCTTCTCAGAAAATTGAAGATCTTGAAGACGATTTTAATAATCTTACGCGTGAAATCGCCGATGCCAGGGCCAAGCGTGACGAGTTCAACGGCACCACGCATGAATTGATCCACATGATCAAGGAGCATAATTCCAAGATCAAGGAGCATCTCAAGAAGGCCCAAGAATTGAAAGAGAAACGTGATAGCTTCAACGAGAACGTCCAGGCGGCTAAAAATAACCGGGTTACCACACAGATTGCCCTCGAGGAGCTTCGCAAGAAGCTGAACGAGATCAGGGACAAGAATAAAGAGATTCCCCAGATCACGAAGGATCAGCAAGCACAGATAAAAAAACTCCGTAACGCCGTCCGAGCTCGCAATATGGAGATAGAAACTGCCCCTAGCTTGAGCCCCCAAGAAGAAGACAGGCTTATCAAGGAGATCGAAGAGATGGAGGGCAAGCTCGGCGAGCTCACCAAGGGCAGCGACGCCCGCCGCGAGTACGGCAAGGTGATTGCCCAGTTCCCGGCCTACAAGATGCAGCTAAAAAAGTACCACGACGAGGTCATCTTGAACTCCCAGGAATCCCAGAAGTACCACGAGCTCATGCTTAAGGAGTACCAGGCCGTCGATGCATTACGCGAGAAGATCTCGTCGCTGGAGAAGGAATTGAACGATAACAGGAAAAAAGCGGATCAATACCATGCCCAATTGCTCGGCTATTACAAGAAGCGCGACGGCATGCGCGACGAGATCATGTCCACGCAGCGGGAGATCCGCGTGCAGCGACGCAAGGAGCGCGGCAACGTCGCGATCTTGCTCCGCCGGCTCGCGAAGGAACGCATGGAACGCGGCGAGAAGCTCGATTACATCGCGTTCCGCTTGTTGCTCGAGAAGGGCGAGGTCGAGACCGAGGACGACGAGGAGTCGCCCGACGTGACCCACGCCGTCACGCATTAGATTCCAGAATTCGTTATTATTTCGACATCAATATCGTGTTAAAGAGGATTGGAGAATCCCCCCACGAAAGAGATCTGTTTTTCCTTCTCGATCGGTTTCCATTAAGCATATATAAGTGAAGTGATACCGGGATAGTATGGAGTCGATCATGGAAAAGTGGGACAATCGATCGAAATGGCGCTTGGCATGCGCGGTCATGTGTCTCATAGGAATAGCCTGGCTCTTCAACTCGATACCCCTCGGAATTTTGCCAATAACATTTCATATTCGCCACGCAGACGATGCTGGATCGACTGTAGAAATGATGCGAACCGTGGCCAATTCCAGCAACGCGTTCGGGATCGATCTCTATAACAAATTGAATGCCAACCAGTCCAATATCTTCTTTTCACCATGGAGCATCTCATCGAGCATGATGATAGTTCGGGAGGGTGCACGGGGTCAGACGGCGGACGAGATCGCGAGCGTGTTTTACCTCGGAGCGGTAGAAACTTGGCGACCGAACTACGCGGGCATTTACAACGTGTTGCATAACACTCGGGAATATACACTCCGTTCCGTGAATGCGTTGTGGTACGAACAAACACGTGCAATGAATGCCGAGTATGTACGGACGATTGACAGGTACTATTGCGGCGACATCCGCAAGCTTGATTTTCTCCACCAGCCCGATGCAGCGGGTGAACAAATTAATAATTGGGTAGAGGAAGCGACCGAGCATAAGATTCAAGACATCGTGAACCCTTGCGATATCCAGCCGAGCACGCCCTATGTCATCACGAACGCGTTATATTTCGCGGCTGCTTGGAAGCACCAATTCGATCCCGAGAAGACCGGCAACGCCACGTTTTATGGACCTGCCACGAACGTTACAGTCCCCTTCATGCGTTATGACGAATCTCCCGTTCTGAATTACACGGAGAACGACGTGATGCAAATGGTCGAGCTGCCGTATAAAGGGGGACAGATATCCATGTTTGTCGTGCTGCCCAAGCAGGACATGACCGTCCTCGGGACGCATCTCTCCACGTCTAACCTCACCAGCTGGGAGAACGGGATGGTAGCAATGGAGGTGGATGTAAGGCTGCCGTCGTTCACCCTCGAAGCAACGTACGATTTAAAAAAAAAACTGATAGAGATGGGGATGCCGGCCGCTTTTTCACTTGCTGATCTTTCAGGGATCGATGGCGGCCATGATACTTTCCTGGAAATCGTAACTCACAAGGCTTTCATCTCTGTCGACGAGCTTGGTACCGAAGCGGCTGCAGCAACGGTGGTCATCCCTGGCTTTGGAGTACCTTTGCATTTCACGGCAAACCACCCGTTCTTTTTTTACATCCGGGAACGCATTACGGGCGCGATGATGTTCATCGGAGCCGTGCAGAATCCGGCGATTTAAAACCACGCGCTCCATTACGAGCAAGCGTTCCTTTTTATGAACTAACACGCGTTCAATTGTCTCTCTTTATTTTGCATTTCTGTCGGCGTTCCGGCCGCTTCTACCCGGAATGACAGCACGTGGCGCGGTAATGATTTATACCGTCATGACCAATGATCCCCTCGAGATCCATGCACGTTTTGCAACCAAGGGATTACCAGGAAAACGCGCGAGACCAGATCATCGCGAAAATCGACGATGGTATCCACAAGATCATCTGCTACCTCCCCACCGGCATGGGAAAGACCCTCATCGCCATCATCACGATCCAGCACCTCGTCGAGAATGGATACCTCAAGCCAGATGATAAAGTGTTGTTCCTCGTCGCGGATCGGAAGTTGAAGCACCAGCTGCACGACATGGCATCGAGCGCGGGTCTCGGCAATTACGGAAACTTGTTCATCCTCCCCGAGGGGCAAGATTACCCGGCGCATCTCGTCCGGCAGCACGCGGCGATGTCGCGGTTCATCTTCGCGACGCCCGTTTTGTTCACCAACGCGGTCATCGCGCGGTCGGCGGCGACCCAGAAGCTCGACAAGTCCATCCTCCAGCAGATCAAGGTCGTCATCATCGACGAGGTTCTCGACGTGCTCGCGCAATCCTACGGCAAGAAACGCACGAAAGAGGAAACGCGTGCATACATCAAGAAGATGTTCAACGTCGATGATTACGACGCGTTCTTGCAAGACATGGCGCAACGCTACGAGATCCAGCCACAACAAGTCGAGATGTTACTCGAGAAAGAGTTTTCGCCCCGGTACTACCGGATGAACGCGACGTTCGAGCCCGTGCTCACGTTGCTGCGGATCCTCGACCCGAAATCGGGCGTGATCACGATCGGCCTCACGGCATCGGTGACGCAGCAGGCCAAGCGCGAGATCCTCATCGAGCGCCTCGGTGGGAATGAGAACGTCGCCGAGATCACTCCCACGGGCGAAGACTACGAAGATTACCGTCCATCGATCATTCTCAAGAAGATCCGCGTTATCGACGACGAGATCTCCAAGCTAGATACCTTGATACAGGAACTCAAGTCATCCGCCTTGACCACGATCAAGAAAGCGTACAAGGATGCCACGAATAGCCCAGACCTGCCCAGCGACCGCATCCTCTTGTTTGTGACCGAGTTCCTCGCCAAGAAGGACCTGCGAGATCGGATCGTGGCGCGGCTCAAGGAGCGAGGCATGGCCCAAGGTGACGTCGACGAGACCATGAAGCGGTACACGACCACGTCGTCGGCATACTTGTTGCTGACGGTAGGACGGCAAAAGTTGCTCGAGGACACGGTACAATCGTTTTACAAGTTCGTCAAGGGCGTTAAGAACTCGTTCTTGACCGCAAGCGACGCGTTCAAGCAGATCGACGCCTTGATCACGGCACGCGTGGACATGTTACGTAATGACAAGTTCTTCCTCTCCGAGAAGGACAAGAAGCTCGTTTACTGGGCAAAGCGGCTCGCCCTCGCCGAGGGGAAGAAGATCCTGATCATGGCCCGTTTCGTCAACATGGTCGAGCACATCCACGAGATCCTCAACGATCCCGCCAACGGTGGCGTGCAAGCCGTGCTGGTGCACGGCAAGATGAGCGGCGAGCAACAACACGAGCAGATAACGCGGTTCAAGACGTCGGACGATATCAAGGTTCTCGTCGCCAGCGAGCGGCTCATCGAGAAGGGTACCGACCTTCCCGAGGCGGACATCGCTTTCTACTACGGGTCGACGATCTCCCTCGAACGGTACGAGCAGAGCCTCGGCCGCATCCGGTCGACTATCTTGCATGAAAAGACTGCTTACACGATTTCTTACAATTTAACCGTCGAGGCCGAGAAGAGTGCAAAGCGCGACGCGGCCTTCATCGAGCTCCTCGAGAAGGGTTCAAAACGGGGGCTCATCGTGTCCATGAGCGAGGGTTGCTAAACAGTCCAGTTTTTGCTAGACAAAGTTGGACACGGTGTGGATGATATCCCGGTTTATGGGCCATGATTGGATGATGCATGGCATCATGACATCATGCGTGAGGATCGGCATCGCCGCGTCGATGATAGGAGTGTGCACCCGGACGATACGGCGATGGGATGCAGCGGGGAAGATCACGTGCATCAGGACGCCGGGAGGGCACCGGCGGATATCGTTGATCGTCATCGAAGGCCAGCAAGCACG
>JAUQYZ010000162.1 GCA_030587475.1 Candidatus Sigynarchaeum calidifontis
CGTGCTTGCTGGCCTTCGATGACGATCAACGATATCCGCCGGTGCCCTCCCGGCGTCCTGATGCACGTGATCTTCCCCGCTGCATCCCATCGCCGTATCGTCCGGGTGCACACTCCTATCATCGACGCGGCGATGCCGATCCTCACGCATGATGTCATGATGCCATGCATCATCCAATCATGGCCCATAAACCGGGATATCATCCACACCGTGTCCAACTTTGTCTAGCAAAAACTGGACTGTTTAGCAACCCCATTGATTCATGGTTTCCTCATCAACTCTCCTCTATTCTATCGAAGGTGGAACGACATGAACGTTTGGATCGTCTATGATTCAAAGTACGGAAACAACAAGCAGGTCGCCGAGGCCCTCGCGGGCCTCTTCAAGGAAGGGAACGAGGTGCACGTGCACCATGCCAAGGACGTTTCGCCAAAAGAAGTGGCGGAATCCAAGCCAGACATCTTGCTCTTCGGCGGTCCCCCGCGAGCAGGGATGATTTCGTTCACGGTAAAAGGTTGGGCACAAAAACTCGCACGCATGCTCAAGTCGAAGGGGCTCCAGGTCAAGAAAGTCGGCGTCTGGGGAACGCACGCGGTCAATGACGCGGAAACCCCGCCCAAGTTCGCCTGGACCAGCATCGAGCCCAAGTGGAAGGCATTGATGGAGGAAGTGCCCGCGGCAAAATCGATGGCTGGCGTCCTGGGCATCAACATCGTGGACAAGGAAGGTGAAGGGGGACTCGGCGGGGTTATGGAGACGGGCTGGAAGGATCTCGTCTTCTCCTTTGCCGAGGGCGTGAAGGCGCTTTAATCTTGTCTATTAGATTGTTGTATTCCTTCCTTTACTCCTTGCAAGGAGAGATAGATGCTACCGGGCGTCGTCATCCCGTCGGTTAACTCTTTCTCGCTGGAGACGAACTGTAACCCGAACTCTTTTCCAACAAGCTCGCCCGCATCGACATCATCGTGCTTGTTCTCTTTCGTGACACTCGAGAGCAAAAATTTCAATGGTGGCCTTTTACAAGCGCCTTAATCTGAGCGTTTTCTGTTTTCTTCATTGTATCTCCTCTATCTTCCCCTCCCTTTTTACATCTTTCGGATTATGCCATCTAGCATGCCATCCGGCAGGTGTGTCATGAGATACGCCATGAGCCGCGACTTGTTGACCGGGTATCTCGGCTTCGGCTTTCGCGCGTGGAGCGCGGCGACGACCTTGTCGGCAACTTGCCTGGGTTCGAGCCCTTCCTCGATCGCCTTCTTGATGCCGTACTCGACGACGCGCGTCGCCCGTTCGCGGAACAAGGAGCTGATCGTGGGTGCGATCTCGGCCGCCATCCCCTTCGCCTTGTCCCAGAGCGGCGTCTTCACGTCGCCAGGCTCGATGATGGACACGTGCATCCCGAGCGGGTCGAGTTCCCGGCGCAGCGCGTCGGCGTACCCCTCCATCGCTCGCTTGGTCATGCTATAGGGGCCGACGAAGGGCGCCGTGAAATGCCCGCTGATCGAGCCCATGATCACGACTCGTCCCTTGGTCTCGAGCAGTAGGGAAAAGAACGCCTTGGTGACCCGGAACACGCCGAAGACGTTCACGTCGAACTGCTTCTGCATGACCTCGTCCCGCAGCTCGACCAGCGGGCCCCCGAGGGCGATGCCAGCATTGTTAACGAGGCCATCCAGCTGCCAGCCGCTCTGGCGGACGGTCTCGACGGCCTTGTCGATGTCGGCTTGTTTCGTGATGTCCATCACGATCGTCTTGATGCCTTCGCGGCCTTCCAATGCCTTGAGCGCGTTCGCATTCATGTCGCACGCGATAACACGGTCACCGCGTGCGAGGAGCACGTCCACGATGCACCGGCCGATGCCGGACGCCGCGCCCGTCACGAGCACAGTCTTTGGTTTCATACCCATCGCCACATCCGAGATACTCTCGAGTTGGCCTCGAGCTTGGTTTGTAGCCTTTAATACGTTTCACTGCTTGTGGCTTTCTTGGGCGATGTACGCCGCCCCGAGTGCGCCGATGATCTGGGGATCCACGGGCAGCGGCGTGAACTTGATGCCCAAGATGCGCTCCAGGTTCTGCACCACGCCCTTGTTTTTCGCCACGCCCCCGGTCACGGCCATCTTCTCGCGCAGTACCAGCTTCCTGGCCAGCGCCGCCGTCCGCTCGGCCATGGCACTGTTGACGCCAGCGGCAATGTCCTCCTTCCGTGATTTTTGGCTGATGAGTTGCAAGACCTCCGCCTGCGCGTAGATGCTGCAAATGGACGTCAGCTGGATCGGCGTGCGGGCCTTCAGCGAGATGGTACCGAGCTCGTCCAGGGTGAGACCCAGGAGGTCTGCCATGAGCTCGAGGTAACGCCCGGTCCCGGCAGCACATTTCTCGTTCATCATGAAATCCTTGAGGCTCCCGGTTTCGTCGAGCGTGATGACCTTGCAGTCCTGCCCGCCCACGTCGATGATGGTGCGGATCGCGCGGTCGCACGAGTGGGCGCCCTTGCCGTGGCACGATATCTCGCTGAGGGTCTTGTTGGCGAACGGTATCTTTTCCCGCCCGTACCCCGTGCCCACGCAAAACGCGATGTCACCAGGAGCGAGGTTGATCCTCGCCAGTGCTTGTCGATACACTTCCTCGGACGTCTGGACGGGGTTCCGCTTCACGTACACAACCTCGCTCGATAGTATCCGCCCGTCCTCGATGATGACCGCCTTGCCCGTGAGCGATCCGATGTCGATGCCCGCGTACTTCACGCCTTGTTCGCCCCCTCGAGTGCTATCACGGCCGCCCCGAACGCGCTCACGAACTGGGGATCCAGCGGGTAGGTGGCCATCTTCATTCCAAGGTGTTCTTCGAGGGCTTGCACCACTTTCACGTTCTTGCCGACCCCGCCCGTGAGGATGACGTCTTGTTCCACGTCTACCTTCGCCACGAGCGGGATCAAGCGCCCCACGACCGAGATGCAAGCACCCGCGGCGATGTCAGGGACGGATACACCTTCGTTCATCAAGTAAATGACCTCCGATTCCGCGAAGATGCTACATTGCGACGTCACGGGCACCGGCTTCTTGGCAGAGAGGGCAACGGTCCCGATCTCGTCGATCGACAAATCAAGGGACTTGCACACGAGCTCCAGGAACATGCCAGCCCCCGCGGCGCACTTGTCGTTGGTCTGGTAATCCACGATGCGTCCTCGGTTATCCAGGCGGATGACCTTGTTCGTGAAGCTGCCCGTGTCGATGGCGGTCCTCGTGGACGGGGCGATGGCGAATGCACCGGCCCCGAGGCACTTCAAGTCGGACTCGCGAGGATCCTTTCCAGAGACTTGCGCGCAGTTCCGACCCGTGAGAAGAAGACCCGAGAGGTTCTTCCGCTTGGCCTTCACTACCTTCAGCACCGCGTCCAGGCTGGCATCCACGGCACCATCTGGATTGCCGCCAACATGCTGCATGCTGGTCGCGAGGACGTTGCGCGCGCCGTCGATGACCAGCGCCTTGCACATGGTCGATCCGACGTCGATCCCGCAGTAAAGCATGGTTCCAGCCATCCCTCTCGGCCTTACAAAAGTGTCTTCGAAAACTCTTCGATCTTCTTCTTGATGGTCTCTGCGGGAGTCATGCGCTTGTCGCCGATGTCGAGCTCGAGCGTGAGCATCGGGATCCCGACCTCGTCGCGGAGGGTCTCGCGGATCATCTGCACCACGGACACGGATTGCTTGCAACCGATGTGCACGGAGAAGATGGCGCAATCAGCCTTGAATTTCTTTGCAAGGAACACGGAATCCTCCAGAAAGTAGTCCACGAATCCCTCGCTCTGGCGCGTCATGGGGTATTCCATCGATTGCCGGGCGAGCCCGTTAAATATCTCGTCCACGCTCGCCGTTGGTGGAATTGGATCGAAGAAAAAGTAATTGAACAAGTCGCTCACGTTGACCATGCCGATCTCGCGGTCCATCCACTCGCAGAGACTCACGTCGAAGAACACGCTCATGTACGGGAAGAACGCCCGTATCTTCTCGTCGACGCCAGGGGGACCCTCGTGTTTTTTCACGCGCTCCTTGGCGACGTCGCGGACGTCGCGATAGAAGTTCTCCTTTTCCGCGCGGCCCGCGAAGAAGTTCTGGGCACAAGAGCCGAGGGGATTGAGCATCGACTCGGTAGGGCAAGGGACGGCCGCGCGCAGATCGTTGATCTCGGCCAGGTACTCGATGGCCTTGGAGCTGTGGCCCACTGCCTTGCGCATCCCCTCGAAGTTCGGTTCTTGGCCGATGATGGCACCCACTTTCTTGACCATGTTCTTGAGCTCGGTCGCGAAGTAGTCATACCCCCGCTTGTCGTGGTAGGTCGGCATGTCCGCGACGACCGTCGGCACCTTCTTGACCTCGGAGAAGAAGGAATAGCTCGCCATGGTGTTATCACAAGGAGCAGTGGGCACAGCGATGGCATCCACGTCGAAAAAGTTGTCTTTAAGTGCCATCCCGATGACCCCCTTCTGGGCGGAGCACGTGTGGTAGGGGTGCCCGAAGTTATTGGCGAGGTCGTAGAAGGGCTCGGCGCCTTCCGTGAAGAGAGCCGAAGGGAGGTACGAGATGGCCTCGAAGCACAGCGGGGCGCAATCGTACGCGAAAAACAGCTCTGAAGGAAACGCGAAGTGTGTCCCGATGAGCGGCAGCCCCTTGCGTGCCTTGGTCATTATGTCCTCCAAGGACGACTTGAGCGCCTTCAAGAACGACCTGAAAAGGGGCATTTCATGCTTGGGAATGGCCCCGTCGACCAGTTCCCACGTGTTGGTAACCCCCTCGTGCAAGATCTCGATGGGCTTGATCGGCTTCGGCGCACGTGGCGCCTTCATCATGGTTTCTTGCACGTGTCATCCCCCTATTTTTTCAAGAAATGCTTCCACCCGGGTCTTGAACCGCCCCGTGTCGCCGAGGGAATACTCCCGGTCGAGGCTCAGGACGGGCACACCCGAGCTCTCCAGGACGTGCTGGAGCATCATGTTCGAGCACCCGTGAAGGTCGCAGAACTCCATCCTTTCGAATATCACGCCGTCCACGTGTGCATCGCGGATTTGATCTTGGATGTATTTCAACCGCCCGGCGTGCCCGCCCATCATCCGGGGGCACAAGCTCCGCTCGTAGCAAATTGTCACCAGTTCGTCCAGGGGATCGGTCTGCGATGCACGGACGTCTTTCTCGATGCCCGCATCCCAGAACGACCGAGCGCCGATGCACAGCGAGTCCGCCACGACGACTGCCCCCGCGTGCTCGAGCACCTCGATGAAATCCGGGTTATCGACGAAGCTCCCTGCCACCATGAGGCGCGCCCGGGCGTTCTTGATCGGTGGCTTTGCCTCGATGGCGTGCAATAATTCACCGAGTTGCTCGTTGGCATAGTCCTTGCGCACGGAACTATTCGCCACGGCGATCTTGATGAAATCCGTGCCGCTGATCCCGGGCTCGTCCTGCTGGCGCATATCGCAAATCTTCTTCATCAATCGGGCGTTCGCACGGTACACCTCGAGGGCATCCTTCAGCGCCGCTGTCGTGATGGTAACTTTATAAGCCTTGGAAAGCTGCTGGACGAACCGCTCGATCTCGTCCCTCGCCCACGCGTGCCCCTCCTCGGAGAACACGTGGGGTAAGGACAGGAAGAACCGCGGCTCGAAGGCAAGTTTCTTGCCGAAGATGTCGTACATGCGGCGGATGTGATCGCACGTGTTGCCCACGACCAGGCCATCGAGGAAATCATAGCGTCCTCCCATGGCCAAGTTGAGGGCGGAGCGGACGAACGTGCAGTTGAAGCGGGACAGGATGGCGTCGGACAACGTGTAGTCCTGGTTGGTCGTGCCGCGCATGCGGAAGGGAAGCATTCCCGCGGCGTGAATGACTTGCTCTGGCATGTCCGTGCAATAGAACCCAACGACCTTTCCGCCGTGCGCCTTCCACGAGGCGACGTGGGGATTCTTGAGCTCCTTCGCGAACTCGATGAATTCAGATTTCAGCACGGTTTGTCCCTCCTCTTAACCCGATCGCAGCCGCTTTTCTTCCGTGTACATGGGATGGGCGCCGACCATCAGTGCCATGATGATCTTCAAGGCGGTGGTCAAAGATCCCTTCAACTTCACCTTGCCGGTCAGCACGTACTTGAACACGAGCTTGAATAACCCTGGCACGTTGGCCTTCGTACGTATCACGTCGACGATGAGTGGCACGATTGCATCCCGCGGGACGTTGAACACGATCCGGGCTGCTGCGTGGTCGGACTTGTTCATGAATGGAAGGATGTGGCAGTTCGAGACCTTCCAGGTGACATAGCGATCCCCGAGCGACGGGAACACGGCCAGAACCTCCGCGCCATCGATCTTGGCGAGGGTTGACATCTGTTTTTTCTGGCCAAAAATGTCCGTCAACATCTGGAAAAGCCGGCCGAGGCTTGACGCCCTTGCCTGGTCTCGGATGTCTTGGTCAGCCTCGATGCCCATCGTCCCACGCCATGAATGATGCTAAGATGATTAGGCAAATCGCCCTCAGCATATTTGAAAATTCGTGTCTGACTGCCTTTTATTACCTTGAATCGATGTTATGGACATATGACAAAAATAAGCGAGCCCCAGGACATCCTTGGACTCGGTATCCGGAACCTCCTCGGCTACATCGAGGGTCGCGGGGAGCTGGAGCCCCTCATCGCCAACTGGGAAAAGACCGTCGTGATCGAACTCGTCGGCCTGTACGCTGTCTCCATACACTTCCACGAGAAAGGCATCCAGATCGAGCCCGGCATCGATGCAAATTTCGACGTGATGGTCTCGATGTCCCTTGAAACGATCATCGCCCTCGCCGACGGCAGAACCAGTCCCGTCCGCGCGTTCTTGAAGGGGCAATTGAAGGTGAAGAAGGCGTGGCACGTGGGAACCTTGCTAAAGTTCTTGAAAATAATACTCCCTGCATTGAGAATCGCGGGGGAGCGTGGAGCACGACATGGAAAAACTCACCGATCATAAGAGATCCGAGATCAAGGGCCGCCTCGTGGGCATATTCGGCCAGGAGAACGTCACGGACAAGGCACACGACTTGTTTCCCTATTCCTACGACGCGACGGAATGCGAGCCCCACATGCCCGACTTCGTGGTCTTGCCTGAGACCGTGGACCAGGTGGTGGCGGTCGTTAAGATGGCAAGCGAGGCCGGGGTGCCCCTGGTCCCCTACATCTCCGGCAACAACATCGGCGGGTTGACCATCCCGGAGCGGGGCGGGATCATCGTCGACTTCTCCAAGCGCATGAACCGGATCCTCCACGTCCACGAGTCGCACATGTACGCGATCCTGGAGCCAGGTGTTACGTTCGGGCAGTTGAAGAAATACCTCGATGAACACCACCCGGGCCTCCGGTACTCCTATCCCTTCGCTCCGCCATTCAGTGGCGCCGTTGGCAACGCGCTCCTCTCCGGCATGAACAACATGTCTTGCGCGCACGGGTCGATGGGGGACTGGATCAACGGCGTCGAGGTGGTCCTTTACGACGGCACGGTCGCGCGCGTCGGGTCGTGCTTCCTCAGCAAGGAGTTCCGGGCGGATAACTGGTATTCCCGGTACCCTATGCCGGACCTGCTGGGCTTGTTCGTGAACTGGCAGGGGATGACCGGCATCGTGACCAAGTGCGCGGTCCAGCTGTGGCCGCGGCGGCCCATCGAGACGGCCTACCTCGGGATTGCTTATGGATACGAGACCACGGCGGAGTTCATGCGCGAGCTGGGTCGGGCAGAGATCATCGACGACATCTCGGCGGTGTCGGTCGAGGTGGCAAAGATGGCACTCGGCATCCCCACGCCGATAAAGGTTCCCGAGGAGCCCGACTTCGCCTTGCTTATCCCCGTGTCGGCACTGACGCAGAAGCACCTGGAAGCGAAGCACGAGATAATGCAGGACGTCCTGGCAAAAGTGAAGCAAAAACATGGCAACAAGGTCTTTCTCACGGGGTTCGACACGTTCGCCTCGCTGGTTGGCGAGGGAACCAGGGTCTTTTACGACCTGCCGGGCGTGATCACCCCGCTCGTGGAATATTCCGGCTTGACGTGGTTCGGATCGTACGCGCCGCCGGAGCATTTGGGCGTGCTCTTCGAGAAAGCGACCGCCATCTTCCACAAGTACAACTTCCCAGCCTTTGTCTATTCCAAGATCATGAAGTCGGGGCATTATGGCATATTCCGCCCCATCATCCGCTACAAGAAGGATTCCGAGGAGGACCGCGCAAGGAAGGCGATGGAGGAGTTTTTCGACCTCGGCGTGAGCTACGGATGCATCCCGTACAAGACTCCCGTGTGGATGTGCAACAAGCTCAAGGAGCACATCGACCCGAACTGGCTCGCGCTGTTCAAGAAGGTCAAGGGGTTCATGGACCCGAACGGGATCTTCAACCCGGGGAGGTGGGGTATCTAGATGGAACTCGCCGACATCTCGCGGCTGTCCCGGTCGTCCCAAGAAGCACTGAAGGTGGTACTAGACCGGTGCATCCGCTGCAACACGTGCAAGTATGCCTTCAGGGAATTCACGCCGACTTGCCCGTCCGGCGAGCATTTCAAGTTCGAGTCCTACTGGGCATCGGGGCGCATCCGCTTAGCACGTGGCTTGCTCACGCGCCGGCTCGAGTGGACGGAAGATATCCTGCACCCGATCTTCGCGTGCACCGCGTGCGGCGCGTGCGGGGACAGCTGCCAGGCTCCCCAGCAGGACCAGATCGTGGACATCATCGAGTCGCTGCGGGAGTTCGCGGTCAAGTCCGTGGGCGCGCCCGCGAAGCAAGCGAAGCTCTTACCCGCCGTCGCCAAGCATTTCAATCCCTACGGCGAACCCCATTCGGACAACGCCGAGATCCGGGCCAAGTACAACTTGCCCCAAACGGCCAGCGTGGTCTACTTCATCGGCTGCACGTCCAACTATCGCCAGCGGCAGCTACGCGACGCGACGCTCTCGGTCCTCCAGAAGCTCGGGGTCAACTTCACGGTCGTGGACGAGCGGTGCTGCGGGTCACCGCTGCTCCGGACGGGGCAGATCGACATCGTGGCCGACCTCATGAGGCACAATGCCGAAGTTATGGCAGCGACGGGCGCCAAGACGATCATCACGTCGTGCTCGGGGTGTTACCGGACGATGAAGAAGGATTTTACCAAGTTCGGCGTTGACTTGCACGGGGAAGTCCTCCACTCCTCGGAGTACATCAACCAGAAACTGACGCCGGCGGTCCTGAAAGCCCTCCAGGGAAAAGCTACCACGAGCGTGGCGGCGAAAAGCGTCACCTACCATGACCCGTGCCATCTCGGGCACCACATGGGATTGTTCGAGGCACCGAGGGAGCTGCTCCGAAAAATCCCCGGCATCGAGCTACGTGAGATGCCGCGCAACCGGACCTCCTCTTGGTGCTGCGGGGCAGGCGGTGGCGTCAAGATCGGGTATCCGGAGTGGGCAGTGCAGATAGCCGGCGAGCGCGTTGAGGAAGCCCGCCAGACCGGGGCCAGTACCATCGTTTCCACGTGCCCCTTCTGCAAGACCAACCTCTCGGACGCTAACGCCCAGGCCGGTTCCGCCCTCGACATCGTGGACCTGGTCGAGCTGCTCGACCGCGCGTTATAAATGGCGCGTTGCTCCCCCAATCTTTCATCAATTTCCAGGGCTGATCGCGTGCATGGAGGATTTCCGGCGAATCGTCGAACAAGCAAAGTTGGAAAGCAAGGACTATTCTATATGGCACGTGACCTCAGAAATGGCAGCGCAAAGCGCCGGCTTGCCGATGCGGGTCGGTCCAGGGGCTTGGAGTGGCGTGCTCCCAGAGGACGAGGTCCAGATCCATTTCGGTGATTACGCCACGCCGTCAACGGCCTTGCTCATCGTCGCCCCGGGCGCGCGGGCGCTGCACGATGGCCGGGTCACGCTGGTCGGTCCGGACATTCCCCGCTTATCGGGGTCCGTGGTGCCCTTCGCGCTCGTCGTCGTGGCATGGGGTGCCGGCCTGACGCCTGACCGCGTCAGGGAACTGCGCCGGGGTCTCCAGGTGACCGACCAGATCGAGGGGTTCGCGCAGTGCTCCATTCCCAGGGAGATCAGGTTCACATTGAGCAAGGCTATCTTCAAGAGGGAAATATCATTCCGCCACCTAGGTCACGCGTTTATCCAACTTTTCCGGGAGCAGTTCGCCGATTTCATTCAATCGGTGGAGGTAATCTTTCTCACCGCCAGCCCGAACACGATCATCGCCCTGAAAAAAATCACCCAAGCGATTAGATCCGACATGGCCGCGGCCTTGCGGGCAAAGCTAGCGCAAAGACTCAAGTCCCGCGAGGATTGCGAGTTCGAGTGGGAATGCGCGGATTGCGAGTACCAGCGCATCTGCGAGGAGCTGCGGGACATCATCCGGATGAGAAAGGATTTAACCGCGGACTAGAACGTGACCTTGATATGGCCGGCATGGTGCACGCCCAGCACGACAACCCGCAAAAGTTCCGGGTTTTCGCCATCACCGGCAAGGGGGGCGTGGGAAAAACGACGTTCGCGTTTATCTTCGCCCGTGCCTTGATCGCGAGGGGACGGCACCCGTTGCTCATCGATGCCGACCCCGCGCTGAGCCACCTGGCCCGCGCCCTCGGGATCACTCCGGAGCATACGATGGAGAGCATCCGGGCGGAGCTGATCGGCGTGGCCGCGCGGGGGGACGCCGGGGAGAAAGCGATAATCGCTCGCGAAATCGGCTCGATCGTCGACCGGAGCGTCGTGAAAGGTGCCGATTACGATCTCCTGGTCATGGGCCAGCCAGCCAGCGCGGGTTGCTTCTGCCCCAGCAACACGCTCTTGCGTTCCGTCATCAGGGAGCTGGCCGGGCGATACGATTCTATCATCATCGATTGCGAGGCGGGGCTGGAACAGATTCACCGGCAAGTCATCGGGACGGTCGAATATATCATCATCGTGACGGATCCTTCTGCCCGCAGTTTCGCTACTGGCGAGGCCATCCTTGCATCCGCACGGCGCTTCACCCAGTACAAGCGTGCCGGGCTCGTGGTGAACAAGGTGGTCCATGGTGCGGCGGTAAAAATACCGGCTTGGGTGGAAAAGGAAGGCGTTGTCATCCTGGGGGAGCTGCTAGAGGAGCCGGCGTTGCGAGAGCATGAATCGATGGGCTTATCCTTGACCGAGGGGCTTGAATTGCCCGTGTTAGAATCGGCTGTGGCGTTGATTGCTGAAAAAATCGATGGCGCGACCTAGAACGCGCGTTTCGATCTTTCTCGTTCTTTAACCGGTTAATGATTGGATGATCCGGTTGACTTCCCGTCCATGCACGTCCCACGGATTGAAACCGACGATAGGGATGCTCATCTTCCTTCTTTCCAGCCATTTCACCAGTTCCGAGGTGAAGATGCCCCTCCCCGGCACGAGGAGAGATGGAACGACCACCCGCATCTTGTCGAATCTGGGTGCTTCCCAGTCTGCCAAGGAAACGCCACGGTCTTTCGATGCTGGCACCGCCGAGAGCAAGTCGAGCGTGCGTGTCACGCCACACGTCGGGCTGTCGTCCATTGCGATGATGCCAAGAACAGCGTACCCCGATCTCTGCCACCCGTCGATCTCGCGGGCGATCGCTTTCGCGCGAGCGCGGCAAGCGCCCTTGTACCTTGCCAGCCAGGCCCTCCCGAATAGGTTCACGACAGGTGTACTTCCCTTGTTATAGAGCAGCGGGAGAAACCTGAACACTAATCTTCTCGAGACCCCGCCCCATTCCAGGGATTCCATGCAAGGCAGTTGTTCTATCCCGATTCCGCGCTCGTTCAAGGCATCGACCAATGCCGAGATTGCCCCGTTCGCCACTGCGATGCCGGGAAATCGCCTGTTTTGGTTCAACAAGCAACTCGACACGTAAACCAGGCGTTTGCCCCGGTTGTCCAGTGATGTGTCGCTCATGGCGTTTCGCTAAGGACTCAATCAGAGTAGTCGCTTTAATAGTTCCCCCTTGTCAAGAGATGATGACAGCAGTATAGCGTCACATAATCATGGGATGATGACCGTCGGGTCTTCCTTGATGCGATCGAGCACCATCTGCGTCTTGACCTCCTCCACGCCTGGTAAATTGCGCAGCTGCTCGATGAGCCGCATGGCGTGGTCGTGACCGAGGCACTTGGCCATGACGAAGACGGGATAGTCACCGGTGGTTATGTAGGCGAACTTTATCTCAGGCATGGCGTCTATCCGTTCCTTGATCCCGGCGAGTGAGAGCGTGGAGTTGAGACGTAGCGAGGCGAGGAGTGCTTCGCGGTAACCCATCTTGCTGCAATCGAGCAGCGCATGGTAACCACGGACGAATGACTTGTTGAGCTTGTCTAGTCTAGCACGAACTGCTGTTTGGGACAGATCAGTTATTTTAGATAATGCTGCAATGGTGATTTTCGCGTCTTTCTGGATCTCGGTCAATATTGTCTTGTCCTTGGGATCGAGTTCCTCGAAGGAACAGCCGTTCTTGTCCACGGGTTATCATCCTTGGATTCGGGTCAATCGAACCGTTATCGGAGCTAGCGAAAATCACCACGGATCGCCGCTCGAATAGCGCATGTAAATATTCACGAGAATAGATTTAAATAGTTTGCGCTAATAAATGGCTTGACTTTAGTGAAAAAACCACCATACTTAAATATTAGAATTGCGACCATAGCTATGGAAACGATATGGCATAGCGAAAAAAACAGTTAGATGATCTAAAATGGCAGACTTGAAACTAGTGCACTAATCCTTAAGTCCCTACCTAGTTAACGTTAGCCCATCACCCCTCAGTCGTGTTTTTTGTCTATAGATCGTCTTGTTCACCCGTTGTCGACGAGATCCCGTGATCTCACGCCGTGGCGAGCGGCCGGCCGCTGTACGTCCATTTGAACGGCTCCGCCATGGTCTCGTTGTAATAGGCAATGAAAGCGAGGATCTTCCGCTTCAAGTCCTCAACTGACGTGAAGGTCTCGCGCTTCAATAGTTTGCGGGCGAGGATGCTGAACCAGCATTCCACCTGGTTTAGCCACGAGCAATGTTTCGGCGTGTACACGAACCGAA
>JAUQYZ010000168.1 GCA_030587475.1 Candidatus Sigynarchaeum calidifontis
CGTGCTTGCTGGCCTTCGATGACGATCAACGATATCCGCCGGTGCCCTCCCGGCGTCCTGATGCACGTGATCTTCCCCGCTGCATCCCATCGCCGTATCGTCCGGGTGCACACTCCTATCATCGACGCGGCGATGCCGATCCTCACGCATGATGTCATGATGCCATGCATCATCCAATCATGGCCCATAAACCGGGATATCATCCACACCGTGTCCAACTTTGTCTAGCAAAAACTGGACTGTTTAGCAACCCCACCACGTTCGCCAAGCTCGCGGTGGCCGGCCAGCAATTGTTCCCCGGCCTCATCGACCGCGCGTCGCGGGTCTATTATGCCAGGAGCCAGAAGCCGCCGCGTGCTTGACATCACGCGTTGAGGAACATGACCTGGCTCAGCGCCGTCGTCACGATCATGACCGACGATAGCAGTAGTATCAGGAAAATCTCGTACCGCTGGAACTTCCGTTTCATGACCTCGCGCACCCAGAGCACCGTGAGGCCGATCGAGGCGATGATGAACACGATTTCCTTGACAGGATACCACGCCGCCGGGAACAGGATCTTGAAGAACTGGTTGACGGGCTCGTCGGGCAGGCCGCAGAACTGGAGGAACGAGTTGGCGGCGCACTGGTAGAGCGACAGGATCCAGAACCAGCACAAGAAAACGTCGACCACGTGCAGTTTCGGCAAGAGGTAGAGGAGGATCAAGATGAACGCCCCCACGGCCACGACGACGACCGTTCCGAGCTCGTTCCCGAGCACCTGGAGCGCGAGATTGACAGCAATGTTCCCCCACGTGATGCCTTGGAAGGCAACCTGGATGTAGATGCCGGCAGCGTAGAGGATAAAGGAACCAATGGTGATGATGTTCAACCAGAACAGCTTTTGCGGCGGCACGTTCTCACCACGTCATTATAATTCCTTCGCATCGTCCCAATTAATGCATGCAGATGGATGCCATCGATGCCGGTCTCTCTCGGTAAGCATCCAGCGTAGACATGTCAAGGCCGTGGCTGCATCCATTCCATGACCCGCTTCGCAGCATCGGCGCCCGGCTTGGTGGTGCCCGCGGATTTCAGGAAATACTCCAGGTTCGCGGCGATGAGGGGATCCCGGAGCATGTCCGCTCGCGGGCGCGTGCCCGTCAGCATCGAGAAGGCGACGGCGCCGGCTATCCGGCCGCAGTCCAACAAGGTGAAGTAAGTGTCGTCCGCGAACGCGCCGCCCAGCCAGATGCCCCAGGCTTCCATCAGCCGCGCGATCGGGAGCGGGTCCAGCCCCCATTGTATTTGCTCGATGCAATATCCCTTGACCAATGCCACGGTTTCTGGGTGCTGGAGGAGGTCGGGCGCCGGGCGCGTGCCGGAGGACAGCGAGAGCGCCATCGCGTCCTCAATGCTGCCGGCGCGGAATAGATCCTTGTAGAGCTGTTCGGCCTTCTCCTGCCGGGCCTGCTCGTTCATGTGAGGTATTAGATCTAATAATATATCGGCATGGCTCACCTGGCGGTGTTTGAAGCAATAGTCAAAGCAAATTTTGGAAAATTCAGCAAGGTTTTCGATCCGCGCGGTCTCCAACAAGCCGAGCAGCACCTTTGCCTTGTCCCGGGAGAATTGCTTCAATTCCGCGTGGAGAAACTTCCAGAATTCCAGCGTCGCGAGGTATGCCCCCAAGGTGCCCGCGTGCTGCTGCAGAATGGCAGGCTTGATATGCTTCATGAGGTCGCCACGTGAATGGATGCCCGTGCTGCCCCAGACGAGATTGACGATGTTCATAAAGATCCGCCGCTTGTTGTTGGCGTAGAACGGGTCGCCCGCGTCGAGGGCATCCAGCTGGCGCAGCAGCTGGTCGAGCTTTTTCCCGACGACGACGAGGTTGATCCATTTCGTATCCTTGATCGACAAGAGCCGGTCTATGAGCTGCAAGTACAGCTGGTCATCGAAAAACGTGATGGGCGATGCCGCATTCACGGTGAGGTCGGCGATGAGGGAGTTGATGAAAAAAATGGCAGACGCCTCGTTAGAAAGCTCTTTAACCTCGTCGCCGATGACGCTGTAGCCCTCCGCGTCGAGCGTGATAGCACGATACACGCAATGGGGCAGCCTCGAGATCACGACCGATTCGCCAGTGGAATGGTCGTGCATGTAGGCGTAGACCGAGAACTGGTCGCGATCCACGTCGACGGCGAAGCCCGATTCGATATGGCGGTCCTCGTCATAGAAGAACGGGACGGGGCACAGGATGTAGGCTTGGCCATCGATGACGGCATGCCTGAAGGCGAAGAATTGCGCCATCTGGTCGGCCTTGACGTTCACGATCGACCGCTGGAAGCCGATGTCCTGCATGAGTGCCTTCAAGGCATCGGCATCGATTGCGCGGCGCAAAATGGCACTTAAATATCTGATTTTTTTGTCGAGCGGATCGTCCGATTGCACGACGGCGCGTTCTCTTGTTCTGTCGTTGCTCAATCGTGGTTCATTTCCTTGAATCGATGATCTTCGCAAGGTTGTCCCCGATCACCGCCACCACTACCTTCCGCAGCACGTCGAGGGCGGAACGCGCCTCCGCGTCGCGTAAATTCCCGTCGATGCCGGGGAATCCCTTGTACATGTCCAGGAATGGCAAGATGACGAGAGGCGAGCGGGACGCCTTCACCAGGCCGCCGTCGACGTGGAGGTATAGCTTCACTGCGTCGAGCTGCACCAGCGCCCGCTCGACGCGCGATGCCGCGCGGGCGATGACCTTCGAGGCGAGGGCGTCGAGTTCCCCGACCCATTCCGCCACGGAGTTGGCCTTTCCCTTGAAATGCCGGAAGATGGCATCCCGGTACACGCCCTTCGGCACCTTCGCGGCGTGCATTATGATGATCAAGGCGTTTTCTAGTTCATAATAGAGGTACAGCAGGAATGCGTCCAGCTGGTCGACCTTGCCGGCGGTCACGAGCCTCGCTGCCTGGGATAGCGACGTGGGCGCGCCCGGCTGCTCCACCAGGGCCGCCTCGTTTTGTATCATGACCGCTTCGAGGAACGTCCGCTGGAACGAGTCCTCCATGAACTCCGGGTCCTCGGCGATGTCCAGGAAACCCCGCATCGTTTCCTTCGACACGAGAAAGGTCGTGTACGTCTCGGCAAGAAGCGACGGGTCGTCTCGCGCCGCCACGCCCAGCATGTCGAAGCACGCTTGCGGGAAATGCTCCGCCATCTTGCCCCGGCCTGCCCAACCGGGCAAGAACCACGCGCCGATCCGCTGGTACTGGTCGTCCCATGGCTCGCTTCGGATGCGGTCGAGGATTCTCGACCCGAGCCGCTTGAAAAGGTAAAGGATGTAGCTCAAGTAATACACGCGCTGGTACTTGTCGTACGATTCGGACATGTTCAAGACGAGTTCTTGCAATATCTCGACCGCCAGCTGTTTCTCTGGGAACCGGCCCTCGATGGAATCGATCAATATCCGCGGGGAAAACGACATGTAGCTGCCGAGCGTGCACGTGTTCGCCGTGGCGATGACCGACTGGACGAGTGGTAGTTGCTGGAAGCCGATGATCCCGGCCCGTAAGGGCTCGCCGTCCCTGCCGACTGTTTCCTGGAGGACGAGGTGGCGGCATGCCACGGTCTTGAACTTCCGGCGGGACGCCGCGTCGTAGAGCGAGAAGGACGCGTCCTCGAGCGAGATGCAGCCGCGGATGTTCTCGAACTTGGCTACCATGGGTCGCTTGGAGACGAGATGCTTGACCCGGCTGATGGTTCGCAGCTCCCATTCATCCATGTCGATGTATTTCCCAACATGCTTCACGAACTCGCGCGGATTCACGTTGAAATATTCGTCCTCGATGAAACCGCGTGCTTTCTTGAGGAGGGCTGGGCCAGGATCGAAATCCGGCGGGCCGCCATCGTTGCCATCGTTGCCATCGTCTTCATCGCGGATGATCTCGGGAACGGCCGGGGCGATGACGAAGTCAACGCGGGACAGCTCGAGGCCGACCTGGAGCACGAGCGGCTTGTCGAGCCCAAGGATCGCCGTGAAGGGGGCAACGTTTCCGCCCTCGCTCGCCGGCGTGAGCGCGTCGACGCCTGCTATGTACCTGAAGTATCGCGCGTCGTACTTGCCGCCGGACGTGCCGCTCATCCGGTGGATGAAGATGTCACGATCGCCGAGATGGAAGCTCTTCACGGGTTCCGGCGCCCTGTGCACGCGATCCGGGGTCTCCCCCGAGAGCATGAACTCGATCTCGCCCTTATCCTCGCGTCCCTCGATCCAGACGTACGGGCAAGGGGAATCCTGGCTGGGCCCTGTCGTTGGCTCTGTCGGGGCCCGCTCCATGATGAAGTTGGCGTGGAGGGCGTTCGCGGTCCTCACGATGTCGCGAAACGCGGTCTTCGTGAGGGAAAACGTGCAGATATCGCGTGCCGTGCTCGATTCTAACGTCGACGGGATCATGAAGCTCAAGTTGATCAACATGTCGACGTCGTCCACCGGGTCTTGCACGATGGATAGCTTCAGCCGTTGTGCCCCGGCGACAAGCTTCACGTGGGAGGGAGCCATCTTGAACGTGACCGAGCGGCACGCGGCATCCAGGTCATCGATGAAGTCACAACAGCGGCCCTTGTCAAGGAAAATGCTCCTGGTGCCTGTTATGGGGTAATGCCAAAACGCGACAGAGGGGATCTGGCATGACACGAGCGTGACGTGGTCTGTCGAGAGTATATAAACCCCGAGCCACTCTCGCGTGAAGTTGAACAGGATATTCCGCGCCTCCAAGTTTCTACCGATCGATACGGCAATCCTCAGGCACGATAACGACTCATCCCGGAAAACGACGGGCATTTCTTCCTCGATGGCATTGTTTAAGCGTGTTTTTGTCGTTGATGCCACGGTCTATCGCCAATTCGCGCATGATCCCACGGGCCATTCAACAATCGAGCCGGGGCGGGCGCACGAGCCGCTCGACCATGATGGCGGATAGGGAGAGCATCATAGCGATCGAGCAAGCGGTTATAAGGGATCCATGAAATTCGATGGAAATCGCGTGGTCGCGAGGGAAAAACGTGGGACGATCGGGTGGCTGGTTGCCCGTTCCCGACAAAAAGCGGAGATCACTTCGCTTTCGATGCCCTCATCCCAAGCTCATACTACCACTCTTCTCAACGGTTCAAGCTGTCAACAAGAGAATAACCATCGTAGTCCTTATCATCAAGGCTACGTGACAATGCATCACGTTTCTTTCGGATTCGCGCATCGTCGGGGTGGTGTTCAAGATAATTATCATGGTATTTCAAAATCTCCTTTAAAATCGAAGCCAGATTGTTATACCGGCGACACCATTCCTTCTCTCCATCTGCAGCAGCTTCCCACTCGTTGAGATCCTCGTTTCCCATGTCCTTCCTGCTGAAACCCGTGAAGTCGAGATCGTCGTTCACCGCCCCAAGGAATGCCTCGCCAAGGAGGTCTACTGCATTGACGTTGGCCGGGTCATCCTTGAGGGCGTCTTGCAAGGAGCGAATGGCGGAATGGTAGAAGTCCTGCAGCAAAAGAAGGAACTGCGCTTCTCGGGGATCTCTTTCACTTGTTCGCGTGATCGTGATGTTCGCCGGGAGGCTCAGAGGGGAGGAGAGCCCGTATTGGTCGATGATGGCTACTCGAACCGAATATTGACCCGCAGCTGACCAACGATGAGAAGCTGAGAAGTTCGAGTGGGGTTGCTAAACCGGTCACCGATCAATTCCTTTGAATGAACGCCTTGGCCCTCGAAAAGCCGTCCTCGATGGTGTTCATGGCCTTGTTCCAGTCCCCGTCCTCGATCCCGAACTGCGCTTCGAGGAGGTCTTCCAGGACCTGGTCCAGGCGGTCCAGCACCTTCGAGATGCGCTCTTTCTGCTGCTTCTCCATGGATGCTCGCCTCCGCAATGCTGACGGAGGCGCGACTTAATTAATTGGTCGGATTTAACAACGAGCGGCAGAACGAGAGCGGGCGTGCCGGGGGGAGGACGTGGTGTTGGACAAACCTTTAAATGCATGGCCCGCATCCATCACCCGGAGATTTAAAAACACGAGCGTGGATCACGATGGCACCCGTTATAGACACATCTACTGCTATAACGACCGTCTGTACAACGACAGTCGTGACCACGTGCGTCATAGCGCGTGCCTGAGCACGCGCGACGAGGGAGTCCCATCCCGCTTTTTTCGCGATCCACGCTTGTTTTCTCTACCGGGATTCCTTCCTGTGCGCTGGTCTTTTCCGTCGTCGACAGATCGTCGAGGGGATCGTCGCGTAGCAGTCGATCGCAGCGTTTTTGTAAATCGCCAGGACGCGGGTTCAAAAAACGTCGTCGAATTACGGCACGTTAGGAATTCCCGCCGATCCCTCCATCCGATTGCCACCGTAATCTAGTCCAGTCAAGATACCCACCCCGTAAGCGGGGAGACGTGGGATCGAAGCCCACCGGTGGCTCTATCTTGCACCGGCACCTCGGAGGAAGGAACACGATGCGATGATAGCACGCGCGAGACGCGCCTTGCCAGGCACGTCGCGCCTGGAGCGCGGGATCGAGCGACGAATAAACGAGTTCCCGAGGACGGGCATCTGGCCGAGCAGTCGAAAGCACCGGTCCGCAAAACCGGACGACCACGGGTGCAAATCCCGTGATGCCCTCCATTTACATTGCCGGCGTCGCCAAGTGGTACGGCACCGTGCTTATCAACGCCACGGATCACGTGGCGCCTGTCAGAACGCGGCAAACTCGGGGGTTCGATCCCCCCCGCCGGCATTCACGAGCACGGCTCGTCAAGCAAGACGACGCGTGCCAGGCACGCGCGAGATCGCCGGTTCAATTCTGGCACCGGGTATCATCGACCAACGTCGCCTCGCGACACGATAGCAAATGGTTCACGGCCGTGGCATTCACGTGGCGTTCCAGGTTGCTGTTCTCGAATTGATATATGCGGACGTGCCATCCCATTGCATGGAGCGAGAGATCAACGGCAAGAAGATCGCGCTCGTGCAAGGCGACATCACCGACATGCGCGCCGACGCCATCGTGAACGCCGCCAACGCCCAGCTCGTCCTCGGCGGTGGCGTCGCGGGGGCGATACGGCGCAAGGGCGGCCCCGCCATCCAAGAAGAATGCAACGAGATCGGGGGCACGCGCGTCGGCGGCGCCGTGATCACGACGGGCGGGCGCCTGCCGGCCCGGTTCGTCATCCACGCGGTCGGCCCGGTGAACGGCGAGGGGGACGAAGACCAGAAACTGCGCAGCGCGACCATCGAATCCTTGAAACTGATGGACGAGCACGGCCTGCGAACCATCGCCTTCCCCGCGATCTCGACGGGCATCTTTGGCTTCCCCGTCGACAGGTGTGCGGATGTGATGCTCGACGCGGTGCGCCAGCACTTGCTCGGGGAGACATCCGTTACCCTCGTCACGTTCGTCTTGTGGACGGAAGCGGACTACGATGTCTTCGCGAAACGACTAGGGCAGCTCGCGGTTTGATTCCGTTCCAGACCGTGCACCTGCCGCCATACCCCAGGGAGATGGTATCGAAGCCGTATGCTCCTTCATTTAACGAATCTTGCATAACAAAAGGAATCCACGCGCCGATATCCGAACATGACAACACAGAAATTGCGCATGAACATCACGGTTAACCACAAGGGGCGCCGCGCGAAACTGAACCCGGTCTGGTAGAGTCGCAAGGTACCATCATCCAGCCTCGAAGAAAGGATGACATCATCTTCAAGAAACGAATAAGACTTCTGACCATCAGATATACGTATGATCCAGGGATCGCGTTCCGCTCGCCCTTGTACGCGGTATTCATACGGGCCGTCGATATTAATTGCTTTACCACGAGCGGCCTCGAGGATGTCGTCGATAGACGGGAGTTCTCCCCATTCTTGACTGTTCGGTATGAAAAACGACACGATCCTAAAGTCATACCATCCTTCTGCCTCGTGGTTTATAACACTTCATGGAGCAAGTCTTCTCTCCTATCCTCACGAGTAACGCCACGCGCATGGTAGAGCCCTCGATCGTGCCTTCGCGCCGAGCACGTCGCGGGCGATGTCGGACGGGACGAATGCTATTTGACTAGCGAAATCAGGAAAGTAATTGCATGTTATGTTTTTTGCGGCGATTTTTTGAGCGCGTCCGATGGTTCCTTGCCAGCCACGACGCCCCTCTGCGGCGCGCTCGTGCGTGTTTCTGGACCGATCACCACGAGATCCTTCTTCAGTTCTGCCTCCCGGGCCTCGATGGTGGAATCTTTCTGGCGCTCCTGGATGGCCTCCATCATCGCCTTCTTGATCTCTGCTTGTAGAATGCCCGATTCGTCAAAGGACACGATCTTGTTCATTATATTCACGAGGACGATTATAGCGTCCTTGTCGGTCTTTTGCACCAACGAACCCTTCAGCTTCAGGAATTCTTGATACAAGGGCTCCGTGGTCTTGATGGTGAAGCTCACGTCCAGCGATCGGACGAGGACGTTCCCGCAGTTCCAGCACTTGTTCTCCGCCTGGATGATGGCTTCCTTGCACGGCCCGCAGTAGAAGGTACCACAAGAGCCGCACATGAATATCTGGCCCTCGATGGGGCCGCGGTGGACGATGCAGAAGTGCTTGGACTGGAAGTACTCGATGAGTCCGACGACCTTTCGGTAGTCTTTGGTTCCTAACCCGGTCTTATACAAGAGAGCAGCGAGCCCTTGGAGGATGCACCCGAACGTTATGTCCCAATCCATGGAGATTACAATTCCAACGATTCTACCGAGCGAGATCTCGGCGATCTCAAGCGTATAGATGAATCCGGCATAGAAGAGGAGGGACGCAAGGATAATTATGATGGATTGCCTGCGGAGTTCCCCGGTGGAGCGAATAGCGATCCGGATGTTCACGCCGACGTTGAAGATCAGCCCGTAGAGAACCCCTATTATAGAACCGAGGAAGACGATGAAACTGTAAATCGTCCACGTTATGCCGGGTATAAAAACGAATAGGACGGATACAGCGACGATGATCATGTATTTCGTGCCCGGGACACGTCTCCAGTTAATAGTGGTTTCGAGCGGGTAGATCTGGCCGGCGATCAAGACGAGAATGCTGGTCATGCCAAAAATATAGAGTGGCATCACGAGATTATACAAGAAGAACAAGTTTGCCCTGTTCATCGGATCATCTTTACCCGGAAAATTCGCACGAAGCCATGCAGTCGAAGCGGGAGCGAAATAACTGGTGATAACGTAGATGGAGAGAACGACTTGAAAGCAGAACAACACGAAAAAAAAGTAGGCATATCCGAAGAAATACTTGTTCACGAAGCTTGATTGCTTGGATTTCACGTAATTCTTCTGGAAAAAGACGAACAGGTATAAATACACGAGAATAAGGGCGATCCGCGCGGCGAGCGCTATTTCATCCTCCATCAAAGGAACCTCTGTCTCTTCATACCTTCAGATACTCGATAGATTCTCCCTTCTCGTGTATTTATAATCGCGGCTAGCGATTCGCGGTTTGATGCAGCGAAATGGCTGATCCAACTGAATCAATAAGCCTCGATCGCGGATGGAGGCGTGCATGCGAGATCGTCGACAACTTCGAGGGCTTGCTTTTCCGAAGACCAGGGGGATCATGGCTCTATGCCGTGATCTCTCAATAATCGAAGGTAATTCTCGGCGCGCTGCTTCTCCTGCTCGGCGCGCTGCTTCTCCTGCTCGAGTCTCGTGTGTATGCGCTCGGGAGAGTCCAAACGGACCAGAACCAGCCTGTACCGGTTTTGGACTTTCTCGTGAAGGTCACGAAGCTGCTCGATCCCCAATCGGAACGGGACGATCGACCCGAGATCAACGAGATTTTTTTCCAAAATGCGTCCATCCTTGTCAATGCAAGAGTTCCGCTGTTCTTTAATGATATAATTGCCATCTGCTTGAAGTAAATAGACCCTGACGAAAGGAGGACGATATATCTTCGTTGCGACGTCGAACGGGGTAAACACGACGTATATCGGTATGTGCAGCAGCTTGCAGAGATCCAAGTTCTCGCTCAAGTCGGCCCGCCACGTGCTTTTCGACATTATGTTGATGGCGAGGACTGGGATCTTGTCTTGGTAGTCGCTCGCACGGTAG
This sequence comes from Candidatus Sigynarchaeum calidifontis, assembly GCA_030587475.1. Lineage (GTDB taxonomy): Archaea > Asgardarchaeota > Lokiarchaeia > Sigyniarchaeales > Sigyniarchaeaceae > Sigyniarchaeum > Sigyniarchaeum tengchongense. The sequence continues at coordinate 10,118 of JAUQYZ010000168.1, forward strand.
GACGACAACGTGTAAGGAACCGAGAAATCCAGGAAGAACGAGATGTCGAACTGGACGTCAACCTCGTCGCCACCGTTCTGGAAGTAATGGTGCAAGTCCAGCAGCGCGTGGTGCTGGGGAAAGTTGGTGGAAAGCACGTCGTGCAGGTAGGCCACCTCGAGCGAATGCGGCTCGCTCTCCCGCCTGCCGATCCGGGGCTGCGATTGGTCGAACGTGTCGGGCTCCATCGAATCGACCCTCTTCGACTTGAACGGACGGGTCTCGTCTTGGGTCGTTATAACACGCCTCGTCTGCGATGCCTTACGTTCCTACAGACATAATGCAAGTCGATCTATAAAAGGATCGAGATCCCAACACGAGCATTTTGAGCATTTCCATGAACGGCAAGGGGATTTTTTGCGACAGAAAGAGAATGACGCATTCAAGCGCCAAGAGGTGCGGGCACGAGCTTTCGCCTATGTTGGGCGAACTCTCGCCCTATCCGGGCGAGACACTTTAGCGCAGGTGCATACCCGTGCGGCAACCGCAGGATCCATGGCCCGGCCGCTGGGTAAAGCACCGGAGCGATTAACGCTCGCCCCAATGGCGAATGCGTGCTATGTTGGGCGCACGCAATTTCCCTTGATGAGGGAAAAATCTGCAAGGTGTCCCGTCGATCGATTTGCATGCTGCCCTACGATTAGATGAAAACCGGGGATATAAATGCGTTTATATTAAACCGGATTAATCGAGCGGGGGATCACGTGAAATTATTCATTATCAAGACTTCTTTAATCTTCCCCCTTTTCGATCCGACGCTGTTTATCGCTCGATTTGCCATGATCGTTTCGATCTTGAAATCCTTGTACAAGTCCAGGACGAAATCGCAATACGAATTGCTTAACAAGACCTTGCATCCCCGTTCATCGAGTTCCTTCAAGACGTCCAAGAGTCTCCGCTGGTCCTCAGGCCCGAAACTCTCTTTCGTGTAACTTGTAAAACTCGCGGTCAGCGAAAGGGGGACGTAAGGGGGATCGAGGTAGATGAAATCATCTTTTTCGGCATAGTCCAGGCATTTTTCGAAACTGCCCACGTGCAATTCGATGTTTTTCAATGCTTTATTGACGGCCCGCAAGTTTTCCTCGTCGCACAAGATCGGGTCCTTGTAATCGCCGAAGGGAACGTTGAAGTGCCCATCGCTATTGACCCGATATAGGCCGTTGAAGCAAGTATGGTTCATGTAGATGTTTCTCGATGCTTTCTGGACATCTGTCCATTTAGCAAATATTTCCTTGTCCAGGTCAATATTTCTGATCTTGTAATAATATTCCTCCTCGTTCTTGTGCTGTTTCAAGGAGGCGATTAATGCATCGACGTTTTGCTGGATCACCTTGTAGATGTTGATCAATTCGGGATTGATGTCCATCAACACGGCGCGTTCGGGTAAAAGGTAGAAGAACATGGCGCCGCCGCCGACAAACGGCTCGATATACTTGTTGAACTTGGAAGGAATGAACGGGTCAAATTGGCTCAGCAGCTGCCGCTTGCCACCCGCCCATTTCATGAACGGGCGGGGGATACCCACGATACTTTTATTTTTTCTGTTTTGCGATCTAGCTCTTGCCAAGAAGTCGCCATCTGCATTATAATCGGGCTGATTCATGAAAGAAATCAAGGACTTCTGTTGTGCCTCTGGAAATTTACGCTTTTCTGGCTTGGAAGTCATGATGCTTCACGAAATGCCACGATACTGGAGAGTAGTAGCGTTGGAGAGTAAAAACGCATTGGTTGATATTCGTTGAATAGAAATGATCCTTGCCATGGTATCCTTGTGCCACGCGCCAAGGTGCGCGTCGGCAACGTGTGCGAATTTGATTTGCATCAGGACCCTATTACCCCTCGTTTGATCCGCTTCGGTGGCGATGGTGGTTTAATAGGTTGCGGCGGGGCCGGTTGCGCCGGGGCGTTCCGTAGCCACGCGGGAGGGACGGGCACGTGCGCCTTGATGGCGTGCAAGTCGCGCTCGTCGAATTCCCACGATTCTGTACCTGGCGGCGAGGGCAGCCGCCGCTTCGGGACGTGGCCAGGTAAGGCGCGAAAGACAGTGAGGAACTGCGGGTCTGCAGGGAATGCGACCGTGACCTTCCCGCCTAGCCTGGATACCGCGACCTTGAACGTGTGCTGGACCGGCGTGCCGTGGCCGTGCCAGCGGAACTCGACGGGCTCGATGCCGCCGAGCTCGTTCGCGGCCATAACCGTCTTGGAGTTCTCGCAGAATTGGAACGCGTAGGAATGCAGCTTTTCCGCGTAGGTCATAACCTTCCTGTCAGTGGCGATATAGCTCAGCAACATGCGGCTGCAAATTACCACGCACTTGTGTTTTGCCCGGCTCGTGAGCACGTTGAAGCGGTTGAGGTCGTAGATGAAATCCTCCTCGGCGGCGATCTGGTCCCGGTCGGAGATGTCGTATGACGCGATGATGAGCTCGCGGTCGGAGCCCTGGAACTTCTCGACGGACGATATGGTCATCTTGAGGAGGGACATGAGTAACTTGCGCGGGAGCAACGTCCTTCGCGGCCCTGCGCCAGTGAGAGCATCGTAGATCTTGCGCGTGATGACACGACATTGAGCATTGTGGGGGGATACAATGCCGACACGATCTTTCCAAAAGTTGATTTCCTCATCATCGTTTGCCGGAGCGATTATTTCATAAAACGCAAGCACAATGTTCGAAACCAGCTCCGCTTCGAAGTTGCTGACAGATTTTTCGTGGTGCCGGTCGTGGATAATGGTCTCGACGATGGCCGGGGGCGAGAGCACGCTGGCGAGCCACGGATCGGTCACCCTTGTTGCATTCCCGGCCAGCGTCGCCTTTGACTTGGCAGGATCAAGGTCGGCTTTCAAGTTTACATAGATGCCCATCTCGCGCGTGAACTCGACGATGTGCTCGTTCGATCGGTGATTGTATTCTAACTGGACGTTTGGCACGCCGTGCTCGAGCACGTAATAGGAGAACAAGCTGTTGAGCACGGACACGAGGTTGTCCGGGGCCTTGACGGGCTGCACCGGCGGGAGCTGGTTGTAATCCCCGACGATCACGACGCGAGTCAAATCGTCTGCCTGGATTTCCTCGGCGAGCGTTAACTCGGCATTCTCCGCTCGCCCGGGCACCCGGGTGCGGGGGGTGATGCTCGCGACCGGGAGCCCGCCCGGGGCGACGCGGATCTCGTGCTTCTTGATGAACTGGAGGCTCGCGAGGAAGTAATCCGGGGGCAGCTGGCTCGCCTCGTCGACTATCACCATGTCGAAGGCAAAATCCTTGCCGAGACGGTCGGGAAGGTAGAATAACGAGTGGGCGTTGGCGAAGATGATGCAGTTATCTTGCAGCTGCCTTTCGAGGGGCCTGCAGCGTGTGACCCTCCGCGTCGCCGCGTTCCACACCCAGGTGTTGCCATGGCGGACGAGATCATCGACCCGCGCGCTATCTACGGGCTCCTGGCTATCGGACCGGACAAAAACGAGTTGAAATTGGCCGATGACCGACATGTTGCCCTCCTTGTCCTCGCTCTCGAGCACCTTTTGAACCAGCACCCGCATCGCGGCGTACGAAAACGCGGTGATGAGGATCTTGGTGGATGCCATGTGGTCGCGCATAACGCGCCGCACGTGGTACTCGTTCATGAGGGTAACGATGGTCTGCGACTTGCCCGTGCCGGGCGGGCCCTGGATGCCGAACAAGACCTCGTGCAAGGCCTTGTTGATAGCCTCGAGCTGGGAATCGTCCGGGTCTTTCTTCAAGTCGGAATGGTATTCCTTCAGCTTGAGCACGCTGGACTTGACCACGGCCGGGCCGCGCAGGAGCTCGGGCGCGTACATGTAGACCTCGGGCGTGTCGAACATCCACGACGCCGGCCACGTCAGCACGGGGTGCATGCGGACGTCCCACAGCCACGAGAGCCGCATGCCGAGCCAGCTCGTGCCCAAATTGAGCCTTTGGAGCAAACCGGTCCGGTCGTTCGGTTTCTTCTGCCGCTTGAACAGCTTGTCCGACCAAGGGTCGTTCGCCCACGGGTACAAGTACCATTGCGTGGCCGCGGGCGACTTGTCGAACTCGGCCAGCAAATGCGCGAGGATGTCTTGCTGGGGCTCGGCGATCTTCGTGGTAACGTCAAAGCCTTTCAAGGCGTGATTCCAGTCCATCTCGTCGATTAATAGCGTCCAGTACCGCGCCTTTCGGTCGATCCGCATGTCCCGCTTCTCCTCGGGAATGACGAGCACGAGATCGCCCTCCTTGACCCTCACGTTGCTGGACTGCTCGGGGATGCTGAATGTGAAATGGAACAGCTGCGTGGAAGTGTTCACAACCTTTGTCGGAACGGTGATCCGGGCGGCGTCGAGATTGCCTATGGCCCGGTCGGGAAAGATCGTGCGCGTGAAGTCGGCGTCCATCTGCTCGACCGAGCCGTTGAGGCGCGAGAACATGTACCACACGTGCGCGATGCCGTGGTAGTCAGGGCCGAGCGGAAAGCCGCGATAGGTCTCGCCCGTGACGGGGCGCGAATGCACCGATATCGAGGCCCTCGCTTTGCCCTGGAGCCGGTACCGGTTGGAGTTGAGCGTGTGCATCTTGTGCTCGATCTGGCGTACGATCTCGTCGTGGGCTGCCGCTTTTTTTGCAGGGTGCTTCTCGTCGATGTACTCGTGCCAGTAATGGTAGTCGAAATAATCATAATGGGGGATCCAATACTTATTGCTGATCAAGAACTTGGGATCGTAGGACCGCGCCACGTCTTGCCACGTGTAGTTGATGACGCACGGCAAGCCGATGGCCATCTGTGCAAAGGACTTGAGGTCGTAGATCTTCTTGTGCTGGTAGGCGTGGACCACCTCGGATGCGGACGGCGCGAACCAGTCGATGATCTGCTCCGTGATCGCGAGGAGCACCGGGCTGGCGATCAAGTGGTCGATGTGGCGCTGGAGCATGAGTTCCACGTTGTCGAGCTGGTCCTCGCCCCAGTAAAAGATGCCCAGGTCCGGCCCCACGAACCAGCCGGGTATCTTCGGGGATTCGGCCCGGACCCGAGCCTCGGTGATGTTCGCGACCGTGAGCAGCGCGTGGAACTCGGTCAAGAACCGGATCGTCATGGCCGTCTCGGACGCGTGGTCCAGGTCAGGGCTCACGAAGCACGACGTGAAGGCGTAGCGCGCGTGGGTCGCGGCACCGCCCGTCCCCGTCCCGGCCAGCGTGATCTTCGCACCGGCGGAGAGGAGCACGAGCGCGTCCTTGAACGCCTCGACCTCCTCGATCGGGATGGTACCGGGCAGGATCATATCGAGCCGGGCCTTGATGGATCGCCTCGTAACGGCGATGCAGAGGCTACGAACGAGATCGATGCCCGTGAGGGCGAGGATTCCCCGCACGCTGTCGGAGAGCCGGACGAAAGCATCGATCCATCGAACTTGGAACGACGTGACGACCAATTAGACTTGCCATGCGACCCGGCGCCCGAGGCCGACGAGGATCGACAGGGAGATTCACCAAGTAACGAAAGCCCTGAGATGTTGACCGACTTGAGTCAGCCGATGCCGCCCCCGGACATCGATGAAGACGGGTTGGATAAAATTGAGCCTGGACCATGGACCCTGGATAACGGCCGGATCAGGTGGCGCGGTTATGCCGGCGATGGCGATGTTGACAAGAGCTGGGGAGAGGACGACATCGATGTCTCTGGGACGAGCAGCGAGAACAAAACCCGTGAAGATCAAGGGGAAAGTGGTATCGACGTCTCCGGAACGAAGGATATCAGCGAAATCCGTGATTATCAAGAGGAAAGTGATATCGACTTCTCCGGAGCAGATAATATCGGCGAGAGCCGTGATGGTCAAGAGGAAGACGACATCAATTTCTCTGGAATAGACGAGATGGACCCCGACGGGGAGCGGGAACCCGAGGACGCCGACCCGGTGAATATCGACGAGAGCCAAGCAGAAGGTCTACCCCACGCCGTTTCAACGGATCAAGAACAAGAACACGAGCGCGATGTTGATGCTCTTGAAACGAGCGGCGTTGAAGACGAGGGCCCGCATGATGCCGATCAACTACCACGGCCTGATCTCCCCGAGGAAATTTTCTTGCTCCCCGTGATGAGGGCAAACATCGATGATTACATGGCACGCGCTGCTGTTGAGGGCGTCGATCTTGATCAAGCAGAAAACCTCCCCCATGCCGCCTACCCGAATGAAGATGTTCCAGATATTCAGGCCAGCACTGCGGAAAAAACCGCCAGAATCGAAACATCCGTACCCGAGGAGCCCGAGCAAGGGGAGCCGGTATACGAGCCAGACTCGAGGGGGATAGAAGGGAGCCGGAACGACCTGGATGTCGAAACCGATGCACACCGTGCGTTGAATGAGCCCGTAGTGGACGATATAATTAAGCAAGTTGCGAATGACATCGATTTCAAAACGAGCGAAGTTGTTGACGGCGATCTCGGGCAAGAACATGGCTCCCCGACGGAGCCCGATTATCCTGGGAAGACCAACGACGAGATCGTCGATGACATCATCGATAAAGTAGGTCGGGAGATCAAGTTCCAGCCCAGCGGTAACAATGCATCCATTGAAGGCGAGGGATTCGGCGATGACGACGCGAAACCAGATTATTCTGGGAAAACCACAGACGAGATCGTCGATGCCATCATCGATAAAGTAGGTCGGGAGATCAAGTTCCAGCCCAGCGGTAACAATGCATCCATTGAAGGCGAGGGATTCGACGATGACGACACGAAACCAGATTATTCTGGGAAGACCAACGACGAGATCGCCGATACCATCTCGGAACGCGTGAAAGAGAATATCGCCAAGTCCCACGAGGAAAGTCCGCTTGTGCTGGAGCCGGAAGCTGGCGACGGCCGCGACGAGCCCGAGCCGCTTTCACGAGATCGTGATGTGCAGGATCGGGAGCCGGTCGGCAACCAGGAAGCGGAGATAGAGCGGCTGCGCCCCGAACCGATGGAACGGGACGATGATGAATGGACGGCCAAGTTCGAGGCGGAAGACCAAGCAGAAGCGGCAGCGAGGGGGGCGGGGCATCAAGAAGGCGAGGCCGGGGCGAGCGAGGGTTCAGGGACCGGCACGGCCGGGTCGACCGAGGAAAAGCCCGTAGATAGCGGCTGCAACGATGGATGTGACGAGAACATGGCGCACGGCGGCCGATCCCGTGATCCCGGCCAGGACGGAGGGGACGACCGGCCACGAAACGAAAGTGGATCGGACGGCGAAGAAGGGAGGCGGGACAAGCGCACTGACGAGCCGGAGCCGGACATGAAGGCTCCTGACGACGACCAAGGCGAGCGCGAGATTAACGATCGTGGCGAGGAGCGCCGAGACACCAGAGATGAGCATCACGATCGTGACGAAGAGCGGACATCGAGGGATGACGAGGGCCGCGCGGAGGAGGCGCGGCAGGAGGAGGACGTGAGGGACGAGGTCGAGAAGGAGCGCCCGCGGGACGCGGAACCAGACGGGGGAGCGAAGAAGATCGAGCGGTACAGCGGTGATGGTAGCGCGCGCGGCGAGGTGACGCCGAACGACGAGGTGGACGAGCCGGATGTTGTGGATGCCGAGGGAGTGGTTGGATCCGAGGAAGATGAACACGATGCGGTGTCTGACGAAGGAGTGGGAAATGCCGAGCACGGAGAGGGTGATGAGGAAACAGGGCCAGCCGAGGCACAAGTCGATCGAGAAGAGGCGAGGAATGATGAAGATGACGAGAAGGGGAATGATCCTGAATCAGATGATAGCTGGCTCCAGCGGAAAGTGAGCCCGACGGGAACGATCACGTGGCGCGGGAAGGTCAAGACGGTCGGGAAGCAATATGCGGGCAAGCCGGTCGATGCATTCGAAGATGCTACGCATTCTGACAAGAATTACATCGAGATCAGGGATAAGAATGATGTTAAAGTGGATCGAAGCGTGGACGATAATGGGATTGGGGACAGCAAAGCGGCGATGCTCAAGAGAATAGTGGCCGAGTGGCCATTCAGGAACATCAAGGACACGAAGCCCGAGGAATACCCGCCCGACCACGAGATCGTGTTCAAGACGAAAGCCGGGAATCACGTGGTGTGGAAGGGGACGAAAAAGGCGCTGAAAGAGAGGCTGGAGAAGCAAGACACGCGAGCGATGGCAGACCAGCTCGGGATAAACCCGGCGACGATCATCCGCCAGTGCGCCGAGGTCGGGCTGCAGCTGGAGAAGGGAAGCACGTCGGGGTTCAACCCGCCGAGCAAGGAGGCGTTGGAAGCGGTGCTGGATCGGGCGGGGAGCGCCGCGAAGCTGGCCAAGGCCGCGGGCGTGAGCGGGCAGACCGTACAGCGGGCTTGCGAGAAGTGGGGGATCGACCTGCAAGCGAGGGCGGCGACGCCGGGCAACAAGTGGCAGCCGACGAAGGAGTTCCTGGAGAAAGAAATATTCGTGAAAGGGAAGCCGCTGGTGAAGATCGCCAGGGAAGCCGGTGTGGACGAACGCACCGTGTACCGGCGCCTGGAACAGCATGGCATCGATGTCAGGAAGGGCGCGATCGACAGGATCGACAAGGAGACGTTCGCGAGGGATATGCGGGAGAACGACAACTTGGCCGAGGTCGCAGCAAAACACCACATGACGAGGGAGACCGCTAAGAGCGTGGCAGCCCGGCTGGGCATCCCGGAAACAGAATGGGCGTTCATGAACAAGCCGGAATCTTTGCTTCGCCAGATGCCAGACAAATTGTTACAACAGCACTTGGAAACGAAGACCTTGAAGCAAATAGGTGATATGGTCGGGCGGAGCGAAGCGGCTGTCCATTACGAGCTAAACCGGAGGGGATTGAAAAATCCAAGGGCCAAAGCGTTCCTACCGGCAAGGGAGGACGAGCGGAGCGTTGCATCGAACGGCTCGATCTGCTGGGCAGGGATTCAAGTGGCAGTCGGACGCAAGTATCAAGGAAAGGTCGTTTACATTCAGCCACATCCGAACGGGCAAGATCTAGACATATTCTCGGATATAAATCACAAGAAAATCATTACCTCTACACGGATTCCTTTCAGCGACAGGAACCCGGTGCTCCGTGTCGATTCTTTGAATAACGAAACAAGAAAACGATTGCTAGAAATGCCATCTGAAAAGATCCAGGAGATGTATAATGACCGGCTCAACGGGATGACGACTAGTGCGATGGCCATCAAATATGGATTGCAGTACGATGAGATGGAAAAACTGCTAATCGAGAACCGTGTTAGCCCTAACGAGTTAACTATCGACCATGTCAAGGATTACATTGACCATTATCATCCAGGCGCGAAGGTGACGTCACCAAGAGTTATCGATAGCAAGCAACACGTCGATATCACGTGCGAGAACGGGCATGAGACAAAGATCTCGCCGAATTCTATCTTTTCGGGGGCCTGGTGTGGAAAATGCCATGAGGAGCAAAATTTCGCCGGAGAGACCAAATGTAGAGAAATATTTGAGGAATTGTTTAGTAAACCGTTTGCAAAGGATAGACCTGAATGGTTGATCGGGCCGAAAGGACGGCCTCTCGAACTCGATGGCTATAATGAAGGCTTGAAGATTGCCTTCGAGTACAATGGCATTCAGCATTACCAATACCACGAGTTTTTCCATAAAGGGGATCCCCGGGAGTTCCAAAAAGAACAAGAATATGATGCGCTCAAGGATAAAGAATGCAAGGACCATGGCGTAGTTCTTGTTTGGATCCCGTATTGGATTGACGAACATGACCGCAAGCAGTTCATTATTGACGAATTAATCGGCCGAGGGATTAAAATGCCGGTTTTGAGATCCTTGAAAATCAACCGAATTGGTGATTAATTCGTTAGAGAAAACCGCTTAATAAAGAAAAGAAAAAAGACTTAATTATCGAGGCGGGGTATTCGTGATGGATAGTCAGATGGTGCTTAGAAGCACCTGTGAATCACTTGTGGCCCGAGATTTCTAATCGGGGGTCTAATTGACCCCCGAACTTTATACTCGCGCCTTGTGACCCACATTTTCTGAAAAGTTTGGCTCTTGACACTCATAAATTGAGTGCTCGATTAGAGAAGCGAGGATTGATCCTCCTATCCACACTGAATACATGCGTTCTGGGGGCGCCACGATCTTGACATCGACCGACTCGGGGATCTGTTCTTTTATCTCCTTTTGAAGGCGTTCCTTCAAGCCAGGGTACATCGTGCTCCCGCCGCTCAAGACGATGTTTCCATAGAGATCCCGGCGCAGGTCCACGTCGCAGTTCTTGATCGAGTTGACGACCACGTCGTCGATCGGCTCCAACTCTTTACCCAGCACGCCGGGGTTGAAGAAACACTCGGGCGCCAGGAACCGTTCCACGCCGACCGTGATCGCCTCGCCGTCGGGCAGGATGTAGGTCTTTTCCATGCCCGCGACCTTCTTGGCGAGCATGAGCTCCTTTTCGGGGTCGAGCGCCACGTAGCAGAGTTTCTCCTTGATGTCCCGGACGATTTCCCGCTCCGCGGACGTCGTGAACGTGTATCCTTTCTGGCGCAGCAGCCGCTGCAGGTACGTCGTGATGTCCCGGCCAGCAAGGTCGATACGTGCGATGGCGTGCGACAGCGCGAAGCCCTCGTAGATGGGCACGATGTGGCACACGCCGTCGCCGATGTCTATGACGCAGCCAGTCGTGCGGCCGGACGCGTACAGCGACAGCACCGCTTGCATGCCCACGTACAGCGCGGGCACGTTGAACGTCTCGAACATGATCTCGGCCATTTTCTCCCGGTTCGGCCGGGGGTTCAGCGGCGCCTCGGTCAGCAGCACGGGGTGCTCCGACGGGTCGACCCGCAGGTCGGTGTAGAACGTGTAGTGCCAGATTTTCTCCATGGCAGTCCAGTCCTCGATGATGCCGTGCTCGACAGGGAACATGAGCTTCAGCACGCCTTTCAGCTGGAGTGCCTCTTCTCCGATGTAGTATTCTCGAGTGTAGTGCTCGACGTCGGTCATGATGCTCGTGTACTTCGGGTAGCCGATGAGCGTCGGGAACACGGAGCGTGGCTGGTCCTCGCCCGCGAACCCGTTCTTGGAAATGCCCGTCCCGTTGTCGACCACGAGCGGCTTCTGTGCCAGGAAGTCCAGTTCTTGTTCGGCCATGGTGTCTCACTTGCTCGTAAATCGTTTGCTCGTTCGAAAAGGCGCACGCTCTCACGAGGAATGGCAAGGGCGCGTGTCTTTTCCCACTTGTATTTGTGCACCCAGCACGCGCGCCGGTCTCTCGATCGGTATCGCGATCTTCGGTGAGCGGGTTTCCATTATTTTTTGGCGATATAAATCTTTCCCCATCGGCACCGCGCCGCTCGAACAATACATGCCCGATCCCGCGGTGGATCGTCGACGGCTGGCGAGCAACGCGTAACGCGACCGCCAAAACAGCAAGAAAATTACGGCATGCGTGTAATGGAATTACATCCCCGTGCACACGGAGATCGCGATCTTCGTGGTAAAAAACGCAAGTGTTGCAAGTTTCGCAACCCATGACGCTGGGGTTTCCAACCAGTTCCCCCGATCTACGTGCGATGTGATGGCAGCAACGATCATGTCCTTTCGATTGCTGTTAAACCAATCGGAAGAGATGACGGCGGCAGGACATCGCCTCGATGACGTTCGACCCGTGAACGCAAAAGGAAGTAAGGCGACGTCACCGCACTTGAAGGTCATCATAAATGGGATCCTCTGCGTTGTCCCAGAGAGCGAAGGCAAATTCTGCCAACTTCAGCAAGTTCTCGTCTCCGGGAGATCCGGGAGAGAGGCCATCGAGCAATTTCGGTCAATCCGACAAGAGCTTGCATTTCTCGTCGAGGCTGAACGCCCGGATGGCATCTTCCACATCCTTCAAGTTCGCAGCGATGTATAAGAAGGGCGCGCCTTCTGGAGGCGAAAGATCTACAACAAAAAGATGGGAAGAGAACAGCACGACAGCGAACATCACGCCGTACGTCTAGCGATTCGATTGCCCGATTCCCCTCGTGAAAAGCCGCGAGATGATTCCCCACGTGACCAATTCGCATCGGATCGAATCCGGGAACGACGTTCGTGGCCTATAACGCGCCGAGGCACCTTTAAGTCTGGTCATCGTTGTTTCCCTTTGCGCTCGAGTCGCTTTGGTTATCGAGAACATCGGGTTGGACGCCTCGCCCGAAGGCCTGGCACTTACGTCCTTGTTTCAGCATGCAGTGCTTTTTGAGACGTTCAAATAGCTGCTTGAGAAGAGGCTAAATATGGAGAACGATACTATTATACCGGGGCATACCACGATGCAACATCTCACCTATCGAATCCTGCTTCGGAAGGAACCTGAAGGGGGGTTCACGGTCACCGTGCCATCTTTGCCAGGATGCGTCACGTATGGCGAGACCATGGACGAAGCGGTCGAGATGGCGAAGGAAGCGATAGAACTGTACGTCGAAAGCCTGGAAGCGCACGAGGAACCCGTTCCGAGCGACGCACAGATGTTCGAATATATCGTGGTGCTCGAACGTGACACCTAAGTTTCCCGCCCTCACGGCGCGTAAAGTGATGGAAATCCTCGTGAAGAAGGGGTACGTGCTCGACCGCGTGAAAGGAAGCCACCACATCTATTATCACCCGACCACGAAGAAGCGAGTGGTCGTCCCGCTGCGGAAAGCCGAACTGCCGATAGGGATGCTGAAGGAAATCCTTCGCCAAGCAGGGATAGACAAGGGCGAGTTGGAAAGCTTGTTATAGATGCCTCTTTAACTTGAGATGGATTTGTCATCCTCGATGCGGGGATGATCACCCGATACTACGCACGGGATTGCCCCGCGAGCATATCAGCCGTGTTCGAAGAGATCACGCAGGGCAAGGTGCGGGCACTCGTCCTGATGGCCATCTTGATAGAGGCGTTCTACAACATGTGCTAGGTGATTGGAAAGGCGGCAGCCAAGGCCAACTTGAACAACTTCATGGAGAAGCTGCCCGTGGAGATCGTGCATGTTGAAAAGGACATCATGTTCAAGGCCGGTGCCTTGAAATGCCAGTTCCGGCGGGATCTTTCTTATAATGATTGCACGATCATCGCCCTATCGCTGAACCAGAAGTTGTTGCTACACACGACGGAAAAAGAATTCAAGAAAAAGGTGCCATCGCTCAAGGTAGTCGAGCACGGCTTTTAAATTGCTCCGATCGATGCGGGATCACGACCTGGTCAAGGTCGCCGAGTCGGCGATGGTGCCGTTCGCGTGCATCCCGTAGATGTACAGCGAGTTGCCGCGGATCACGTACTTCCCGTACATGGTTTCGCCCGTGATGTAGGCTTGCGAACCGGGAATGCCCGCGCCTTGCCAGGTGTCGGGATTGACCGTCGCCGTGAGCATGTACGTGATGTTACCGCGCGTGACGCGCTGGTAGTGGTGGTCGTGCCCCGATATGACGAGGTCCACGCCCCCGGCCTCGAAGATCGGGGCGAGTTTCGCCGCCACCCCCGTGCCCTCGCCGTTGTTGCCCGACGAGTACAGCGGGCAGTGGGTCGTGACGACGATCCAGTCACCCGGGTCGATGGCGGCGAGCGTCTGCTGGAGCCAATCCTCTTGGTTTTGCGTGAAGGATTCCAGTCCCCATTCCACGTCGAGAATGATGAAATGCACGTCTCCCGCGTCGACCTTGTACCAGAACGGTGAATCGGCCCCTGAGCCAACCCCGCGGAAATAGCGGCCGAAGTTTTCCCGACCGAAGAACAAGCTATCGTGGTTTCCTATCACCGGCATCCGGAGCGCCGCTGGCACGCTCGAGCTCGTGCCCGGATACAGCGCGCTCATTGCCTGGAAATATCGGCTCCAATCCCCGGCCACGCTGCCCATTTCCGTGAGATCACCGGCCTCGATGATGAGGTCCGCCCGTTCCGAGACCATCCTTTCAGCAAGCTCCCCGGGAAATCGTGAATGCATGTCCGAGATGGACAAGAACGTGATGCCGTCCGAGGAGTTGCGCGGGGCGGTCTTGAAATAGCGGGGCATTCCCAGGCCCGCGGGAACGGGCTGCGACGAGCTCGAATTCGCGAGGGCATGGAAGCGGTACGTCGAATTTGGCAACAGTCCCCAAAGATAGAACCTGTGTGAAGTGCCGTCGCCGCGATCGAACGCGTGCGCCGGGATCCCCGACCCGTCGAGCTCGTACTCGATCATCAAGTTCCCTTGCGCCGAGGGCGTGTAACAGGCCAGGACGATCTCCGACGACGGGTTCCCGCCGGGGAAAACGACGATCGGCGTGACTTGCGTTTGAACGGAACCCCCGCCAAGGTTGACGAACGCCGTGACGCTCGCGACGAGGATGATGATAGTGCTCGTATAGGCGAAGCGGTAGTGCCCTTTTCCCTTGGTTCGGGCCATCTTGACCGAGAAGGCAGCGTCGAAGGCGATGCACGCGAAAAGGAACGCCCACGCCACGTATATCCACGGCCTGAGCGATGCGACGCCGGCACCCGCCCCGTAACCGGACGCCCACCAGATCCAGAAGCCACCGGCGAACACCCACGCGCTGAAAACGGCAGATAAAGCCGTGCAAGCAGCGAGGGCGAGGGCAGCGGGTATACAGTACCTCGCGTGAAGGGGTTTTTTTTGGGTTGACGCCATCGAGACGATGCCTTCGAAGACAGACCGAGAATAGTCGTGGGATGAATAGGATAGTTTTCGCATCTAAATTGAGTTATCGGCGAGCTATTTTAAAGATCATCCGGCTTGGAACTGCTGAAAAACCATCACGAACCTGTCATTTATTTTTCTCGGCAACGCGCGGGATGACGCCGCTGTAGTACTTGCAGTAGTACTGCTCGCCGACGTACGGGCAGCCCCGATTGCGCTGTGGGGCTCGCGGGTTGGTGCACTTTCCCCGCAGCGAGTACATACAGCTCTCGCCGAGCCGCATCACGTCTCTTCCACCACCATGGCGGTTCGCTCTCGATCGATTGGCATTGCTTTCTTAGTGGCGTGCGATTGTTTTAAGGAAGTGGCACATGGAACCAAAGCAGCATCAAAAACAGATGCGGGCTGCTTTAAACCGATCCCCCGCCTCGATGGCTGGTGCCCCCGGGCGATCCCGGCGCGTTCGTCGGTCAATGCTCTGTTTCTTAGGGGATCGTGCCCCTAAGAATTAGGGGTTTCCGGACTTTCTGGAATGGAAAGTCGCGTGGACGACCGTTTTCGTCCCATTCGAGATCCTGTCGGCCATGGGCGTGAGCGGCATGTTCATCGAGTTCGTGGGTGCCATGCTCGCGGGCGCCGGCGTGAGCCGGCCATTCTTCGAGCGTGCGGAAAACGAGGGCTATTCCACCGATGGCTGCTCCTACCACCGCACGATCATGGGGGCCGCCCTACAGGGCATCTTGCCCGAGCCCGATCTCCTCATCGCCGCGAGTTTTCCATGCAACGGAGGCGTGAAGGCAATCGAGCGCATCGGCGAGCTCACCAAGAAGGATGTATTCGTCATCAACGCGCCGTACGACAATACCGAGAAGGCCGTGGACTACCTGGCCAGCCAATACGATCGCCTCATCGCTTACGTGAAGCGGGTCACGGGGCGCGACCTCGACCACGACAAGCTCGCGCAATCCATCCATTATAACAACGAGACACGCTAGTACTTGCTCGAAGCGTTCGATCTATGCAAGCACGTGCCCAGCCCGGCGAATAGCGATGACTGGAAAAACTTTGTCATCAGCGTCCTGACCAGCGGCACGAAGGAGGGCGTTGCCGTGGCGAAGACCTACCGCGACGAGCCTCAAGACCGGGTCGACCGCGGCATCGCCGGCCTCCCCGGCGAGCGGCACCGCCTCCTCTGGATCCAGAACCGCATCCCTTCATGGAGCTGCTCGGCTCGAAGGCGAGCGCGGGCAAGCCGTGAGCCCTTCAATCGCCGCTGGCACTCTTCTGGGCGGCAGTATCCTTCAGGACCGACACCTCGGGCACGCGCGCCCGCCGCACCTCGGCACGGCGTATAAACACCCATATATTTTTCTCCGCTGTGCAGAGATAGAAGTTTTCCCAATCGAGCAGGGCCCGGTCCACGAGCACGCGAGCGCCGGCGGCGAGTTCACGTGCATCACCAGACGGCCGCGGCGCCGTGACCGAGTTCGCGGGGACGATCGAGCGGGCAGTCCCGGACAGCCTTTGGCGCGCCGCAGCGACCTGGCGGAGCTTCTCGCCGTCCACCTCGGCATTCACGGGCACCATTACCGCCGTGACCTGCTCGGCCCCTTCATTCTTGTCGACGTGCCGCTTGGTCATGATACAAGCGACCGCGGTTCGCTCGTCGAGCTTTGGATACAAGGTTACCAGACGCCCGGCGAGGTGCAGGCGACGCAGCACCGCGGGCACGAGACCGGGCAAGTCCCCCGCGTCGCCGCCGGGGTGGATCCATGGGGGGCGGGGGCGCGGGCCAGTCCTGGATGACCGCGGGGCCGCTGGTGAAGATGGCGACCGCGAGCGCCTTGACCGGCCTCTCGACTGGTGCCCCGCGGCGGCATCGCTGGCGGGTTCATCGATAATGTTGGGCAGCCGGGCGCGCACGGCATCGGCGATCGCTGGCATGCCTTTAACTGCGGACGCGAGCCGGTACCGGCGCTTGCTCTCGACTTGCTCGAGCAAGCCTTCATCGCATGCCCTGGCCACCATCTGGCGCACTTGTCGCTCCTTGTACCCCGCTGCCCCCATATCGTCGGCGATCTCGGAAAATGACCTGGATACAACCCCCTCGGAGACGAGCAAGGCGATGTCAGCCTTTAAAGCCTTGTAGGCGAGTTCCCTCCGCGCCGCGACCCGCCTCGCGTACTTGATGAGGCCCCGGCCAAGCGAGCCGCGTGCCTCCTCGGCAGCGATATGATCCGGCACGAGACCGCCCGCGGCACAAGCGCGCTCGACCTCCCGGTCGATGAACATCGAGATGATATCGAACACGAAGAGGAACGCGAAGAATGCTTCGACAACCATGGCAATGACCGGCCAGAACCAGTCTTTTACTGGCGGAAGAAGCAAGGCATAAGCGATGGGAACCAGAACAAGCCCGCACGCGAGCCCCAGGGCCGCTTGCGCCTTGCGGCGCCGCAACCAACCCGATACTTGTCCAGCCACTGTCATCGCGCCCGATGGTGATCCGTCACTCTGCGCTTGTATATTGGTAGGGGATGATTTAATCCATGAAAGAACTCCTCGCCCTCTATCCATCTTGTACGGGTTACGATATGCGAGGATAGAAGCATTAAAACATCAGGGCGTGTTACGTGACCATCTACCGGGGCAAATGACCATGACCACACAGACCGCATCGAAAGTCGTGTTCATCACGGGCACGAGCAGCGGCTTCGGGTACCACACTGCGAAGCAGCTGGCACGCGACGGGCACAAGGTATACGCGGGCATGCGCGACACGGGCACTAGGAACAAGGAAAAAAAGGCGGAGTTTGAAGCTTTCGCCAAGGAGGGTAACTTCAGCATCAAGGTTCTCGACTGTGACGTGATAGACACGGCCTCGGTCAACGCCGCAGTCAAGGCGGTCATCGACGCGGAGGGGCGCGTGGACGTGCTCGTCAACAACGCCGGCTATGGCATCTACGGCCCCCTCGAAGCGTACGACGATGCCAAGGCACGGCACGCGTTCGACACGAACGTCTACGGGTACGTCAGGACGATCCGGGCGGTCATGCCACACATGCGAAAGCAGCGATCAGGACTTATCATCAACATATCGAGCGTGCTCGGCAAGCTTGGCTTGCCGGTCATGGGTTTCTACAACGCCACGAAGTTCGCGGTCGAGGGCCTTTCCGAGGCCTTACTCGGCGAGTGTTACCTGTTCGGCATTAATGTATCCGTCGTGGAGCCCCACATGTTCAACACGAACTTTGCAGGCCCGTCCGCGAAGATGATGGCGGATCCGGGCGAGACTGGCGAGTACGAGAAAGCGTTCAGGCTCTTGCTCGAAAAGCAAGGTAACCTCGTGAACCCGAAATCCGGCCCCGAAGAGGTCGCCCGCAAGATCTCGTGGGTCGTGAAGCAGAAGAAGCCGCCTTTCCGCGTGCCGGTCGGCAAGAACGCCCGCCGGGACATGTTTTTTGCCAAGCTCTTGGGCCCGCTGACGCTGCAAAAGATCGCCGCCAAGATGTACGGGCTGGGCGAGGCTTTCAAGAAAATTGAGTAATAAAGCAAATTTCATTTCACGGTCGCGACCGCTGTCCCACACGACGGGCAGAACCGCGCCTCGCGCTCGATCACCGCCCCGCAATTTTTGCACGGGGGATATTTCCCGCCCTTGTTACTGGTCTCGAACCCTTCAATTTTCTCTAGCGTTTCCCGGACATGCGTCGAGAAGTGTTCTATGGCGAGCTTGACTTGAGAGAAGTTGATGCCGGACGCGTGATCCTTTTCGCGCGCCTTCATCATCATATCGGTGATGAACTCAAGATAATTGCCAAAAAACGTGAGCTCGGGCTCGAAGTTCTCGACGAGCATGACCTCGATGAAACCGCGTGAGAGGTCTGTGAGGCGGAAAACTTTCTTCGCGGGGCCGAGTGCGGATTTCTGTTCCTCGCCCATGATATACTTATCGCCTTGCATGCGGGACAAGAGGGGATAGATGGTGCCTGATTGCGGAACCCAAAGCCCAGCGAACGTGCGATTCAAATCATTAATAAGATCATATCCAGATATCCCGACAGGATCGGCCTGGTACACTTTAAGGAGGATCATGAATTCCAACGGCGATAATTTCACGTCTTGACCCGTGATCTTGAGTTTTTTGCCCATGAAAAACATCTCACGCGTGCCTCCGTGCTTTCTTCAATTCCTCATCGATTTTAGTATCCAACCATGATTTCTTCTGTTCCTTGGCACCCCTTCCCTTGAGGAACTTGTAATAGACGACGACGTGCACGAGAATAGCCACTGTCATGGCCCCGAGCGGCCACACGAGCCAGGGGATCGCCGGGCTCACGACCATATTAATCACGACGACCGCTTGGATGGAAAACACCTCGGCGATTAGGTGGAAGATAAGGCCCTTCTTGTTACCGCCGATGACACCCCTCGTGTAGATGAGGTACGCGCCCGTGTGGATGCCTAATCCAACGAGCCACGAGCTCAAGACGATGATCGCCCAATTAATATCGCCGGGATTCTCCAAAAAATAATCTAAAATAAAAAGAAAGGTATTGACACCTATGTATGCAAGAAAATGAACCTTTACGATGAAAGCGACGATGATCTTTTCTTTTGCAATCCGCCTGAGTGCCTCGTCCGAAAAAGGCGAGGCGGGCTCTCTAGCCGTGCTATTTGCCATCGATCCCACTCGTCAAAGACTTGTTAAAACTACATAGATTATTTCACGTAGACATTTAAAGTTATACCCCCCACGCGTGTCCTATCGGCTGTGAATGACGTTAAAGGGGGGAAGGATCATTTTCGCTGGTGAAACTGCGGCAGGTATTGCTTCTGGAGGGCTAGCATCTTGTCGAGGATGGCTCTGGCGATGTTCGGGTTTGGAACCGTGCCATCGATGCACAAGGCCTGGAGCGCGGCGTTGTAATCGCCGGTGATGGCTGCCTCGACAACCAGGTCCTGGAGCGCCGCTTCTCGCACGAGAAGGGCCTCAATGCCCCGGGGCATGCGGCCAACCGGCGTGCCGTGGATCCCGCCCTTGTCGACCGTCGCCGGTATCTCCACCGTGCAGTCGGGGGGCAGCCGCTCGATGTACGGCTTGTCGTTCTGGATGTTCACCGCGTGCTCGTGCTGCTTCGTGTCGTGCTCGATGCCGATCATGATCGGGATGGCCCGCTCGCCCGATTGCTTGACCCACCAGTGATTGCTGACCTTGCCGTCGATCGTGTCTTGCATCTGCTGCTTGAGCTGGCGGCTGTGGCTGGCGTCGGCCTTGAAGTCGTACTTGCCAGCCATAGTGTAGTACAGGCTCCACGGGATGTATTCCCCAGGATGGTTGGCTCCCGGGTAAGTGATGTGGCCGTAGATGTTGACCAGCTCGGCCAGGAATGGGTTTTCCATCTCCTCGAACAGCACGGGGGCACGCTTGCGGATCTCGGGCAGCAAATCGGTACCGGCAGGGAGCTTGACCTCGGGATAGATGCCGACCTGCCGCAGCTTGACCTCTTCTTTCGCTACTAGCTTGATGATCCAGAAGAAGTGGTTCAGCCCCGCGGAAACGAGCTCGCATTTCCGAAGGATCCCACCGAAGAGACCCTCGAGGAACGCCATCGAGCTGCCGACACCGTGGCACAGGCCCGCGTTCCGCTTGTAAAAGGTGGGCTCGGTCTTGCTCATATACCGGTTGATTGCCCAGGTAAGTCTCGGTACCGGGTTCGAGTAATTGAAGAGCCGGGCGGTTTTCGCGATGTCATGCATGGTTTCGGCGAGCTGCAGCATGGGCGGCACCTGCCGGAACGTGTGGAACATGCCGCCTGGCCCGCCGTTTTCGCCGTAGACTTGCGTGCAGCCGAGCGAGATGGGCACGTAGTAGTCCTGCTTCCAGGTTTCCATGCGGTTGCCGTGCTCGATCGTCATAATCACGTACGTCGCATCCCGCAACGCCTCTTGGGGATTCGTCGTCGCCTCGACCTTGTAGTTGATCGGCTCGCCCTCATCTGTGGATTCCTTAATCGCCATGTTGAAAATTTTTTCGACCCGCTTCAAGTTGACCTCGTCGATGTCGTGGAGCATAATTGTCGCGCCGGCCAGCTTCTCGGCACCGATCGTCATGAGGTCACCAAGGCTTCCGAGACCAAATTGCACGCTCCCCGCACCGACGACGACTATTTTAACGTCACAATTTTTCGTTGACATGGTTTGCACCATTTTTATGCGTGTAAATAACGAACGGGCACCATCATCTCGGTTGCAGCGCGTTGTAGGCTATAACGATACCAGCGAAGTGATTGAACACTTTATCGACGTTCTCCCCGGTCTTGGCGCTCGTTTCGAAGTAGGGGACGTTGAGCGAAGCGGCCATCGATTTTGCCTCGATATCGCTGATCGACCGCTGGTCGACGAGGTCATTCTTGTTCCCCAGCAAGACGCAGTTGAACGGGGCGCCCTCGAGGCTTTTCCTGACATCCTCGTGCCAGTCCTTGATGCTGGCGAGGGACTCCTTCTTCGTGAGGTCGAAGACGAGGATGACGCCGCTGGCGCCCGAGTAGAAGTGCTTCCGCATCTTCGTGAACTTCGCCTGCCCGGCCACGTCCCAGAGGATCATGGTAAAATGCCCGCCCTCGTAGGTGATGGTCTTTTCCGTTATGTTCACGCCGATCGTTGGCAAGTACGTCTTGCGGAAAGCCTTTTCCGTGAACTGGATGACGAGGCTGGTCTTCCCGACGTTGGGATCGCCGACAACGACGATCTTGCACTTGAACGGCGCCTTCTCCCCCTCGATCTCGTCAGAGGGGAACGCCCCGCCCGTCTTTTCCTCGCGCTCGAGGGCATCGAGCATGCCGCTGACCTCCTCGTGGAAGCCGGAAAGCATGTTGGTATAATGGGTCTTGGGTGCCTTCTTCTCGTGCAAGCCCTTCGCGGTGGCCGCGTACTTGTCGAATAGCTCCTCGAATTGCTTGAAATACCGGTAGAAGGCGGCGTCCTCTGCCTCGTCAAAAAGCAAGACGATCGCCGCCTCCCCCGTGCCGGCCCGCAACTTCGCGTCCTCGAAGCTGACGAACCGGACGAGTGCCTTCATGCTGTACGCGGGGATGGGGATCATGGCCACTCCCTTCGGCAGTGCCTCCATGGTGGCGACCATGGTCATCATAGGGATCTTGTCCCGCATCTCCTCGGACATGTCCTGGGGCAACCAGTTCTGCGCCATTGGCCCGAGTTTCTCGTCGAACACGACGTAGATCACGCTCGTTTTCATGGCCAGGTCATCTCATCTCTCGTCCAATCAATAGCTCGCGTCGGGTACTACACGTTTTTATCAACCGGGGCGGTAATATAGGATCGATCAATTTATATCCAACCACGTGGGAGACCATGAGCGACAAGATCGAACCCAATGCCTTGGTGCCAGCCTTCCAAGACTTTCTGCAGAAAGGAAAGGCATCGCTGGATGCGAAGAATTACAAGATGGCCATTGCCAGTTTTAACATCGCCGCAAAACTCTTGACCGACATCCAAGGTTCTGGCGGGGAGGTCCCGGAAGCAGACGTGAAAGTCCTCGGCGATCTCCTGGCCAAGGCCACCGAGGGGAGCGAGAAAGAAGACAAGCAGGCGAAGGAGAAGGCCGCGTCGCAGCTCTCCATCTTGCGCGAGCGCGGCGCCAAGGCCGAGTCCGCCGGCAAGAAGGCCAAGATCATGAGCGTTTTCCTCTTCGGTCTCGACGCCGCGGGCAAGACCACGTTCATCGATTACATCAACAACGAGAGGTTCATCGACCACGCGCCGACCGTCGGCGTCAGCATCAGTCGCATCGCGCTGGGCAGCATGAAGTTCGTGTTCAACGATGTCGGCGGGCAAGAAAAGTACCGGACCGAATGGCGGAAGTACTGGAAGGACCCGGACTTCATGGTGTTCATGGTCGACGCGTCCGACAGCGCCAGGTTCGAGTTCGCGAAGGATTACCTCTGGAAAGTCGTCAACGACTTCGTCACCGAGGGCGTCCCGCTCGTCGTCATGTCCAACAAGATCGACAAGCCCGACGCGAAGCCCCTGGTCGACGTGGTGAACGCGCTCGACCTGGGGGCGATCAAGGAACGCCTCGTCGGCGTGTTCGAGACCTCGGTGAAGATGCACAAGAACATCGACAAGGCGCTCAACTTCGTCGCGAGCACCGCGCTGAGCGACCAGGCCTTGCGGCGCTTTGTCGACGCCGAGATCGCCCGGCTCAACCGGAACCTCGGCGAATTTTACAAGGCCTACGTCGAGGAGGCGAAATACCTTGAAACCCAGAAGGACTTCAAGAAAGCTGCCGAGCGCGTCAACAAGGCCAAGCTCGTACAAGAGGAGCTTTTCAAGCAAGGCTTCTCGAAGGCCGCAAAGGAAATCCAAAAATGCAACGTCTGGATTGCCAAATTGAACGCCGTGAAATGAACGATCGTTCCTGCATCACCTTTTTTCTCACGATTTGTCCCCCGATGCAAATCGCCCGTCGTCCTTGCATGACCCGGCAAGGCTACCCTTGGAACCGAGCCAGCCCGTCCGGTCTGCCGCGTGCGTGTCGAACGCTGGGATGTAGGGTTTGATGTCGAGCAAGGGCGTGCCGTCGACGATGTCGATGCCCTTGACAAGGAGGAACCCTTCCGGCCGCACCGACACGAGACGCACCACGGAGATGCCGATCGGGTTAGGCCTCGCCGGGGAGCGCGTGGAAAACACGCCCCGGGGCTCGGTGTCGAGGAAAGGGATCACGGCCAGGCCCGGCTCCCTGGCACGATGGAAATAGTAGATCAACATGACGTGGGAAAACCCGTCGATGTCCTTGAGGCCGGCGGCATATTCCGGGAAGACCTCGACCGTTGCCTCGACGTCCCTCGCCTCGCGCATCGCGGACTGGATGGGCGTGCCCCTCGGTTCCTTGTACGGCGTGTGGATGATGCCGATCGGCTTGAGCACGACCGGCGCCCTCGGGTTCGTTCCATCGGGCATAGCTTGTACACCTCAGCGGCTGAATAAATAGCAATTCAAAAGTATATTTATATCCGAGCATTAAGCATGTAATTGGGTTTTAATACCTTTCTAAAGGCTACATGCAGCCTCTTTTTAATCAACTTTTCGGTCGCGTCTACCCAGCGCGATGCATATCTCAAACGACAAAAATGGAGGTAGGAGGGGGTGGTATTAAAAACGATGGCAGATTGACCACCACATGACCGTATTCTACCGAATCCGTCCACCGGTTGCCGCCGGTCTTGGACAGATCAACCCCCAGTGGATAAATCTCCAACTGCTTTTAGATGTTGCGGATCTCGTCAAGCCGTTGATCGCGGGCCTGCTGCCCGAAAAGCGCAGCGGGTACGCCTCCGACGTGTTCGTGCTGTTTCAAGCGTGCATCGAGCTGGGACAACAGTCTGCAGAACACATGGCCGAGTGGTTGAACAACGCGTGCAAAGTGAAGGGATGTTCGTTCCAATCGTTTCATACAGGAATTTTCTCGAAT
>JAUQYZ010000351.1 GCA_030587475.1 Candidatus Sigynarchaeum calidifontis
CCCGTTTGTCATCCTTGATGCGCGTGTTCTCTTGCCTTAACTTGGCGTTCTCATCTTCCAATTCCTTGATCCGCGCAACTTGAGACGTGATATCGGGATGATCGCGGCACTCGTGCATGACCTCGGGCTTGGCGCTTACCACCGGTTTTGATGCGCGCCCCTCATGCATCACCCTCTCTTGTCCTCTCCTTCCCTTGCGCCGAAACAGCGCGCACGCGAATATGACCATCAACACCATGAGAAAGCTCGCGATGACCGGAAAGCCAGTGAGCGAGTTCATTAAATGACTTCCCACGATCACGGCTATAAATGTTCCGGTGCTTGACGAACCGATAAAAGCCGACCGCAGCCCTTTTTAATGATCAAATCACTTAGTCTTTACGATTTTTTTAGGGATTAGGTTGAGATTCTGCTTTTTGGTTTTGAACCTTTTAAACTATTCGCGCCATCGGCTTGTGTAGTACCTTGTGTTTGGGCTTCAGAACCTTGGTTGACACCACTCGATTTTGTTGCTTGGGGTTTCAGCATTACTACCGTTTCAGCGCGAAATGTGTTGTATGAATCAATCTTTTCCAAATACTCGAACGACTCCACGACCGCCGGCGCGCTGGTGGTCCTGAATCCTTGCAGCCCGAATTTCGATGCGTACCCGTCAAGGCCGACCTGGTAGCTATTCGACGCTTTATAGAGGTAGTTATCGAGGAAATGACCCCATTCATGTGCCACGGCACCGTTCCCGTGCTTCCGGGTCAAGTTGATGACCGACAAGCCCGACTCGTAGTGCGCGGCGTTCCTCCCGCTGCCCCTCGCGCCGAAGGCGATGCCTAGGATACCGTTCAGCGAGACGAGCCGCTTCTCGATCTTGAGCAGCGAGGCGATGTCGTGGAACGCGCCGTAGCACGATATCACGTGCCAGAACCGCTCGCTGTCCGGGACGTAGTTGCCGAACTGCACGCCCTTGAACTGGAAGTCCTCCTTGAGCATCTCGACGGGATTCACGTTCGTGAGGATCGTCCCGAACCGTGAATCGGTATAGTCCGCATATTTCTCGAACATGGCTTTCTTGAACGCGTCGAACGCGTCGGAGAGTTCGGTGTTCCGCTCCGTCCCCCCGTGGGGGCGTGCCTCCTCGCCTCGTATCAATTCACGCAGCGGGGTGTAATCGAAGCCTGCGGGTACCACGTCGCGGCCCGGGTCTATCCCGCCGTCGAGCACGTAGCACGTGTTGATCATCTCCCGCAGCCCGCGGGGTGCCATCGAAGTGTTGTTGAAAGTCACGAGCAAGAAGAACCGCTCGCCGAGGACCTGCCGGATCGCCTGGATTATGTCATCATCCAGCGAGATAAACCACGTGCGCATGACGTTGCTGAGACGCATGGTCGAGTTGATCTGGTCCAGGAAGGTCATCACCCGGTCGATGACCTGGACGTAAACGAGCCTCGCCTCGGCCGTGCCCAGTTTCGGCCGCGGCGGGATCGTGTGGTGCAGGCACCGCTGGAAGTACACGTGGCCGGGACTCTTTCCTTTCGCGATCTCGGCTTCCACGTCGAGCCGCGACAGGACGCGGTCCTTGGTCACCGCCTTGTCCCCGAGACCCCGAGCCTCCAGCTCGGGGAGGTCTTTTTCGCGGACGTGGTCGGCCAGGTGATACTTTTCTCGGGCCGAGTTGGCGATGTCCGGCCCGACCATCTTCACCTTGGCTTTCCTGGCGAACGGGTAGGTCTTTCGGTACTCGTCATCCGGCTGGTGGCCGCCGTTCTCATTGTCGTGCATGGGCTTAACGCCACTTCACGCGTATATATATTGATGTGAACGATGAGTCCCAGACCTTCTGCTTCTTGGGGACGGCCGAGGGGCTTGCCCGCGTCGTGGGATCCGGGGTATCACATGCACGAAGTGCGGCCGCATACATTTCTTGTACGCTGTGGGTTAGATCCCATTATCTTGCCCCTCGATATCGTCATCGGTGCCCGATCCGTCGTCCGTGTCGTCGTACTCGTCATCTTCCGCATCTTCGTCACCCAGGAACAATACCACTTCATCCGTGGACGAGTCGCTCGCGCTCGGGCTGGCTGGTTCCTCTTCGACGTGCTCTTCGTCGTGCGTCTGCCTAAAAATATACGGCTTGGGTTGTGTACTAGGAGTTACTTTGGGAGTAGGCACTACAAAATCACTAAGCTTGTAGACAAGCTGTTCCTCCTCTATCCTTTCGCCGGGGGGCATCTTTTCAATTCCGGTTCATCCACATCGGCGGTAACGATCCGCACGCCTTCGCGGAGAAGGATCCCGGTCAAGGGATCCGCTAGCCAAGTCCGACAAAGAGTCTGACAAGCAGTTCCGCTTGATCGCCAGCCCGAGCGGGACGGGCAAGACGACGCTATTGCGACATTTCCAGCACGTTCTGTTGGAGCCTAGCGGCGGAGCGAAGCCAGTCGCCGCAGTTTGGGCGAGCGATCTCGTCCTCAAGGGAATGGGCGTCGTCTCTGCCACCGCCATTCTCGAAAAGCTGGCGATCCATTATCAGAACAGCTACAGAGCGAAATGTCCTGGCCTCGCTGCCGAGGAACTTATGGGCTTTTTAAGCAGCGGGGAGGCGGTCTTGCTGGTTGACGGCCTTGACGAGCTCGTGCATGGCGGCAGGACAGGGTCCCTGGAGGACTGGTTCGATGCACTCGGCGGGCTCGCATCCGACCTGAACGCGAGGGTGCTGGTCTCGTGCCGGGACACGCTGTTCACCTCGACGGGCTCTCTCGCCTCGTACAAGGATCGCGTGCGCACCATCGCGCCGTGGGACTGGGTCTTGATGCGTGCGTGGATCGAGCGGAACGCGAAGCTGCTGGATCCGCCTGTCAAAGCCAGCCCCGCAGAAGTCTTGGACACGATACGAAGGATACAGCCATTAGAGGCCCTGTGCAAGGTGCCCTTCTTGCTGAAGAGCCTCGTCGAGATCTATCCCGACCTTCAAGGCGGCACTGAAAGCCTGGCAAAGCACGAGATATACGAGCGGCTCATCGCAAAGAAGCTGCAAACGCGTGCGGGCACGCTGGAGAAGGTGCCGGGTTTGACGCCAGATATGCTGCGAAAGCTCGTGCAACTGCTCGCCCTCGATTACCTGGCGGGGAAGGAGGCTTGCTTCGCGGTGGACGGAGCCGCGCTCGCCGCAAAGGTTAAAGACAGCCCGATCTTCACGCCCACGGAAAGACAATCAGCGCAGCGCCTAGCAGAGAAGGATGATCGGTCGGGTTCCATCCCCCTGGAATCATACGTCCGGTCGTGTTCACTCCTCGAGGTGAGCGCCGGGGGATGCACTTTCCCCCACCGTTCCATCGCCGAGTACTTGCTCGCGGATGCCGTCGCGCGTTACCCGGCGGCGCGGAGCGTCTTTTTTCTCGCCCCGTTCTTCACGCGAGAGGCGCTAGAATTCTTGACCGGCATGCTCGAAACAGCCAGGTCAGGGATAGGGCGACTGGGCCATGAGGATATTGCTAAGTTTTTCTCCGAACAATGCACCGGCGAGGTGGAGCACGACTTGCTGAAATGGATGAAGGGACGGGTCGCAGAAGGAAATTATACGAAGGAAGATTTTCGCAAAGTCGTCGTCCGCGTGCTCGAAACCCAGCGCGAGGTCTTCTTGGACAAGCTCATCGATCCATCGATTATCCCGTGGGATGAAGTGTGGACGGGGCTCGGAAAGAACAAGGGTGTCACGGCGCTTCAGCTCGGTTCCAACGGATTATCCGCTCTCCCCGAGAGTATAGGCAACCTAGAAGCATTACAGACATTATGGTTGAGTAGTAACCAGTTATCCTCTCTCCCCGAGCGTATCGGGAACCTCCGGTCGCTGCAAATACTATGGCTTAATGGCAACCAGTTATCCTTTCTCCCCGAGAATATTGGGCAGCTAAAATCTCTACAAAAGCTTTGGTTGGAGGACAACAAGCTAACCTCTCTCCCCGAGAGTATAGGCAACCTAGAAGCATTACAGACATTATGGTTGAGTAGTAACCAGTTATCCTCTCTCCCTAAGACGATCGGTAATTTAAAATCACTCACATACCTAACTCTCAACTATAACCTGCTATCCTCTCTCCCCGAGACGATCGATAATCTAAAATCACTCACATACCTAACTCTCAACTATAATCTGCTATCCTCTCTCCCTGAGGTTATCACGAGGATGACGTGGCTCCGGGTGCTCGATCTCGATGGCAACCGGCTCTCCTCTCTCCCCGAGAATATAGGACAGCTCACATCGCTGGAAAGTCTATCTCTCTGGGGGAATCAGCTATCCTCTCTCCCCGAAACGATAGGAGGCATAAAATCACTCATAGACCTAAGTCTCGGCTTTAACCAGCTATCATCTCTCCCCGGCACGATCAAGGATTGGATCAAGACTCTCGAGGAGAAAGGATGCAAGGTTTATCGATAAACGACCACGATTCTATCGCCACTTGCCGGTTCTCGTTTTCTATCATCTCGACTCGACCTTGCAAGCCGGACCTTCGTCGGCTCCATCGAACCGCGTGTTTTCCCGTGGATTCGCGTGGTGTCGCAGGCCGCATCGATGTCCTCTCGGGTGCAACCCGGTGCGGATGGACCGGACAAGATGAGCGCCGACCGTCGCGCTGCCCGCCCGCGCCACCTGGCTTTCATTTCCGACGTCGTGAAATGATGGACGTCCCTTCATGGCCACCCCCCGGTACAACGCTAGCGGCCACCGCACGCGGGTAGAAACGAAAAAAAAGGAGGGGATGCATCGTTCATTTGCGGCTCGCGGCGTCCCACGGCTTGAGCAATAGCAGCAGCGCGAGCACCGAGTTCACGGCGGCCGCGGCCACGCCCGTGTAGAAGCCGCCCTCGGGCCACCACTCGTAGGCCGAGTATTCGGCCCCGAAGTTGGCGAGGCCGGCCACGAGCACGCCGATCGTCGCGTAGGCGAGGATGAGCAGGAGGAGCGTGAGATCGGGCTTGAACAGGCGGTTCGGGAGCAGCTCGTTCAGCGCGAGGAGCGCCTGGAGGCCGAGCAGCACGGCCCCGATGGCGATGGCGGCCACCGAGAAGCTCGAGTTGTACTCGCAACCCAGGCACGCGTAGCGGTAACCCGCCCCGTACCCGTACCAGTACAGGCCGGCAAAATCGGCGCCGAGCAAGACCCCCAGCCCGACGCCCGACAGGACCAAGATGACCAGGGCGAACCATCGGGTTTTGTCGAATGGCATGATTCGAAGCACCTCTCTGGACGACTATATTCCAACCGCCCGAATATAAAGTTGATCGTGAATAAAATAAGCCAATCCGGCCACGCGCGAGGCGCCGATGCCAGGCGGATGGCATTGGCCTGGCTCGCGATTTGAAAGACCGGGGATCGCGAGGGCGATCAAGCAATGGAACTTGAATGACGGGCTGGATTGCGGCCGGCTGGAGCGGCGAGGGCCGGGGCGCGGCCGGATGATGCCACGGACATGGTCGAATCGAGGCATTTCCGCGCAAGTCGAGGCGTGGATCCGAGGGCGCAAGGCGCGTGCATCGGTACTATTTAACAGAAAACGAGCTAGCAATGGCTATCTTGCGCGACCGCGGGTAGATCGTGAAACCGGGACGAAAGGGGTGGTGTTCGCAGCGATGCGGATGGGGGTCGAGGGGGGGCGCGATCGAGGACCGGGCATCGATCGTGTCGATCGATCCGCGCACTCGGTTATCGAATTCGGATCGATCTCGAGGGGGGGTGGCCCGATTGATACCGTGTTGATAGGCATGTGGCGGGTTGATAAAGGTTTATTGTCGGGTTATGACTTTTCCGCCACTTTGATAATTGGCGCGGTGGCGCGCGAGTATCGAGGGATCGCGCGGGATCGACGCGGGAAATGGATCGATCTTGCACGAATTTGAAGATCGGAGCACAAGATTTAAATATGGGTGGGGGAAAAGATATACTCAGAAGTGATGGCCGGATCCGGCGATCAATGCAGCCGGGTACGGACGGCTTCGACAAAAACAAATCCACACGCGGATGATACAAAATGGCAAAGAAGAAAGCTTTGGCTTGGAGCCCAGTTCGTGATCTCATGAAGTCGGTTGGTGCCCAGATCGTCGCTCGCGACGCGGTTGACCTCTTGATCTCGTTCCTCGAGGACAAGGCGAAGGAAGTTACTTCGAGCGCTCTCAAGCTCACGCGCCACAGTAAGCGCACCAAGCTCACCCGGGACGACATCGACCTCGTCTTGAAGCTGAAATAAGCGCTGCAAGACGCTGATCGATATCGGGTTCAGGCATTACACGTTCTTTCGTATTTCTCCTTTTTTCCTTCCCTTCTTCATCCTTCCACGTGCTTCAGTTTCCGAATTAGCGCGTTTCTTGGTGCAACAAGCAGCCAAAGCCCTTCGCGATCGATTATTTGTCAATGCACGATCATGCACATGCGCCATAACCAGAAGTATCATTATGCACCGGGCGGGTCATGTTGCCATGCACGACGCTTGCTTGGACAAGGATCGAATTGAATGCCCATGGTGCGGTACCGGGTCGATGATGGCCTTGCTGGATGACCAGGGAAGTTATTGCCTCGCTTGCAAGAGGGATCTCTTGACAGGCGAGCTGATGAGGGGATGGCGTTCGGAAAGATGCGGGCGCTCCCTTCAATGAGGGCGGGGCCTGGCTAATAACCTTTTTTCCCCGACTTTTTCACCCGCACCGTGCTTCTGTTTTCCGAACCAGCGCGTGTCTTGTCGCCGGACGATCACCATTTATACCCGGCATTCGAATCGAGATGCATCGCGCGTGGAGTGACTCAGATCATGGACGACTTCTTGAACCTGGAGGGAAAGATGGGGGACTGGGGGCCTTTCGGCGAGGGCGAGAGCCGCGCCATCGTCTTCTCGATCGGGAACCCGAACGAGGGGCACGGGCCAGCGTTGTCCCCCGACAACGACAGCCGGTGCGCGAACTACGTGGCGTACAACGTGTGCGAGCGCACCGGGGCGAGGTTCATCGCGCACATCCCGTACACGACCGACCGGGTCGGCGACATCGCTCGTGACTGGAGCCCCGGGTACATGCCCATGGCCGAATGCGTCCAGAAGAGCGTGGCGTTCGTCAAGTACCATTGCGAGGCACTGCGTTCCCGCGGCATCCCCTTCTCCCGCATCTTCGTCATCGTCGGCCACGGGGGGAACAACGGGATCGAGGCCCACGCGGAATGGAAGGACCTGCAAGCCACCCTCGGCATCGATGCCATCGTGTTCACGGGCACGATCAAGGTCGACATCGGGAAGCTCCTGCGATTGCTCGAGCCATTCTCCGATGCCGAGCGGGAGGCCTACCTGGGCGTGAAGGGCGGCCATGCCGACACGGTGGAGCATTCGATCGCGACGCTCTACCACGGGCTCGATTACGGCAAGGTCACGATGATCAACCGGCACATCAAGGAGCGCGGGATGGACGAGACCCTCAAGAAATGGCCGGTCCTCGGCGGCCTCGGCGGCTACTTGAAATTCGGCGGCGCACGGTACGATGCATTGCGAAAAGTACCCGGACTGGCGGAATGCCTGGCGAAATTCGAGGAAGATGGCCAGATCTTCATCTACCCGCGCCTCGCCAAGCTGCTCATGGAATCCTCCATCGAATCGATCGCGCGCCTCGTCAAGCCCGTTGAAGATGACTGATCTCCTTTTTTCCCATGTTTATATTCGGCAAGCCAGAGCATTGGTTTAAAACCCGTCCGTGCGTGGATCACGCATGCTCGCCGGCTTCTGCAAGGTGGTCATCACGCCGCCGCTCGGCCAAGTGGCCTTCGCGGGGTACAACGGGCGCAAGCACCTTCCCCGTGGCGTTCTCGTCGACGACGAGGGCAACCGGCATGAGATCTACGCGAGGGCCTTGGTCCTGGAGCCCGATGGCAACGAGGATCCTGGCAAGACGGTCTGCATCGTGAGTTCCGAGCTGTTCATGATTCGACATTACTGGGTCGAGCAGGTCAGGGCGCTTGCCGAGCAGCTCACGGGCGGGCGCGTGCCCGCGAGGAACATCTGCATCCACGCGACCCACTCGCACCAGGCGCCCGACTCGCTCGGCATCTACTACCCGGGACACGACTTCGACGGCACCCACCTCGACGAGGCATGGCTCGACCATCTCAAGCGGCAGTTTGCAGGGGCGATCTACGGCGCGTGGAGTGCCCGGCGCCCCACGCTGCTGTCGGCAGGCGAGGGGAGGCTGGAGGGCCACACGATCAACCGGCGGGACATGGGACTCTTCGACACGTCGTCGCCGCCCAACCCGCGCACGATCGACCCCCAGGTGCCCGTCATCGTCGTCCACGACGCGGACGGGACGCCCAGGGTCGTGATCACGTCCTTCGCGACCCACCCGACCTTCTTGTCGACCTTCGAGGAATGGTCGGGGGAGCAGGTGCCGTTCCTCGAGCAAGAGGCCAGGCGCGCGTTCGGGCGGCAAGTCGAGCTCATGTACTTCACGGGGCAGGCAGGGGACGTCATTCCCGGCCACGATCCCGAGGAACGCACGCAACTCGTCTTGAACCCGAAGGGGTGGGACTTGAAACCCTACCAAGTGCCATTGCACGTCGACAAGCGCGAGGGGAAGGTCGTGATCTCGCAGCTCGGCGCCCTGACCAGCCGGATCGACGTGACGGGGGAGGCGATCTCGAACGGCCTCCGCACCGAGATCGATGCGAGCTCGCGCGTCGTCAACGACGCGCTGGAGATCGACACCCGGCCGGACGGGACCCCCGTCATCCGTGATATATTCGCCACCGTCTCCCGCCTCGCACACGCGAGGCGATCCGTGAAGCTGGCCTCCGAGTTTGCAAAGGACTTCGTCGGCGAGATGGCGCGTGTGAAAAAAAGCATGGTTCCAGAGATGGTGAACGACATCCGCATGGACCGGGAGTCCATCGACGTCGAGATCGACGATGCTGACATGGCGGAGCAGTACAGCGTGCTGGTCGCCAAGTCATCGCCCGAGAAAGGCGATGACGGGAAGATCCGGGTTAAATCCGAGGTCCAGGGCATCCGAATCGGCCGGACATACATCTTGTGCCTTCCCTCCGAGCCGATCAACGAGATCGGCATGCGGCTCAAGACGCTCGTGAAGGAGAAGGCGGGGGCGGCAATCGAACACGTCTTCTTGTTCCAGATGTGCAACGACGGCTTCGGCTACGTCGTCACGCCCTTCGAGCACGAGGCTGGTGGCTACGAGGTGTCGATCTTCTGCTTCGGCAAGCGCAACGGTTCCATCATCGAGGAGGCGTCGCTCCGGCTGGCGTCGCGCGTGCTCGGCAAGAGCATCGGGTGGAAGGACGTGCCCTTGCCAGCCTTCAAGCAAGCCCCGTGGCCCGAGGCACGCCAGAAGGCTAGGGAAGAATGGATGGCACGCCAGAAACCAGCCCCGAAGGCCCAAAAGCAGGGTCCGAGGGCAAAATAGTGGTACTGGAAGGTTAGGGAAGGTGTTTAAATACCCGTATGCGTATTATGATATTGTATACGGGATTTGATTTTCATGAATACCGTGTCGATACGCCTCGACGAGGAACTAGACAAGGAAGTGGAAGCATTCGCGAGCAGGATGAAAATCGACAAGTCGAGTGCAGCAAGGAAAATCATCGAAGAAGGCTTGAAAGCAGTGAAAATGAAAGAAGCACTTGAAAACGTTCGAAAAATGCGCTGGACCACTTGGAAAGCCGCACAATATTGTGGAGAGTCATATCGCTCTTTCATTGAACACTTGCGTTCTGAAAACATACCATTCCCCTTGTCCGCAATAGAACTGGAGCAAGAGCTCGATGAGAATCGCGGTCAGCAACGCTAGCCCGCTGATCTTGCTGGCAAAGGTCGGAGCGCTGGGAATTCTAACCTTTTTCTTTGACAAGATCCTCATTCCACCCACTGTTCATAAGGAGGTCACGAACGAGGGTCATGAGCAGATACATCCTGATGCTATATTGATAAAAAAACTCGTGGATGAGCAAAGAATCGTCGTGAGGGCTGATTTTCAACATGTATTAACAGAAAGACGCTTCTCGAGTAGCAACATCCATCCAGGCGAGCTGGAGGCTCTCGAGCTCGCGTTGTCGTTAAAAGACGAGAAGATCATCTTGCTGGATGACGAGGAGGCAAGAAAAATCGCCCGTTCATTCAACTTGCACGTGAAAGGAACGCTAGGACTTCTTATAGATTACCGGAAGGCAAAACAAGTAGATAAACCTGGCGCCCTGGTTTTATTGGACGAGTTGAACAAAATCATGTATTTATCTGCAGATCTTTACCGTGTCGTGGAGAAGAATCTCCAATGAGTTTGCAATGGATGAATGGATGGGGATCAAGAAGTCGTCGTGTTCTTTACTTCTTTTTGATATTCAACGGTAATGCCGGCCTCCTTGAATAAAATCGCGAAGAGCGGCGAGTCGACCGGCACGCGTTCCAACACGAGAATGGGTTGGCGACGACTCCTCTCAGCTTGCGCCGCTCGATGCCCCGCTCTTTCACGAGGATCGTCGATTCTGGGGGCACGCGGAGCCAGCGGGAAGCTGGGAAGATGTTCACGTGCACGAAAGAGGCCTGTGGAAAGAAGATGGACAGCGACTTGAATGGAGCACGCGACGTGCGGAACGCACCAACATCCCCGCGGCCACATGCCAAGGTGGAGGGCGCCCGTTATCGCCCGCTTGCTTCAATACGACTTGATGATGCGCAAGGCAGCCTTCAGCACGTCGAAGTTGATGGACGGGTGGAAAGATTCGAAGCTGAGGCACCCCGCGTACCCCTTGTCGCGGAAAGCAGCGACGGCGGATCGCACGAAGGCCGAATCTGCCCGCGTGAAGTCAAGGGAGCGCACGTTATCTGCAACGTGCACATGCATCGTGATGGCCGCGTGGTCCCGTATGGCCTTGAGCATGTCTGGTTCCTCGTTATGCATGTGGAAGATATCGAGCAGCAAGCCGAAGTCTTTCTGGCCGTGCATGAACGTCTCGACATCCATGCCGAGCGCCTTGGAAAACAAGGCCACGGCCTTGTCCGCGGTCTTCACGATGGTATTATCGCCGGAGAAGAGCGGCTCGAGCATCAACCGGACGCCGGCGTCCTTCGCGTGCTTCGCGAGCGTCATGAGCGAGGCCAGCGCGGCACGTTCCAGGGCGGGCGGGGCGGTCTTCTGCAAGATCTCGGCCGTCGTGATGAAGCACGCGTGCGTCAGCTTCACTCCGAGCCCCGACGCGGCGTCAATGCAGTATTTCACGTAGTCCACGGCCTTGCGCCTGGCTTTTTCGTCCGGGTTCATCAAGCTCCGGGCCGGGTTGATGCATGCCGTGACCTCGGCGACCGGGAGCTCCCTGGCATAGCTTGCAAGGATATCCTTGGCTGCAGCGAGCGGGTAGATGTCCGGCTCGCCTGGAAAGTCCACCGCATCGAATCCGGAAGCGGTGACCTTGTCCAGGATGTCTCCAAGGGGTTTTCCGATGATGTTCGAGTTCGTTATAGTCGTCGAGAAGCGCATGCAAGGCACCTCTCTTTCAACGGAGGCACGATTGGCCTTTAAGGTTTCAGTCCTTGCTGGGCATCGAATGAAGGTCTATTAAGACCGGAACTGGATAATGACAAGAGACCGACATCTTCGGGCGCGTGAGGAGATTACTCATTACCGAAAAGAAAACCGCGGGAAAGGATAAAGGCAAGCGAAAGAGAATCGAGACGATAGGAACCAGAAAGGTCCGGATCCAGGCCGAGCGCGAAGCGGCGGAAAAACAGAAGAAAAAAGAAAGGGAAGAACTTTTCGCCATGAAAAGGGAAGAAATCATGGCAAATTTAAAGAGGCAAGAAGCAAACGCGTCGCTTATCCATTCCAACTACATATTTTCCGATAGTACCATCATCGGACATCTTGAACCGGTCACGACATGCAAGTTTTCGCCGGACCGATCGACCATCCTCTCCGGATCGAAGGACGGATCGTTGATGCTCTGGGATGCCAGGTCGGGGAGCGAGATACGAACCATGAATGGCCACGATTTCAAGGTCAATGCTTGTGCATTCTCTCCCGACGGGACGCTCGCGGTTTCCGGGTCAGACGGCAACTCGCTGGTCATCTGGGACGTGGGAACGGGAAAAGCGCTCCGAAAATTAACCGGCCATACCGATAACGTGACCGGTTGCTCGTTTTCGCCTGACGGTGCCCGGGTGATTTCCTCCTCGACCGATGGCTTTATCTCGATCTGGAACGCCCGGAAGGGCGGCCTCGTGCGGAGCTCAAAATATATCTCGCCCTTCATGGCATGTGCTTGTTCCTTGGACGGCACCCGCATCGTTGCCGTGTCGTCCGACAATAAAGTAAGGATTCTAGAGACAGAAAAGCTAAAGGAACTATTATCCTTCACCGGTTCCCTCGAGCACGCGTGGACCTGCGCGTTTTCACCGGACGGGAAGCATGTGTTGACGACCGGCCTGGACAAGTACATGAAACTGTGGGATGCGGACTCCGGGAAGCTCGTGCGAACCCTCACGGGCCATCAATTCGGGATCCTCTCGTGCGATTTCTCCCCGGATGGAAAATGGATCGTCTCCGGTGCCATGGATAACACGCTGGGATTGTGGGACGTGGAAACAGGGCAAAAATTCCGCACGCTCGTCGGGCATTTTGGTTCGGTCAATTCCTGCGCGTTCTCGTCGGACGGGACAAGGGTCGTCTCGGCGTCGGAGGACTGGACGGTGAAGGTCTGGGACGTCGCGAAGGAGCCGGTGCAACCAAGCGCCCCCCGATCCGCGCCAACACCACGACCGATGGTGCAAGCGGAGCCCGTGCCCTTGCCGGCGGAGTCCATCATGAGGGAGAAACTCGTGAAGGCATTCAAGGTGTCCACCCGCATCAAGATCCAGATGCTGCAAACCTATCTCCGGATGGATGACGAGTCCTTCACGGACAAGTTATTCGATTGGGCTGCTGAGTTCGGGTTCAAGATCGACGGTGACAACATCATCGTCGGAAACGCCGATATCGACGGGTTCGTGGCCAAGCTTGATGATTATTTCGCGGAATGGGACAAGAAAGTTAAGAAAAAGATAGGTAAGTCCAAGCCAACTACCACCAATCCAAAATAAATGCAAGATCGCCTTTCCATGTTTTTGAGCTGCTTCGGAGAAGATTGATATTCTTGGCACCTATCAATTCATTTCAAGAGTTTATTAACCCATTCATGATATAACTTCAATTCTGCATCGGGAATGGGAATGATGACCTTGAAGTCATCCTTTTCGAGCTTCTTGTCGATGCTGTATATCAGCCTCGTGCCGAATTCACGGGCGATGTTGATCACGTAGCCGTCCCAACTTTCCAACTTGTTGATGCTCGAGATCGTCAAGGCATTCTTGGCTTCTTCTCGCGTGATCGATTCATAGAACGCCGGGGAATCGACAGCGAGGGTATTCTCCAAAGCAAGCACTGCATCATGTCTCGTTACTTTCAAGTATCGTGTTAGTACGTGATATGCACCAAGGAAAGCCGTGACCGGGAGGAGTGCACGGATCTTTCCCACCAACACGTTTTGTAGGAACGTGACCATCGACGCCTTCGCGGGATTATTACAATGGGCGATCACGATAGGACCAACATCGATCACGCCCTCAATCGATTCCCAGTTTTTTCTTGACATAATCACGATCCATCCATTTTTCAGTCTCCGCGTCAGCGGGTTCTTCTTTCGCAACACCCGCCTCTACCTTCATTTCCAGCAGTTGCTGCTTCCAAAACATGACTTGTTTTTCCAAGTTCGTGTTGGTTTTGCGTAGGATCAACTCGTTCCCGAGGATCGTCAATTCCAGTTCCGAGTTGGGTTCCAAATGCAATTTCCCCCTGATATCCGCTGGAATCAATATCCGTCCTTGTGAATCTATAGAGACGCGGATCGCCATGATTTCCACCACATGGTGATCATTCTGGCACGCAGTTAAATAGTTGTTGGTTATCTCGCCCATTTGCATGAACCTTGATATCTGCATTCATTACGTCGCTTACTCATGAATCAAAAGTCTCGCTTGCGCGTGCAGCCCGATCATCTTTTTTTTCATTTTTTATCCATAAGGGATGAAATTGGTATTTTTAAAGTAACCGGAAAAAGAATTCGCACAAATTCATCTAGTTTGCTTATGTATTGGCCAGATGTCTTCACGTGCGTGTCGTGCGATACGCGCCGGCCGCCTTGGCGAGCATCTCGACCTCTTCTGGATGGGCGTATAGAGCACAAGGCGCCCCTTCGACCTCCAGCAGGTGCACGGCCTCCCGGATCCAAAACTTGACCTGGGTTATTTTTTCAGCAGCTCAACGATTTTGTTGATTACCTCGTCCATTTTCTTTTGTTTCAATGATCCTGCTTTTCCGTATATGATAGATTCATTTACTGTCACGATAACATCGGGTTGGACGTAACTCTGCTGGTTCAAGGTGCCGGTGGTGAGATCTGCCTGGATGATTGGTATAGGATATGGTCCACGGTCTTGGCTCGTTATTTGTACAATCACGACATTATTGCCTGGAGGTACGATAATGATCAAGGCTGGACGTCGCTTGAAATCGGTTTGATCGGTATAAGGAAAATTAACAATCACGATGTCCCCTTTCGTGAACCTTGCCATGTGCATTTCCCGCGCTGTTTAATCAAGAATCAAAACTATCGCTCGCGAGTGCAGTCCAATCATCAATTTTATCTTTTTCATCCCCGGTCAAGAAGCTGTCGATGGGTTCATTGATGATCGCGGGGCTTTCTTTTTTCTTTGTATTATGGACGGACACGTGCACCTCGATCGATGCGTTCACGGGGATCTCTTCAGGTATGCGAATGACTAACTCGTGATTCTTCGGTACCTTGAGCACTTTCTTGAATGAAGTCGATGAGTTGACCACTTGCAAGATCCAGCCTTTTAGTTTCGCGTTTCCTAGGTAATGGATGAAACTTGGATTTATAAAGTGACCGGAAAAAGACACCGCATACTTTTACATTCAAGTCGTGCGGTACGCGCCGACCTCCTTGGCGAGCATCTCGACCTCATCTGGATGGGCATACAACGCGCAAGGCGCCCCTTCGACCTCCAGCAGGTGCCCGGCCTCCCGGATCCGCTTGAAGAGGTCGCTCTGCAGCCCCTCGCGCAGGGTGGAGCGCTTCACGTTGTGCGTCGCGATGTCCGACACGGGGCATGGGGTCAGGTCGCCGCTCGGGGTGACGTGCACGAATCCCTTGCCGGCAGACATGCATCCGCCCGCCAGTTCCTCGTCGCCGGGCGAGTGCACCAGGATCAAGCTCTTCGTGCGGCGGTATTCGAGGACTTTTTTCCTGAACAGCGCGCGCTGCGTTTCAGAAAGCATGAGCGGGTGCCCGGGGGCGGGCGGGATGAATTCCATGAAGAACGCGAGCCGGATGCCGCCCTCGATGAGCCCGTCGACGTGCCCGGGATCCATCCAATAGGCGTAATTATCCACGGTGATGGTGACCGAGATGCCTGTCAATGTTCTCATCTTGTTCAAGCGCCGGAGCGTGTCCAGCACCGTTTCATGCACCCCGGAGCCGCGGCGGCCGTCGGTCATGGACGCGTCGCCCTCGATGCTCACGACGACCGCGACGTTCGACAGGCGCCGCATCTGCTCGTAATGGACGTCGCGAATGGCGGTCCCGTTGCTGAAGATGACGAAGAACAGCCGCGGGAATGCCTTGCACAAGGCCAACAAGCCATCGAGCATGAACGGCTCGCCGCCGGCCACGATGATACCCCACACGCCGAGTTCCTGGGCTTCCGCGAGCACCGATCGCCAGCCATCGAGCCCCATCTGCTCGCCACGGGAACGAGGGTCGAGCGTCCCGACCATGCGCGCGTAGCAGCCCGCGCAATGGAGGTTGCACGCGTTCGTCACGCTGAGGATCAAGAAGGGAGGGACCACGAGCCCGGCCGATGCCAGGTTCTCTCTTTGCAGCCTCTCCGACCTGGTGAATGCGTGGAGGAGCCTGGGCGCCGCGAAAAGGTAACGCGGGTGGCGCAGCAACCACGGGATGACGATCCGTGGCATGTTCTGGTCGACTCCCTTCAGCACGCCGATCAAGGACCGGCCTTTCTTGTCGCTCATGATATGACCTAATGGCAGTGTTGGTTAGAACTTTGAAGGGCCCGGTTGTTGTAATTCGTTACCAAGAGGAAACAGACTGGACGCGGATGGCTTATTAGAGACGAGAAGAAAATTAAAACGGATTCATGGTGAACAGATTGAATCAATATTTTAAAAAGCGCTCGCCGATGGTGGCCAGCGCCTTGATCCTCTTGATCTTCAACACCGTGTTGATGACCGCGTGCGTGATCCCGTTCGGGGTTCTCAAAACGTATCCGTGGAGCATGAAGGCCGCGCCCTTGATGACGCGATGGGCGGCGGACGTGGATCCTGCTAATACCTTGCCCGAATACCCGAGGCCACAGATGGTCAGGGGGAATTGGCTGAACCTGAACGGGCTGTGGGAATTCGCCATTGTAGGTTATGCCCCTCCAATACACTATCCGTACCACATCCTCGTTCCATTCCCCATGGAATCCGCGCTATCCGGCATGATGAGCCATTCGGAACGCGTTTGGTATCGCCGGACCTTCACCGTCCCGGCGTCATGGGCGGGGGATAACGTGATTCTTCACTTCGGTGCCGTGGATTGGGAATCCGAGGTCTTCATCAATGGCGTTTCTGTTGGCATCCATCGCGGTGGTTACGATCGATTCGAATTCGACATCACCCGGTACCTGCGAGGTGCTGGCGGCAACGAGATCGTGGTCGGTGTCCACGATCCCACGGACGCGGGATACCAGCCGAGGGGTAAGCAAAGCCTGAACCCGTCGGGGACATTTTACACCGCGGTGACCGGCATCTGGCAGTCCGTGTGGCTCGAGCCCGTCAATGCAACGAGGATCACGGACATCAAGCTCGTGCCGGACATCGACAACGAGTGCCTGAACGTCACCGCCTTCATTTGCGGGACGGGTGCTACGACGGTGACCGTGAACGCGACGGCGGGTAACGGTACGGCGATAATTGGTGCTGGATCCGGCAGCGCGAATGCCACGTTCACGGTGCCCGTGCCGGCCCCGCGGCTCTGGTCCCCCTTGTCGCCGTTCCTGTACGACCTGAACATCTCCGTGGCAAACCTCGCGGGGGACACGATCGACGCGATCTCGAGCTATTTCGGCATGCGCAAGGTTTCTATCGGTGTCCGGGACGGTTATCACAAGATACTCTTGAACGACAACTTCACGTTCCAGATCGGCCCCCTCGATCAAGGTTATTGGCCTGACGGCGTGTACACGGCCCCGACCGACGAGGCGCTCCGCTGGGACATCGAGGCGATGAAGTCGCTCGGTTTTAACATGGCCCGGAAGCACATGAAGGTCGAGCCCGACCGCTGGTACTACTGGTGCGGCAAGCTGGGTCTCCTGGTCTGGCAAGACATGCCATGCGGCTCGAACACGGGTGTCGAGGGGCACGCGGCTTTCGAGCACGAGCTACAGCGCATGATCGAGTGCTGCAGGAACCACCCGTCGATCGTCACGTGGGTCGTGTTCAACGAGGGATGGGGCCAATACGACACGGTTCGCATCACGAGCTGGGCGAAGGCGTACGATCCTTCCCGCATCGTCTCGTGCACGAGTGGATGGACCGATTACGAGATCGGTGACGTGAAGGACTTGCACCAATACCCCTTTCCTACTTGCCCGGTCAGCAACAGCCGCGCCGTGGTCAACGGCGAGTTCGGTGGCATCGGCATGCACATCGAGGGCCATACCTGGACGAATGAATCGTGGGCATACATTGGTGCAAACAATCAATCGCGGTATCACGAGTTGTATGGTTATCTACTTTCCCAGATCGAGTACCTCGCGGAGCACGCCGGCATGAGCGCTGCCGTCTACACGCAGATAACCGATGTCGAGCAAGAGCAGAACGGATTCATGACATACGATCGGGCAGTGTTCAAGCCGGACGTGGCGAACATTTCCGCCGCGAACCAGTTCTCGGTCGAGCTGGTCGAGTATCGAACCGTCGTGAACACGTCACAAATGGTCGGCCAATCCTGGAACTATACCACGTCAACGCCGGGAGCCGGCTGGCAGAACCAAGGCTTCGACGATTCGGGCTGG
Organism: Candidatus Sigynarchaeum calidifontis; assembly: GCA_030587475.1. Taxonomy (GTDB): domain Archaea; phylum Asgardarchaeota; class Lokiarchaeia; order Sigyniarchaeales; family Sigyniarchaeaceae; genus Sigyniarchaeum; species Sigyniarchaeum tengchongense. The sequence goes on from JAUQYZ010000351.1 coordinate 18,162, forward strand.
TCCAGCGGCCAGGGCGGGTTTGGCACGTGGGGCACGCTCGGCTCGGTCGTCCGCACGGCGTGGAACACCCCCGATATCTGGCTGCGAAAAACATTCAACCCGGGGTCGTTGAACGCGACCGAGATCGATAACCTCGTGTTCCGGGTGCAGCACGACGACGGCGTGGAGATATACATCAACGGGATCCTGGCGTTTTCCGCGACCGGATACATCACCATGTACAAGAACTTCGACCTCAACGCTGCAGGGAAGGCTGCCATCGTGCCAAATGGCGAGAACGTGATAGCGGTTCACTGCCACCAGGAATGGGGCGGGCAGTCCATTGATGTTGGCATCAATGTCCGAATTTGATTTCTTCTTTTCTTTTACTGGCTGATACATACTCAAGTGGAACGCGTCGTGTCAAGAGGTAATTTGATTCACATGCAAGGTTATCTCGGATGGGCGGTCTGAACGATTGAAAAAAAAGGAGAGATTGTAAAGAACCTGATAGTACTCGGGTAATTGTTACGAGGTCGTGCAACCTTGCTTATTTCATCTTGAGCACGAGGTCGATGTCGTCCCTCGTGAGCTTGGTGCGCTTGCTGTGGCGGGTCAGCTTGAGAGCCGTGCTCGTGACGTCCTTCGCCTTGTCCTCGAGGAACGAGATGAGCAGATCAACCGCATCGCGCGCAACGATCTGGGCGCCAACCGACTTCATGAGATCACGAACCGGTGACCAGGCCAATGCCTTCTTCTTTGCCATATTTTATCATCCGCGTGTGGTATTTTTGAATTTTATTTTCGTCGAAGCCTGGAGGGAATTTCCCGTAGAGACAACGCATCCAACCAAGTCTTCTTAGGTGATTCATCCACACATGGCTATTTAAATGTTTTGTTTGATAGGGGCAAAATCCGCGCTGCCTCCCGCGATCCTCACGACCGCGTGATCGATCCCCATTGCATCTACCGACAAATTACCCGTGCTTAAAGTGGCAAGACGCGCCCCGACCCGCGGCCTGGCGGGTTCCCGGCATCTCTCGACCGCCACGATCTTGCCGACCCGCGGATCGATCCCGCAAGGATACCCGGCCTTCGCGCTACCCCTCCGCCCCGCATGGAGGGGCATCCCACGAACCAGCGCTGGCTCTAGGCACTGGCCGATGGCCGCGATCGACGAGCCCCGCCGATCGATCCGCCCGCGGGCGCGCGCCAGCACGCGCCCCGTCGAACCGCGGAGGAGGCATTCCCATCGCACGAAGGGGGTGCCACGTGCCACGCTGCCGAGCCTGGTCAAGTCGGATCCACGCGAACCGGTTCGTGCCGATCGGGCGCGGATCGGGAGAAGATCCCCCCCGCCAACCACGGCGAGGGCTTGCGCGCGATCGGTGGGCACGCGGTGGCCGGCGCGATCCGCCGCATGCTGGTTCCCCGGCGCCGCTGGTTCATGATCGGCCGTTTTCACTCGTTATTTTCATAGTGAATATTAGTTTGATCAGAAACACTCGCTTTTTTTATACGCTTTCACTGGTCTTCCGCACGATCAAAAACCTCAACAGAAAATACACGGGGATGAGAAACCACATCCCCCAGGATAATGGAAATGCAACTAGGACATCCATTGATAACATCAAGAGCAATGCGAATGGATACATCTCGCAGAACATACTCAGGAATAGCCAGATGCTCACCACCAACAGGACAAGGAACGCGTATTTCCTCGGCTCTTTTTTCGGGTCGAAAGGCCTCACGATATTCCGGAAGAAGAAAATGATGCCGAAATAAAACGAGCTGATTTGAGCGGCGAGAAGGAGGATCTGGATGCCAAGGTCGAGCGAATAAAATGGGCCATGATTTCCTATTGCGATGATGAGACCAAAGGACATGATGATCGATACAACGAGCGAGGAAAGACCTCCAATCGAGTAGACCAATCTGCGATGGCTTGTCATCATATTCCACTACTCGATTACTTAAAGATAAACATGCACCTCACGCGATACCTCTGCTTCCGATCGCACCAAAACGCAAATACAAGCCGGGCGAGACATCCTACGAGTAGAGGTGACGGCCATCATGCGAACAAAAATGCGCAGCGGGCTCATCGTGGCGCTCGTCATCGCCGCGGGCGCGTGCGTGCCATTCTTCCTGGATGCAGCGTTCTCGCTGCTCCGCCACGCGCCAGAGCCAGGTGATGAGGGTTACACGGGCATGAGCCGGATCGGCACCGCGTCCATGTACCTCGGTTGGACCCCGGCCACCGACGATTTCACGCCGTGTTGGGACCTGGAATACCGGGTGTACGGGTCATTCGAAGACAACATCGATTCGGTCGAAAATATAGAAAACTTCGGCGTTCCACTTTGCGATTGGGCGCCACGCTTTTGCTGTTTTACCGTCGGCGACACGCCATACTATTACTTCAACGTGATGGTTCGAGACCAGGACGGCAATGCAGCGGCATATAACCCCTTCAAATACGGCGGCCAGTTCGACGATCTTGCCGGGACCCTTCAATGGCTGTCGGGTAACATCGAGAACAGGAGCGAGCTCGTCACGGTCGACCTCCAATCGGAGAACGACACCCGGCTTGCCTTGACCGGCTTAGCCATGATGCAGACGAACGAGACCTACAGCGCCGAGGCGCTCCAGCAGCTTGGCGCCCGCTACGTGCTGATCCAGTTCGGGTACCTGGTCAATGGCTTGTGCGGGGACGAGTTCAAGAGCATCCCGCTCATCCAGGCCTGCAACAACCGCACCGCGGAACTCGTGGCCATGGGCCTGGAACACGAGAACTGGTACGGCGAGTCCGGCCAGGTCACGACGGTCTTCGACGAGGCCGAGTACCACAATGCCACGTGCGCGCCCGAGCCCAAGTGGTTCGACACGACCCTGGCCAAGCTCTCGTTCCACGACGTGCCCACCTCGACCAGCATGGCCACGACGCAGCTGGAATACTGGTACGCCCGGCAGATCAACGGTTATGACGGCGTTCACTCTCCGATCATCCTCCCGAACGGGACGATCATTTATTTCGAAGGTCTCGGGGATGAAGACTATGTGCCACTCCTCGCCGCCGACTGGAACCCCTGGGGCGATCATATCCCGACCGGCGGCAATTACACGCTCACGAACTTTACCGAAGTGTTCCGCTCGACCAGCGGCCTGCTGAAAATCTACGAGATCGCGTGATATCTTTATCCTTATTTTCCTTCCCACCCGGCGTGCAATATCGCGCATATAAGCCAGGAACACGCTCGAGCAACCAGCCATGATACTGCCGGGCATCGACAAGGTGCACGTGGTCGACCGGGTCCACGGCGACCCCCTCGCCGAGCGACGCCTCCAGCGCTTCATCGCCGCGTTGAAGCCACGCGAGGTCATCGACATCGATGACGACGGGCTGGAGCGCCTCGTACGCGAGAGCGGGGGCACGCGTGGCCACGAGTTCCGCACGGGGGCGTACCGCCGCCGGGGCCCGCCTGCCATTATCTTTAACACCTTCCGCCACGACGATGCAGACCTCGCCAAGGCCAGGAAAGCGCATCCGGCCCTCGACACGTCCATGCTTCTCGGCCAGGGCGCGGTCACGACCCGCGCCAAGCTCAACCTCCATGGCCCCGACTGGTGCGCGTGCCAGGCCGGCGTGGAGCTCCATTCCCTCTACGGCTGCCTCCACGCGTGCGATTACTGCCACGTCGAGAACTACCTGAACATCATGCTTGACCTCGAGTGGCTTGCCGGCGTCTTCGAACGAACCGTCGCGGAGAACCCCGGCCAGCAGCTCTACAAGTACGACAACCATTCCGACACGATCTGCCTCGAGCCCGAGTATGGCGCGTCCGCGCTCTTCGTCGGCCTCTTCGCGCGCCTCCCCGGCAAGTACTTGCTCCTCTACACGAAGAGCGACAATGTCGACCACCTGCTCGGCCTCGACCACCGCGGGCACACGATCGTCAACTGGAGCCTGTCGCCGCGCACCCAGAGCACGCGCGTCGAGAAGGGCACCCCGTCGGTCGCCCGCCGCATCAAGGCAATGGCGAAATGCCAAGTCGCGGGCTACCGGGTTCGCGCCCGGTTTTCGCCCATCATCCCCGTCGCTGGCTGGCGCGAGGAGTACGCCGCGATGGTCGAAGAGCTGTACGCCAGTGCCGAACCCGACGTGATCACGCTCGATGTCGTCGGCTTCATGAGCCCGACGCAAATGAAGGCCGCGCTGGACACGGGCTTGTTCGACGACAAGGCGCGGGCCCTGCTCGACTCGCAAGAACGGCTCGACAAGCCCAGGTGGGGCAAGCACGTGTTCCCGCATGCTTATCGAAAGGAGCTCTACGAGTTCGTGATCGGCGAGCTACGGCGGCGCCGCCCCGCGCAAGTCGTTTCCATATGCAACGAGACCTTCGAGATGTGGGAGGACATGGCGCCGCTGCTCGGCAACAACGGCGACCCGGAGCGGTTTACTTGTTGCTGCGGCCCGAACTCGGTGCCGGGCATTCACCAGCTGTGAAGGAATGGCTAATCAGTGCTCGAAGCCAGCGCGCATTACATGGGCTTCGGCCCGGCCCAGAGGCTGACCCGCAAGCTACTCGCCCGCTTGGTGAGTTCGCACTGTTGCGTGTGCTTGCACAAGCAGAGGGGGACATAACACCAGCGCTTGTCGTTCTCGACCTCCTGGAGGATGAACTGGAGCCCGTTGACGAGGAAGCAGTTCTGGTTCAAGTAATAGAGGTCATCGCCACATGCGACAACCTTGTGCCACGGCTTCTCAAGGATCAAGCACATGTTCTCCTTGTGCTTGAAGCCGAAGAGGAACTGGTATTCCGGTAATATGTGATTGGTAGAAAAAACCTTGCGTTCGTAGAGAACCTTGGTCTTGTAAAAATCCTTGAACATAAACATCATGGACTGGTAATAAGGATTTTTCCGGTCATTGTCGATGATCTCCCTGATGATGAAGTCCAAGCTGACGGCGTTGTCGATGAGCTCGATGAACTCTTTCGTCATCCATCCGTCGTATTGGTCGTCACTCGTGTCGGGGATGATGGGCGGTTCCATGGGTGCTGCACGACAAGTTTGTTGTCTCGATTCTTCGAGTCTCTATGGACCCCGTCCGTCTTGGCCATCGGGCCAGGCCTTCTTGTAGTTCTGGAAGGGATGGCCGTGCCCGGGAATGATAAGATCGGCCGTTTGAATTATCTTCTTCATCGATTGAATGGCCATTTTCTCTGAATAAAAGTCCCCGTTATATTTCCAGACGGCGTCATTATCGTAATATGATTGAGAAACTATACAGTCCCCTGCGATGACGATGGTCAGATCCTCGTAGTGGACGAGGACAGAATGGTGGTGTTCGTTGTGCCCGGGGGTGGAGAACACGGATACCCCTGGCACCCACTCGTCCGCGGGATCCAGCTGCCTCGCTGTGTTCGTAATGCTGTACTCCTCCATTATCGCCTGCAGCGAGATGTTCGGGGGAGCGCCGTACCGGAGGACGGCCGAAGGGAACAAGGGTGCATTGCCGACGTGGTCATGGTGCCAATGCGTGACGAATATTTCCTCGACATCGCTCGTACTATATTTATATGCAGAGAAGGCCGCCTCGACATGGCGCTTGTTCGATTCAAGATTTTCTTTGCTTATATTTCTCTCGTTGCGGAATCCGGTGTCAATAAGAACGACATGACCTTGGGATTCGATTAATACGATGCTCGATTCACCTGCCACGCCCAATTTTTTCCTGGCAATTGCTATCTTCCTATCATAATACTCGCCGTATTCTATAGAGAGGCTGCTTGGCTGGATTAACGTTATCGCATCGATTTTTTTCACGCGTTCCACCATAGGGACGTTTTTTTCTCTTCGTGTAGGATTTTCACAATTCAGCAAGCGATTGATCTCGTGTCACGGCTACGTTCTTCTTGAATTAGTAGTATCGGGAACACCTTGTCCTCGCTGGCGGCCATGTTCACCAGAACCATCTCCGACCTTTTTGCTGCTGCGGGGGGTTGAACGCCCGTGCCCCGCACTCGCTCGCCTTGGTGAAATCTCCCCAGCGCCTGTAGATGGCACTCATGTTCAACCACGATTCGACTAGTGCCGGGTCCTCCGCCACGGCGCGTTCGTAATACTTCATGGCGGCTTCCGTGTTTTCTTTGAACTCCAGCGAGACGCCCAGGGAGAACGACGCCGCGGCATGCTTGGGATCGATCCTCAACGCTTCGAGGTAGTAGATGATGGCATCGTCGTGGTTTCCCGTGGCGGCCATGGCAAGCCCGAGTTGGTACCATGAAACTGCGTTCTCCCGATCCAACCGGATCGAGTCCTGGCACGTGCCGATTGCCATTTCCGTTTCGCCGAGGAGCCTGTAGCAATTTCCGAGCGAGACCATCGCCTCCACATGGTCCGGCTTATCGGACAGTGCCATGATGAAGCATTGCGCGGCGAAGCCGTATCTCTCCATGGCCATCCACCGCTGCCCGAGTATGTGCCAGCGATTCGCGATGTCGCTTTTTTCGGTCATTTTTCATCACTGGTTGCTCGTTTTACACATCTCCTGGCCGGTGTTGCAAGCCTTTTGATACGTGGAAGCACGATGGAGTATTATATTGGGCTGGGACGAGCTGTTCCACCGCTTCATCACTTCCGATGCTTCTGGAGGAATTGCCGCAGCCCGTCTTCGACGCCCTCCCAAAACGACGCTGAGATCCGCGTCTCGACGAGCGTCGGGTCGGCATCGATGTCACGTTTCAAGGACACGGCCGTGCGGAAACACGTCTCGGCTTCGGCAACATGGCCTAAAAATTCCTCGAAACTGCCCAGTGCAACCCAAGCCCCCGGGTTAAATGGATTCTCCCTCAACGCGATCTCCACGCACCTCCGTGATTCCTTGAAATTACCTGCCTCCTCGTGGGCGATGTGCAAGTTGTACCAGGCGATGGCATGGCCCGGTTTATGGACGATGGCAGCCTTGTAACTGAAAACGGCATCGGGCCTCGACCTCAAGCGATCGAAAAATCGACCAAGCCTGAACCAGGTGGATGCATCGCCGATACCGCGTGCTGCATCGGGGTGATTGGCCATCGAGTCGATACCGTCCAACACGATGCCGATGGAATTATCGGGCACCCCTATGACGTCCACCTGATCAAAAGGGATGTTTTCCGAGCCGGCCCGCGAGACTCTTTCCAATTCCACCTTGAACTGATCCTCGTAATTATGCCGATGGACGCCAGCCTGCCGTTCAAGTCGCAGCTTGCACGCCTCGTGATATGTATTGATCAACTTCGTCGCCGGGTGCTTCGACCCGAGGCATCCCCTCGCCATTCGCGCCGCACGCTGATAGACTGTCACGTAATCGGGGTGCCGCCCGATGCCGGCGATGTATTCCAGGCCGGTGATCTTCCGCTCTTCGATAAAATCGAGAACGATGGCGGCGAACTCTTTGGATACCCTTAAGCCTCCGATGGAAAAGATCTCGAACAGCCCTTTCAGCGGGGATTCAAAAAATCTACAATTGGAAAGGAACCGCAAGAAATCCGCCGATTCGATGTATGCGCGGATCGTCCCCTCGTGGAACTTGATGATCCCTGGCCTGAGATAACACGTGTACCTTTGGGACATATCGGCTTCCGGCGCCCCGAAAATGCACAGCGCCAGGCTGACGAAGGCACGTAGCTTGTTATTTCTGTAGAACGGGTCGCTCGCGTCGAGGTTTTTGAATAGACCCATTATCTGCTCGAATTTCTTCCCGATCGCGGCACGGTTGATCCACCGGGGACCTTCAATCCTGACGAGACAATCCAGCAGCTGTGAATGCAACTTATCATCGAAGATTCCCATTTGCGGCGCACTTTCCGCGGCAGCGTCCGCGACGAGTGAATTCACGAGATACATGGTCGATATCTCGTTCGCGACCTCCTTGATCTCGTCAGTCACGTCGTCATAATTTATTGCGTCGATCACGACAGGACGGTATGCCCAGTGCGCCAATTTTGAACCGATGATCGACTGGCATTCCGCGCGGTCGTGCATGTATCCGTGCACGGAAAAATGATCCTGGTCTACGTCGATGGCGAACCCCGACTCGATGTTGTATTCCTCGTCGTACAAGGATGGAACCGGGCACAAAATATACTGGGTGCCGGCGATCTCCTGCACCCGAAAGCGCGAGCGGCTCGCGATCTCTGTCGCGCCGGTCATTATTGTCGATCTCTCGAACCCGGCGGCGCTCATAACTTCTTTCAAGGCCCGGGGATCGACGGCCATTTTCAGGATAGATTCGAGATAAGATGTCCGCGATGCGGGATCCCGGTCGAGTTCGCGGAAGAACCAGGTGATTCGGCGTTTGGCCAGCGCGTCGGTGGCCCCGCCGGGGAATTGACGTGCGCGCCAGGATCGCGTTCCCCGGGCCTGGTCCGGAGTTTCATAGGGGTTCCTGGTGGATGAACGCTCCCCGGTCGTCGTGATCCTGGATTTAGCTGGCTCGTACGGTATGTTGATCATCTCAGCAGCTTTTTTCCGCGTAGTGGAGACCTCCCACGGTTCTAACATTGATAGCCCGTCCTTGGCCAATTAATGACGTTGGAACGAGACGTATCACTCGCGCATAGAGTTGCCAGACATCTAGCAGGTTCTTCGAAGACACGAGCGCCTTGTGCTCCATCATTCATCACCCTTTTCAGGTAACCGGAAGATGTTGTTTTCGACGATATCCCAAAACTGTGACGAAACGCGGGTCTCGACGATCGTCGGGTCCTTTTCGATATCTTGTTTCAAGGATAGCGACGTGTGGTAACACAAATTGGCCTCGATAAACCTGCCAGCATTTCTCTCGAAAACACCTAGCGCATTCCATGCGTGTGGATTCATGGGATTTGCCCTCAATGCGATCTCCACGCACCTTCGGGCCTCTTTGAACTCGCCCGCGTCGTCGTAGGCAATGTGCAAGTTGTACCAGGCAAGGGAATGGTTTGGACGGTGGGCGATTGCGGCCCGATAACAAAATGCCGCGTCGGGCTTGATACTTATGTTGTCAAACACCCGTCCGAGACGGAACCAGGTCGAAGCATCGGCGATCCGGCTGGCCACTTCGGGATGGTCAGCCATCGAGTCGATCCCGTCCAACACGATCCCGATCGCCTTGTTGGGAACCCCCTTCACTTCCACTTCGTCGAAGGGGATGGATTCCGCGCCGGCACGTGAAACCACCTCGATTTGCGCCTTGAACCGCGCCTCCCAATCCTTCCCCGGGGTGCTGGTCTGCCGTTCGAGGGCCAGCTTGCATGCCACGAGGTGGGCCTTGAGCTGTGTCGTCGTCGCGTGGTTCGACCCGAGGCGCTCCTCGGCTATGCTCGCCGCGTGCTGGTAGAGGGTCACGTAATCGGGGTGCCTCCCGATATCGATTACGTCCTCGAGGCCGAGGAGGTTGAATTTGGCGGCGGCACGTTCCCGGAGAAAATCGATTATGCAAGTACCAAATTCCTTGGAGATTCTGATGCCTCCCTTGGAAAAGAGTTCGAGCACGCATTTTAGAGGCGACTTGAAGAAGCCACAGCCGGACACGAAGCGCAAGAACTCTGCCGACTCGACGTAAGTGTGGATGGCGCCCTCGTGCCGCTTGATGGTCGCTGGTTCCAGGAAACGCGAGAAACGGTCGTTTGTCACGGTATCGGTTCCACCGAAAATAAACCTCGCGAGGTATAAAAAGGCCCGTAACTTGTTGTTTCTGTGGAACGGGTCGCTCGCGTCGAGGTTTTCGAATAAGCCCATAATTTTATCGAATTTTTTGTCGATCGCGGCACGGTTGATCCACCGGGACTCTGTTATTCGTGCGAGGCAGTCGATTAGTTGAGAATACGGGTTGGTCTCGAAAAATCTTGATTCACGTGTGCTTCCCGCGGCAGCATCGGCGACGAGCGAATTCACGAAGAATATGGCCGACATCACGTTCGCGATGGCCTTGATCTTACCGTAACTCTTCACGCCAACGGCGATGGGCCGGCACGCCCGGTGAGATAATCGAGCGACGATGAGCGATTTATTGGCAATACGATCGTGCATGTACGTATGTACTATGAAGTGGCGATTGTTCACGTCCACGGCGAATCCAGACTCGATACAATACTTCTTGTCATACAAGGCCGGAACCGGGCACAGGATGTAAGGGGTGCCAGCGATTTCCTGCACCCTGAAGCACGATCGCCTAGCGATCTCGGCCGCGCCGGTACCGATAATCACTCTTTCGAGCCCGGCAGAGATCTTAATGGTTTCCAACACTTTCGGGTTCACAGCTTTCTCCAGCAAGGTTTCGAGGTACCGTTCCCTCGGCGTGGGGGTTCGGCCCTGAACATTTTTTCCCCGGGCCACAAGATCGATGCCCGGCGCGGCACCGTTACCTCCTGGGGTGATTTCCCGTTCCCGCTTGGGCTGCGCGCGTCCAAAAGACCCTGGAACGCCGCCTGGATCACGATCGGGGGTGCGTTCCGCGCGCGAGGCCCCCATCTTTTTCGCTGGCTCGTGGGACATGCCTTCAGTCTCGTCGGGTGCTCGGTCGTTGGGGAATGCGCTTCGATAACCTGGCCGGCCTTCGTGTTGTATTAACGCTGATCTGGCGTTCCACGCCTATTAAAGCCGAGGGGACTAGGAGTCTCCGATTTACTTGCAAATTCTCGTTCCGTCGAATGAGAAGGTCTTGCTTGAAACTGGAAGCATAGTTTTCGGTTAATGAGCAGATGATTCTTATGTGTGGTCCCCGAACAACGATCGAACAGCGATGGCGCAACACCCCGCACCAAACATCTTGTTCATCCTCATCGATGACATGGGCTGGAAAGACCTGTCTTGCCAGGGATCCACGTTCTACGAGACACCGCGCATCGACAGCATCGCCCGTGACGGGATGCGGTTCACGCGTGCCTATGCAAGCTGCCCCGTGTGCTCGCCGACCCGCGCCTCGATCTTGACCGGCAAGTACCCGGCCCGCGTCGGCATCACGCAATGGATCGGCGGCCACAACCGCGGCAAGGTCATCGACGCCCCGTACCTCCATTATCTCCCCCTGGAGGAGAAAACCATCGCTAAAACGCTCAAGGAGCACGGCTACAAGACGTACCACGTCGGCAAGTGGCACCTCGGCGATGAGCCCTACTGGCCCGAGCACCACGGCTTCGACGTGAACGTCGGGGGTTGCCACTGGGGATCGCCCTGGCATGGCTATTTCAGCCCGTGGGGCATCCCAACCCTGACGGACGGCCCGAGGGGCGAGTACCTCACCGACAGGCTCACGGACGAGGCGATCAAGCTGCTGGAGTCGAACGGGGACGCGCCGTTCTTCATGTACTGGTCGCACTACGCGGTCCATCGCCCCATCCAGTCCCCGAAGCCGCTCGTGCGGAAGTACGAGGAGAAAGCCGCGGCCCGTGGCTTGGACCGGCGGCCTGCCTTCGTGCCGGGCGAATCGATATTCCACCTCGAGGGCCAGGCTCCCCGGCGCATCCCGGCACGGGTCATCCACAGTGATCCAGATTATGCTGCCATGATCGAGAACCTGGACACGAATATTGGCCGCGTGCTCGACACGCTGGAGCGGCTCGGCAAGGCGGATGACACGATCGTCATCTTCTATTCTGACAACGGCGGGCTCAGCAACGACGATCGGGCACCCACGTCGAACCTGCCCTTGCGCGACGGGAAATCCTACATGTACGAGGGAGGCATCCGCGAGCCGCTGCTGGTCAAGTGGCCGGGGGTCGTACCCAAGGGCACCACGTGCGACGGGATGGTCACGTCGACCGACTTCTACCCCACGCTCCTGGACTGCTGCGGGATATCCCAGATGCCAAGCCAGCACGTCGACGGCAAGAGCTTTTTCCCCTTTCTCATGGACCCGGCGAGCACGTGGGATCGGGGGCAGATTTTCTGGCATTATCCCCACTACAACGGGAACGGGGCAAGGCCAGCGTCCAGCGTGATCGAGGGCGCGTGGAAACTCATAGAATGGCTCGAGGATGGCAAGATCGAGCTTTTCAATCTCGACGACGACGTTGGCGAGCAGCACGACCTCGCGCGGGAGCAGCCAGCCGAACGGGACCGGTTGCTCGGCTCGCTCAAGGCCTGGCAACGCGAGGTGCACGCGAGGATCCCGGAGCCCAACACGAATTATCCCGCGTACCTTGCCAAGGACTTCACGAGCAAGGAGGGCGAGTTGGTCATTTCACCGGATGCAGGGGCTTGCATCAAGGCGCGGCTCACGCCCGGAAATCCAGAGCTTTACGAGATACCGGTGGGCGAGCTTGTTGAAGGATTTCTCGAACGAACAGTAACGCTGTTCATCAACGGCGAATCGCGGGTCGGCCGCCTGTACCTCGATGCCGGCACCGGGCTCGCGTTTGCGGACACGTTTTCCGAGCAGAACAGCTCGATGGAAGGCATGCTCGCGCAATTCGCGGGCCAAATCGTCCGGGTCACGGCGTGGAGCGATGTGGATCTGCACCTCCTCGGCCAGGAGGAGCGGGAAGAACTCGAGCGGCGCGGGCTTGGCCCCGTCGTGGAGATCACGGTGATGAAGCATGCATCGCCTTGAAATCGCTGGCCGGTGGAAATGAAAAAAAAAACGGCGTTCATGCGCAAGGGAATCGTCATCGCTGGTGCTCGGTCAACGTAGGGATAATCATCACGCCGCGATCTGGACCATCTTCATGGCTTTAACTGCGTTGCCATTCTCGTTTTCAAGGCAGCAATCGAGGGCCACATCAACATCGCGAAAGTACCCGCAATTTCCTCCGCAACTGCCCGGTTACAAGGTGTCAGAGGCCCAGGAATTGCCTCACGTTTTTTTCGACGAGCTGGTCGTCTGTCGTGAAAATGTCCCTGGGCCGCAACAAGGCGTCCCCCTTCTTCAAGGTCGGGAAGGCACAAATGCCAAGCATCAGGGCCTGGGCTTCATCGTCGCCATTCTTGTCGATGATGATTTTCGAGTGCTGGATGCCGAGTTTTGCTAGGAAATCGGACAATTTTCCGCACCTTTTACAGGTGCTCGTCGTGTACATGACCAGGTCTTCATTCATCGTTGTCCACGCCGTCGTTTTTTTCGTGGGATCCGAAGGGAGAGGAGTGACGACGCGGCCATTAAACGCCTCCCAGCAAGGAATTAATGAAATGCGGGGAAATGGATACCGTCGCCAATTTTGAATATCATGTGTCTCCAGATGCCATCAAGGACGGCCGAATAATTCATAGCCAGCCGTGATCCCTGTACCACTTGGCCGCGTCTTGCCACATCGACTCGAACGATATCCGGGGCTGCCAATCGAGCAACTTTTTCGCTTTTTCAGAACTCATGTTCCAGCCAGGCGCGCTTCCCTCTATTATTTTCGACTTGTTGAGGAACGGCGTCTTACCCGTGATCTTGCCGAAGAATTCCAACATGCTGGCCAAGAACATGGCAGATTTTGGTGACATCACGAGCGCCCGCAGCGGCTTCTTGCGGTTAAAGACTACCCTCGCCAGGATGTCCTGTGCCGTGCTGTAATCGACCGGGTCGCCCGCTCCGAAGAAGAAAATCTGCCCGATAGCCTCCGGGCGCGTCACCGTGAGGTAAATCCCCTCGCAAAGGTCGCGAACGTCGACGAAACTGTAGAGCTTCTCCGCCCTGGTCACGATTGCCTTTATCCCGGCCTTCACCGACTTGAACAGGTCAAAACTCGGCACGTCACCCCCGCCGGCCACGAACGTCGGGCGGACGATGACGATCGGGAGCTTATCCATGTAGGGCTTGATGGCTTGTTCCATCTTCCATTTCGAAGTGCCGTAGAGATCCCCCTCCAGTGGGTGCGGCTCGTCGTCTTCTTTCACCGGGCGGCCCGGCTGGGATGGCCCGGCCGCGGCCATCGAGGAAAACATGACCAGGCGCTGGATGCGCGGATTGACCTCGAGAAGTGCCTCGCAAACGTTCTTGTACCCGTCCACGTTGACGCGGTCAAAGGCCTCTTGCTTGAGTCCCTTGAGCACGCCCGCCGTGTTGATCACGACATCCATGCCTGCAAACGCCTTCTTCAACGAGGCGATGTCGGTCACGTCACCGTATTCCAGGACGATCCCCTTGAGTTCCGGGTTTAAATCTTCGAGCAAGAACAAATCGCTGGTCTTGCGAACCATGGCATGCACCTCCATGCCCTTGCTCACCAAGTACTTGCAAAGGTACGACCCGATGAACCCGTTCGCCCCCGTCACTAGTGCCTTCATGAACAATCCCTGGAAAACGATCGATGATCAGTGTCAGACTAAAGTGAAGTTAGACCCTACTTCTTAAAAATAAAACGGTTTTGTGGAACCAATTCTTACTCGATTACATGTCTACGAAAGCATCAAGCAAGGCGAAGATCCACCTTCGCCCTGCCGAAGAATTGGTTCCACGAGAAGATTGGTTCTCCTTCTTCAAAAAAGTTTCGGAGGACGTGCTAAAAGAGCTCGGCACGACGTCGTTCAGCAACGGGTACCGCCACGACGATGCTGCGTATTGGAAC
>JAUQYZ010000018.1 GCA_030587475.1 Candidatus Sigynarchaeum calidifontis
GACGTATCCGGCGAACACGCACGATTCCATCACGCTCATCCCACTGGTTGATGAACTTAAGGCAGAACATCCAGGCGTGCAAGTTGGCAATATCAACGCGGACAATGGGTACCAAAGCCCAGAAAATGGCAAGGCACTCGTTGACCGGGGCATTAACAACAGCATTGCGCAGAGACAGTCTAGTCCCGTCAAAATTTCCAAGAAACGACGCAACCAGCGGAAGTGTATCGAGGGAATAATCGGGATCGGCGAGCAACATCTCGGCTTGGAGCAAACTCGCGTCCGGGGTCTTGAAAACGCGAAAAAGGACACGCTGTTAAAAGCAATCTCGATGTTATTCCTTGCAGTCGTGTCGGCCGAGACGGGGATGGAGGACATGTATTTGAGGCCGACATTTTTCTTTGGGTGAGAAGTTTAAAGAGAACGAGGTGTTAATTATTAGTTAGACAGACTCCTCAATTCCATTCTTGATGGGATCGAAAACGCTCTGGGTAAAGTCGCCATTGCCGTCAGTGGTGTTCTGATGGGTTATATCTCGGATCGATTTCCTTCGAGCGTGCTTGGTCGTCGGAAACCATTTCTTATCATCGGAGCGCCGATGCTCCGCATCTCCTTTATCATGCTGTTCATTCCGTACGTTGTTTTTTCGGGTAACCCCGGCCAAGGTGTTTTATTCGGTTGGATGACTGCTTGGGTCGTCATGTTCAATTTTTCTTATGGTTTTCTGCTGGTTCCTTACCAGAGCATGATGCCTGAGACTTTCAACGAGAAGGATCGGTTCGGAGCCTCGTTGTCCGAGAATGTGTTCAGTTTTTTTGGCACGATGATTGGATTCGTCGTTTTTGCTGATCTCTCCATCTCAAATTTTGATGCCGGAAGTTTCGCAGAAATGATTGTCATCCTCGGATTGATCACGATATTATTCTACATACCTGCCATTTTGCTTATGCCCGTTTCTGCAGAAGATATAGTTCGCGCCAAGGCTGCTCGCGAAGCAAGGCGTGGCGGAATCTTCGTGGAGAAGCAGCCGCTCGATTCAATCAGAAGCGCTTTTCGACGTGATTTTATCCAGGTTGCATGCAACAAGAACTATGTAAAATATGTCTTTTTCATAGGCGTCTCCGAAACCGGTATTTTTATATCGATTAGCGCGCTCGCGGGTTATATCGAGGAGGTGTTCGATTATTCATCTGATGATTTCATCATGGTCGGTGGGTTACTTGGCTTGATTGCCATCATCGCGATAATAATTTGGTGGTGGATGAGCCACAAGCGATTCAACATTCATAAAACCTTGACTGCTGGTTATATCACGTTGATCATCGCAATGCCTTTTTCGCTTGTTGTTGGCCTTTCCCAGTGGATGGTAATCCTGCAAAGCGCGCTGTTTCTAGGAGCCCTTCTTGCTGGAATGGAATGCGATTATTTTTTACAATATATCATACTTGGAAACATCGTCGAAGAGGATGCACTACGCACGGGGCGTTCCCATAGTGGAACTTTCCATGGTATGCTTGACGGACCCGAGAACGCCTTCCAGGGTCTTGGTTTCGTGGTTCTTGGTATGATCATGCTCTTGCCAGATGTCACGGTGGGTGGTAAAACATTCTCCGAGGGCTATTACTGGTGGGGTCCCGTCGCGGCGGTGTTCCTGGTGCTTGGCTTGATTATTTTCAGGGGGGTCAAGGCCGATCTCGGCGACATCATAGAGTTTAACAAATCCGGCGGTCTTGCAACTGGTATCTCCCTTTTTAAAAACAAGCATACAGAAAAGAAGGGATTCCGTGGTGCATTATCGCGTGTAAAAGATTATATCGTGGATATCGGCGAGTTCACCAGATTCCTATTTACAAAACCGAGTAACGAGAAAAAAAAGGACCTTGACAGATCGGGATCATAGTTCCTTGATTTCCGGAGGGGAGATGTAATCGAAGTACTTGTCCTTGACCTTTACAGAACGCGCATCCCCGGCGTGCGCGATGAGCCGGTAGAAGAACGAGATGGAGCTGCCTTTCAACAGCGTGTGATCCCCGTTCAGCTTCCCCTTGGTAAAATGCTTCAGACCAAACGGGTTCGCTGAAAATAAGCCGTAATCTCGTACGTGCCAATATGTGGGATGGCGGAAGCTCGTGGGGTGCTCGAGCATGGCGAAACCAACGCGGTTTCCTTTCACCATCCCTGAATAATCTACCCACGGGGCCTGTTTTCCCCAGCATTCCTTTTCACCGACCGAGCCGTAGAAATTCTCTATACGACCGCCCTTGTCGCCAGCCATGGACGTCGCCACGCGCACGGAGAGGAAGCCGCCCTCCTTCGTGTCTCCGAACTTCACGTCGCCGTTAACCGCCGTGAGCTCCACGGCAAAGTCGACAGTCTGCAGCCCACGTGGAAGGTTGAAAAAGCGCATCTCCCGGCGCTCTTCAAGGTCGACGTCGCCGAACTTGTTCTTCCACTCGTTGCGGAGCACGATCCGGCCAGCAGCAACTCCGGAACTCGCGACGGTAACCTGTTTCGTCGCCTGGATGCCCGCCATGTCCGTCGCCGACCAGTGGTCGACCTCGTTCACGTCACCGTAAGCGGTCCACACAGACGTGTGATGCGGGTGATCGTTTGTCTCGCCGGGCACGTTTTTCTTCATCGGGAAATGGCGCGTGATCGGCTCGCCGAACGGCCCGATGAACGGGTAGAGAAATGGCCTGAGACCATCGTTAACGTGCAAGGTCGTGAACGGCTCGCCGTTGATCTTGATCTCGTACTCTTTATCCCCTTTCTTGCTGATGTCGACAGGTTTTTTCTTGGTAACCTCATCCTTGCATGAAGGCCCATCTTGAACGATTCCCAACTCCAGCTCCTGGTCGGGATGCATGTAAGGAATGACCATCGCGATCTCGGTCTTCTTGTCCTCGGTCGTCCATGCATCCGCCGGGTACCACGCGTCTTTCTCCTCGTCCTTGAACCAGACGATGCCATCGAGCTCGTAGTTCTTATCCAGGACCTTTGTCACGGGGCAGTTCACGCGCTCGTGCGCCCCGGCCAGGACGACGATGTGCAGCTCTTGCATGGTAGTTCCGAAGGTCGATGAGTTAAAAAATGTATAGTGTGGACCCAGAGGATCACGCCGGGGGCAGCCGGAAATCGATCACGGGATCGACCAAGCCCGCAGCCGCAAAACCCACGGCACGTTCCCTGCACGGCTTGCAATGGCCGCACGGGCTTGCCTCGTCGAAGGCGCAGCTCCATGTCCACTCGAACGGGACGCCGAGGGACTTCCCGAGCTTGACCACGTCTGCCTTGCTCTTTCCTTTCAAGGGGAGGAGAAAGGTGGGGGCCACCGCCTTTTCACCGACCTTGAGCTGGGCCACGAGCTTCTCCATGGCGTCGAAAAACGGCTGGTTTGCATCGGGGAGAGGATCCGACGTGATGTGGCCCGAGATGATGTACCTCGCCCCGTAGATGTCGGCAAAATAGGTGGCAATGGCGTTGAAGACCAGGTTGCGATAGGGCACGTAATAGTCGGACGAGCCGAACAAACTGGGGACGGGATACCCGGCGAGCTTGAGCTCGAGCACTTCCATGATGTACGGAACGGGCACGTCCACTAATTTGATGCCGAGTGCATTGCAGACGTGCTCGGCCGCCTTCAGTTCGCGGGCCGGGCGGTTGTGGTAGTGCATGGATAGCGGTATCACGTCGTAGCCCTGGCTGCGCATCCAGTAGAGCGTGGTCACCGAGTCGAGCCCGCCCGAGAATAGCATGACTGCCCGCTTTTCCGGTATATCCTCATCTGGTTTCAAGATTGCCCGCACCGCTGCAGCGATCGCGCCGTTGACATTGGAAAGTTGTATCCCAAGGCCTTTCATCAAGGCAATTGGATCACCTTGCATTTTGCAACCGAGAAACTCGAATGACTCATCGACATCTGCCGAATACTGGCCAGGTAGAACGCGCTCGATTACTGGCGGGGAAATTTTCACGTTTGCATCGCGAATGGCTTGATATATTGCCATGACGAGATCTTCGACAGCCATTGCCTCCGGACCGACGAGATCGTATTGTTGATCGTGAATACCCTCGCCCGTGGCGGCCATGATGACCGCGGCTGCTGCGTCGCCGATGGCTATTGGTTGCACGAGGCTTCCTTCTAGCCCGGGATACCTGATATGACCGCCGGAGATCGCTTCGACGACCGCCCGGGTGAACCAGTCCCCAGGGCCGATGATGAAAGACGGGCGCAAGATCGTGTAGTTCATTCCCGATTGCTTCACGAGCGATTCCCCCGTCTCCTTTGATTGCAAATATAATTCGACCTCCGGGGTGCACGCGCCAGGCACGCCAACACCAAGTCCAGACATGTAAACTATCCTCGGCACGCACGCTTTACGTGCCGCGTCGAGCACCCGCCCGAGCAGCTTCACGTTGACCTCGTCGATGTTGTTCCTAGAACCCTTTCCTATAGCCACCAGGTGGACAATCGCCGTGGCACCCTGGAACGCTGTCTCGAGTTCGCTCACTGTGTACCCGGGACATATACATCCTTTGATGCCAAGTTGCGATACCTCCTCGGCTGCTTCTTCGTTCCGGACGATCCCCCGAACCGGGATCCCTTGCTGCGCTGCCAACTTGGCAATGGCCTTCCCCAGGAAGCCATTTGCCCCCGTTATTGCGATCAGCGTCGTGATGATCATCCCTTCACGGTCGTTGCAGAATTACGAGCATATTTCGAATGGGCAAATATGCCTATAAAAAGGCACCACCAAGCGGGACCATCGTGAAGACCATCCCGCACTCGCGAAAGGGAACACGGTGGAAGGTGCTCGGCGTCCTTTTTATCATCATCGCGCCCGCGTCCTTCGCTTGTTACGTGCTTTCTTGCCTGGAATCGCTGGGACAATTTGGCTCGTATCTCGGCAGCGAGCCCGTCGATTACGGGTCGTTGATCCCCGCGGATTACACGAAACTAGCAGGCATGGCCCGTGGATTCGAGTATTATCTCGAGCGGGATAACTTCCCGCTAAACTACACCTTGAGCACGATCTGGAACCGGAACTTCACGGCCATCAATGATTATGCCGTGAGTTTCGATGCGGCCATCTGGACAGGCATGACCCTCGCCATGGCATCGTTCAAGTACGCGGTTGCGAAGCGCGGCGGGAATGCCACCGAGATCGAGAACGCGACCCGCCTCGTCCGCAAGATGGCAGATGGCGTGTCATTGCTACTCGCCGTGCCGAACGGCGGCATCGGACCGGATTATCCGGGGATCCTAGCGCGGAGTGTGTCTCCCAAGCATTGGAATTCAAGCCACCCCCCTATTGATGGGTACCCGTACGGGTCGGACGCAGACCACGTGGACGTGTTCGACGGCGCCGGGCCGTACAGCGATTGGTTCTGGATCGGGTATCCTTCGATCGATCAATATTCTGGCATCATCATGGGCGTGACCACGGCACTCGCGATCGTCGATGATCCGTTGGTGCACGGCTTGATGGTGCTCCTGGCAAGGCAGATGGTCGAGCATTTCAAGCGCACGAACTGGTACCTGGTCGATGGCAACGGGCGGACGACCGGGCAGTCGCTCCACTACATGGTCGAGCACCCCGGCTACTGGCTCCTGGCCACGCTTTTCATGGGCACGCTCGCGGATCCGGTCGCTTACCGGGATCTGTACTACCACTGGGCCATCGATCGTGGCTATGCAACGTTCGACATGCTCCGGTCCGATTTTCGCATGTTCACTGTGTTCAACTATTTCTCGATGAACATCAACTGGGTCATTCTCTACGCGATGGCGACCTTCGAGACCGACGCGGCCCTGCGCGGGCAATACCAGCGCGCGATGGCCGAGTGCTTGTATCCCCTGGCAGCGAACCACCGGAACGCGTGGTTTAACATGGCGTACCTGCACGTGATGGGCGTGAACGATTCCCGTATCCAGCAAGACGTGAACGACCAGCTCATGCGGTTCGGGATCGAGCGCATTCCCGGGCAGCCGAACTCGACCCGGCTGCCAGAACGTGGCTTGAACGCGTCCGGGAACTATTACCGGCATCTCGTGAGTGACACGTGGCCGCGCACGACATTCTCGAGCTGGTTGGAGGCGAACCCCCTGTTCCCGCAGCAGAACGTGAACCTGGCAGCCTTGTTGCTCGATGAAACCGAGTATCTCGCGAAGCCGAAGACGGTCGACCAGTTCCACAGCGTCGACTTCTTGTGGCAGCGAACCCCCTACACCGCATCCGATTACAGCCCGGCCCGCCGGCAAGATTCGGGCCTGGCCTTCTTGCTGCCCTACTGGATGGGAAGGTTCCACGGTAGCATCCCCGGAGGCTTGTAAACCATGCTGCGCAACTCCCACCGAAACGATCAAGACCAAGAAGTAATCGCTTTAACGACCGAGATCCTGCCCGTGTGGAACATCATCGCCACGTGCATTATGCTTGTAGCCAGCATTACCACGTTAATCGTGTTCACGGCGGATGCGGGCCGTTACGTGCCGGCTGGCTCGGTTTTGGGATTCGAGGGCCCGTCCTATTTCTATATCACGGGCTTTTGGGGTTTTATGCTCGCTACCGGCTGGGGGATCTCGATCGCGTGCAAGCTGAAGCGCTTCTCTATCTCGGCATGTGACGACGGGGCGATGCTCTTCCGGGAGCAAGTTATCGGGAAAGCCCGAGAATTGACAATACCCAAGGCGGCTCTAAAGGCAGTGCTTGTCAAGCAGCATCCGAGCGGAGGTAATATCTTCTGGTTCGTTGTTTCTTTTGGTTGGTTCGCTTTTATCTTGCAATTCGCGATCCCTAACTTTCAGTTACCATTTCTCGAGTTTCCCGCCGCGGGGATAACCTTGTTGGTGTTCGGCGGATGCACGGCCATCACCGCCGTCATAGGGACGTGGAAACCAGGTTTCCGCTTGATCATCATCGACTTGACGGCCTGCCACGTGATAGAAATACCCGGAGTGATCGCTTCTGCAGCACTCGCAAGCAAGCTTATAGATGCTTTAGAAAAGAGCTTCAAGTTGCATCCCATCATCCAATCTCGGTCCGGATTCTACATGAAAACCAACGGGTGGTTTTGGATACTGCTTTCTGGTTCTGGATGTTTCTTGATCCTAGGCGCGGCGAACGTGGTGCTCTTGCTGGCTAATAGCTCTTTGCCTTCCGTTAATCTGATCTCGGCTTGGATCATTATGATCGTGGGCGGTTTAGGATTGATCTTATGGAAAAATCGCGGGAATGATTTGCTCCTTCATCTCCGGGTTCCATTTCAAGCTTCGGTGGCTTGGACCGGGAATCACTACGCGCCGAAGCCGTGGATGCTGGGGATAGGGAGCGTCGGTTGCGTGATCTTGTGGTACTTTTTTGGCTTGAATTTACACTTTGTCGTGACCGGATTGGACGTTAATACGGGCAAGGTCCTTTCAATCGGGTTCATTTCCCTTTTATACATGTCCTGGTGCATCCATTTCGGCTTGGAGACCTCCCGCACCGTGCTAGTGAACTCGGGTGATGCGTATTCCATAAAAATTAGTGCGTTTTCTTTAAGCGTTCAAAAATTAAATAAAATCACTTGTCGTGCAAAAAATGACGACCACCGGATCCCCGTTACAATCTTTTTCTTCTTTATAGGCATTTCCGTCGCTTCTCTCATCGCCGGTTTATGCAAGTGATGATCCAACCGAGTTCGAGGCTGATTGAAGAATCTTTTATAGCTATATCGTCATAATAACATCGTGCCAGCGTGGGCATTCCCGTCCAGTACGTGAAAACGAAAACGGTGTCATGACATGCTTTATGAGGCGTTCGGAAACCTGGGGATCATCGCTTTGATATTGATGTGGCTATATCAAGGCTTTAACTTGAAGTTCATCGATCAAATCGTCGATGAAGGGAAAAAAGTGCACATCCTCGTGATCTGGCTTGTCATGCCTCTATCAGGAATTGTTGCTGGGTTTTTCATGTGCTTAGATTCGTTTACTGGCGGTTGTGTTCTTGCTCTTATTCTTGGCATGATAATTGCTAATAAAATTGATCATAAATTATGGTTCGTGCAAATCATTCTCGTGCTCGGTGCATATATCGTGTTTTTAAACGTGTTCATTATGATTGACGTGCACTTGATCGCTAATTTCATCGAGGTCATTATTATATTCATCATCGTGCTCTTCGGTTCCATATTAGATGAGATTTTGCACGACATGTCGGAGAATAAAAATGTTTGGCTCTTAAAGATATTCGGTGGTTATCGGGCGGTTATGAAAATCGCTGTGATCATCATGGCCATCTTGTTTCCCTCATCCGTTATTTGGTATCACGTTCTCGCATGGGTGCTATTCGATATCATGTATGAAATACAAGCACGACGTGAAACGAGAAAGAAATTGTCTAAAAAATAATTTCGAGTTATTATGTGCAGAATTTCAGCACTATTTTTTAGATTCCCGACAGATCGCAATCCTAGGAATCATGGTCTTAATAAGATCAAAAACAAATTTACTATCGTGACCATTTATGTTGATACAAGAAGACGATTTCTTCAATGATCCTTTATTTACTCTTGGAATATCATTCGTTGTCGGTACTGTAATGATCGTCATCGCGATAATGGGGTTAGGCATTTATATGAAACAAAAAAGCAAGTTGCTGCTCTATTTCTTCTTGTCGTGGGCGATATTTGGTGTATTCCTCATCTTGTCTGACGGTATCGCAGTTTTCTTAGGAGTAATGGGAGAGAGCCTACTCGCAGTTCTTTTGTTCCGGCTATCATATGCATTCATCGCGCCATGTTGCATCATTTTCTTCTTTGCATTCATCGATGAAGCCATGCAAGAGGGTCTCGGCATGAAGAAGACCATCGTGGCGTTCGTTGTCTGTTCTATAATGGGTGCTTTCGTGATAATCGTCCCGTTCGGCTTCATTCCTGCCAGTTCAGGATCTCCAGCTAAGATAGCGCCTATCGTATCTGATAATATCGTGAACGCCGATCTGGAATTCATTTGGATTCAAATCGTCAACATCGCTTTCTTGCTGGAAGGCATCGCCGCCATCTATTGGACAATAAACACGTTCCGAAAGGCACCCCCCTCTTTAAAAAAAAACGCCACCATCCTCCTATCTTTCGGTATCTTGATGCTTATCGGCCTCACCATTCAATTTACGGCGGACGAGCTGCTATTGATGATGCAAATCGTGATCCTCATTATCGTCTGTCTCGGCACGTTGCTCACTATCAAGAAGGAACCAAGAATTGCCCACCTTTTGCCGTACACGGTCTACAAGCTCATCATCACGAGCAAGAATGGCCCGAAATATTACACGAAATCTTGGGCAGAGTCCGGCATCGACGACGATATGCTAGCAGGTCTCATGAGTGCGATCGGCACGGTCGTGAAGAACACCTTGCAGAAGATCAAGACGGGTGCGATCTCCGAGATCAAGATGTACAAGGGCGTGATGCTTACAGAGATGCGGTATTTGCCTGTCAACATCGTCATCGTGGCATCAAAGGCTTCCGGGGCACTTAAACAATCACTTGAAGGGTTTAGCGAAGAGTTCATGAAATCGTTCTATAACAATTTGTATGATAAGGACGGCTTCGCGAAGGAGGTACTCGATCCAAGTAGCACTTTCACGGATGCGAAGATGGAACCATTAATCGCCAAATACTTCAAAAACGTGGCCATCTTCGATACTGATATCCGCGGAAGCGAGTTACCTGGTATCACGGCGTCCACGGGGGACAGCGCGGTTACTTCTTCTCCTTAATCATTCCGTCCTATTTACCATTCTTTTATATCGACTAAATAATGTTATACGTGGAGGCAATGGGAAATCATGAGTATTTCATGGAATCCCAGAAAGCTTTATACAACGACCAATATTTGATATTCTTCAAGAAGGCATGCATTGATCTGATACTTCCCTTCTTGTAGAATGGCTCACTAAAGCGCTCGATCGTTATATCGTCCATCTTCCTGAACCGTTCAAAAGCTTTCATATATTTAGCCGAAAAATAGGGGGATTTTTTCCACCAAGATTCGAAATGGTTGATCGCATCGATCAATCGTGACGTGCGATCTTTTTCGGTAGCTTTCTCACCAGCGATTACAAGTTTCTTTGCTATGACACGTGCAGCCATAAATGCAACCTTGATTCCCCCTCCCGTAAGTGGATTGGTAAAAGCCCCCGAATCCCCGATGAGGACAACGTTATCCTTAACGAATGAATGCATGCCCCCGATGGCCATCTGTTTTGCTTGTAGTTCATAGAATGGTCCTTTGTATTCGGCGGTTCCTTTCATAAATCCGAGTTTGCATTTACCAGGCCCATAAGGAAATCGATACTTATAGCCACCTTGATAATTCGCTCCATACCATACAATTATCGTGCGATCATCTGCCTGCTCGTTATCCACGAGGTATTGAACGACCGTGATGATAAGCGGTTTCGTGAAGCCCATTGAATTACGAATCCTAGAGTTGGGACCATCCGCCCCTATTATCACGCGCCCACGTGCAGTATACCCTGATTTACATATTATCCTTGCACAATCTCCAACGATTTCTACTTTCAAGACCTCGTCCCAACGAATTTCTCCCCCCGCACTTGTGAATGAATCTATGATATGGCGCAAGAATGCGGGGCGATTCAAAATGCATTCCTTGTCTGTGGTTTCTACCATTGGTTTCTTTCCCCAATATTCACGAAGTTTAGTTACATGAACGATAATATCGCTTGGCAATGCTCGAATAGGAGCGATTTCCTCGAGAAAGTCCTCGCTCACGCCCTCGCCACACTTGTGGTGATACTTGTTATAGTCCGCCGGATCAGCATGTTTCTCGATTAAAAGCACCTTTAACAATGATCGCGTGTCAAAAAGCTTCAGGTAGCACGCCGCGGCCGCCCCCGCTGGCCCTGCACCGACGACGATGACGTCATAGAACGGATCGAGTGCGGTTTTTACCCCGCTCATAATCGCAAAAATGGGTTTATAAAATATATATTCATGCTGGCCCGATCATTTGGCTAGTCGCAGCCGCTTCAAGAAGCGGTACGCGAGCATAGCTGTGTAATTTGTCCGGTAGGTTTTCAAGAAGTTCTTCTCCATGACCGGCTCGAGCGGGTGGCCATCGGGGCCGCCCTCGCACGATTCCACCCCCCCGAGCACGTCGCCGGTTTCCGTGAAGGCGCGAGCACGGCAGCCCCCGCACGTGTTCTTGTACAAGCACTTGCCGCATTTCCCGCCGACTTCCCGGTTTCGCAATTTTTGAACGAGCGGGTGCGTGTCCCAGATGGTCTTGAGCGCGTGCGGGTCGTCGACCACGTTCCCGAGGTAGATGTCGAGGAAATTGCACGGGTAGACGTTCCCCGCGTGGTCGATGTTGAAGTAGTTGTTACCGGCGCTGCAGCCGCGGGACATTATGGACATGAACGCGTGCTTCTGCACCTTCCTCCACGTTTCCTCCTTGACCGGATGCGGCATGCAATCCCACGGCGTGACGGGGTTCCCGTAGTGCTGTATCTTGTAGTGATCGTACGTGCGCAGCTCCTCGGGGGATAGTTGCAGATCCTTGAACTCGGTAGCCCTTCCCGCGCTGAACATGGGGTAGGCGTCCTGGAACACGTGGAAGCCCCCTTTTTTTTTCAAGAACTTGCCGATCGCCTCCATCTCGCCGATGTTCTTCTTGGTCACGACCATGCCAGACGTGATGTACATGCCCTTCTTCAAGGCGAGGTCGATGGCATTCAGCGCCCGCTCGTAGGCGTCGGCCTTGGGGGGCCTTAATTCCTTAACCAGGTCAGGATTGAGCGAGTCCAGGGGAATGTTGAGCGTGAGAGTGAAGTCCTTGTAGGCCCGCGTGAACTCATCTACCATCTCCTCCGTGAGCAAGTAGCCGTTCGTGCCCATCTCGACGTGCTTGAGTGATTTCTTTAGCTTCTTGAAATCGTCAGCGAGAGCGATGATATCATTGAACCGGAGCGTAGGCTCGGCACCCACGAAGCAAAAAATCTCGAACTTCATCTCGCCGACTTGCGGGAGGAGGTGTTCACGGATCTCGTCGATGGTGAGTTCAGGTTGCACGTGAGCCGGGGTTACACTTCGGACGATCTCGGAACGAGGGACATCCTTCTCGGCATCCTTGATGCGCTTGGCCTGGTAGCAGAACACGCAGCGATAGTTGCACTTTTTCGTGAGTTCGAACGACACGAGGTGGGGGTGCCGGTAATCCAGGACGCGGGCTTGCATCGTATGATCCTTCCACGCAGCGGGAGCTTAAAAGGAACCGGGTTTTGATTAAAAGCCCGGGATCTTCATCGTTCTTTCATCGCCTCAACCTCGAGCCGCACCATCGGCTCGTGAACCTTTCCTTCGCTATCGGGTGGTTGGCGTTCGATATAATCGCCAATAAGAGCATCGATGAACGTGCCTCGAAGTCGCTCGGGGACGCGCTCGATGTACGGGAGCCAGGTAGTGCGGATCCAGCCAGCGAGCCCTTTCGCCCCGTCTTGCACCATGTCCTTGGGCAATAACTCCACCCGGAGCGGCTTCAGACTTGCATCGACGAGCCATGCTGTGCCGAAGAGTGCAAGCGGTAGTCTTTCGCATCCCACGAATACACGACAGCCACCAAGACACCCCGACATGTCTTTTACGGCAATTGAATACCCAATCGATCAGAAGGGGGAATATATTAGGTTTGATATAGATAGGATCCACGCTCAAGCGGCAATTGACATTCAAGGGGGGGTTGCCCTTCTCGTGCAAGAAGATGACGATGGATCGAAAAACGAGGAAGATATCGAGCAGTTGAAGGCCCGGCTTGAGTCCTTGATTGCCGGTATCGTGGGCGATACGGGGGAAATCGCGGAAATCATCAAAAAAATCAGGCAATTCCCCGCGTTTTATCCGGGTATGATGGGAAACATGCCGGGCATCGAAAAGAAGATGCACGAGCTGAAAAAAGTGCTCCGCTCGATAGAGGGTTTCGGTCGCCTTTCTTCAACCCTTCCGTTGACGTTGTTTCCGACACCGCCCTCGTCACAGAATAAAAATACCAGTATCGATTCATTTTTAAAGCCATGCAATCAACGCATCGAATTCAAGGGACCTTACAGCACCTTGAACGATTTATTTAATCAAGGCTTGGATCTCGGAACTATCATCGAATTTCACTCGAGTTCCATAGCAGGCATGGATGCTTGTACCACTTGTGCCTTCATCATGATCGATGCATACATGAGATCTGATGCCATAGACCCCAAGAATGTCCGGTTCGTGACGGCAGAACCGATGCGCTATGGCACTTTCTTCAAGCGGCTCGAGCCCGTCATTGGTCAAGAAGCAAGGCTCGATTGCATCAAAGTGACTGCTATTGACACGGATCGGGATGCAAAAGCATTGCTAGAAAATCTTGCATTCACGCTCGACGTGCCAAAGCATGGTCTTATCATCATCAACTGCATAGACACGATAATCGCGTTGTTGGGATATGATAGCATGGCCAGGCGAGACCGGCTCAAGTCTGCCTTGTTCCAGGCACTCCAGCAAGTCGCCCAGGATAAAGACGCGATCGTCGTTGTTACATCCATGATACTGGGCAAACCCCGGCAGTACGAGCGAGAGACCTGCAATTACATGACGAGCGTCGAGCCCCAGTCCGTGGAATGCATCAAGATCCGCGTCCTGGGGCGCGGGCAGGCCTACATCAACGCGCGAAACGACGGGTTCATCGTGAGCGCCGAACCCGTTTCCTTCGCCCCGGCCCCCGTCGACTCGCCCTTCATCGCCCGTGGAAAATCTAACAAGAAGGACGACGTGGCGATGGAAAAAGTGGAGGCTATCAATGCCCTGATCCTTTCCTTGCAAGACGCGGCGAATGGCGATCCCGTGGCAGTCGAGGCCATAGTGGAACGCGCGATTTCTCGCAACATTGTTTCTAGCAAGGACGAGGCCACGGTACTGGTGGCGGCATTGAAGAGAATGCAACTGATCGTGGTCGCGGAGAACGGGAAGATTTCGGCGGTGCGATAGTCGTTTTTTGCCGCGCGGGTTCCCAATACATGTCGTGTTTTGAACTGGTCATCTTGCCCGATCCGCATCTGGCTTTCATGGGGGAGAATAAACGATTCCGGGCGGACGAGATTTGGCTTGTAAAAAAAGGGGATTACAACTCAAACCTCACGATGATTGTTTTTTAAAGCGATTCCGGATGCGCATTGATTGGATTTCCATTAAAAGGCTTGAGATGGCAGAAAACTTTTTAATCTGTCATGCTTCATTTAATCCATGGCAATTATCACCAAGGACATGCAAGACCCTTCCCGATCCGAGGCAATTTCTCTCCCGCGGAATAAAAAAGAGCACTATTTCACGACTTTCGATCTCGTGGTCATCGCGCTGCTCGCCGCGCTGGGCAACATCATTTCTGCCAGCCTCGATTATTTCAAGTTCGTGTTTCCGAAAACCGGCGCTCCGTTCTTCCAATTATTTAGCGGGTATCATCTCATCTGGATGATCCTCGCCTTCGGCATCACGAAAAAGCAAGGATCCCCTACGTTCGTCGCCGCCATAAAAGGCATCTTCGAGTTCATGTCATGGGATGCATTTTTCGGGCCGTGGGTAATCGTCCTCAACCTTGTCGAAGGCGCGGGTATCGACATCGGTTTTTTCGTGTCCAAGAAACTCCGATCGGACCGCGGTCGATGCATCATCGCCGGCATCCTGGGCGATCTTTTCCAGCCGCTCGTCTCGTACAGCATCGTGTTCTACTACATCGGGAGGGCATTCCCCGACATCACGATCCTGCTCGTCGCAATGGCATTCGCGGCGGTGTCCGGTGCGTTGATCGCCGGCCTGCTCGGGAACCAATTGCTTCGGATCTTGCGGCGAAAGGACGTGCAGACGTTCATGACCTCGAGCTGAGGCCTGTATACTCCTTTTTTCTTGTAGAGATGAAATAAATCGCATGGTCAAGCCATCGGGGAGCGCAACCAGGCCAGGTTGAGCCGGTAATGCAAATGGCTGGATATCAAGTGCACGATGCCATCCGGCGACTGCACGGCGGCCAGGTACCCAGCAGGTTCCGCGTGCGTGGCATCCATCGTGAAAGATTTGATGAAATCCGCGGAGGGTAGCACCTTTCCCATCATGTCCCCATCAGACACGAGCCGCTTGCATGTCCACGACTTTCCCTCGTCGAACGAGAGTGCCGAGAACATCCCGTGTATGACACGCGCTTTTCCCGCGGCGTCGACGATTTCCATGCCCGTCACATCGGTTCCATCCCCCTTTCGCTCGCCCGTGAAGCCGACGAACAGCAGGGGCCCTTCACGAAGGCGCATGAGGACGAGTCTTTGCCCGCCACTTATCGGCGGGAACGGACTGGGGGCGTAGGTCCACGTCACGCCGCCGTCCGTGGACACGCTCGCTGGCATCTTGCCCTCCATCGTGTCGCCTCTACCGAACGCGAGCAACGAGCCGTTGGCCAACTCGACGACGCTCGCGTGTATCCCGGCGATCCAGGCGCCCGAGTTGCCGGCCTTGAAGACGGGAAATGGCTGCCCAAGGCCGAGATCGCGCCACGTCTTTCCCCCGTCCTTGCTCGCGTGAACAGCTGTGCCGCCGCCGCCCCCGGGATTCGCATCGCACAGCTGTAGCAGCGTCCCGTCCCGGAGTTTCCTCGTGCAGGCGATGACCTGGTTCCTTGTACGGTGCATGAATCCTTCATGCTCGGCGCTTATCACGCGAGGCTTGCTCCATGTCGCCCCGTTGTCGGTGCTTTCTCGCAAGACCATGGCCAGGTGAGTCCAAGTCTGGGATTCCTCGATGCCGTTGAAATGCAAGAGGCGCCCGCCGTCATTGAAAAGCGACGAACCAGTCATGTTACGATCGGCAGCCTTGAAGAAGAGGGACGCGGGTTCCCACGCGGACTGGCCTTGGCGAAGCCGGGACGATAAAATATTCATCTCTCGACCACGCTCGGTCGTCGTGTTGAACCAGCACGCGATCAAGTCCCCGTTGTTGCACCAGGCAATCGCCGGGCAGTGGCTGTGCTTGTAGAAGGGCACCAGCGGCTCGTCGTCAGTGATCTCCGGTTCGATGACGTACGGCACAGGGGTGGCGAAGAACGGCTTATCCATGTCTATTCCTGGTTGCCATTCATGTTGCGATTGCCGGACGCCGCGGAAGAAGGATGGAGGGATGGGATGATCCAGTAATCGCCCGCCTGGCAAGGGGGCTTGAACGACGCGGAACCCGATGAACCGGGACTTGTCCTCTGGCAGCGCTGCCAGCCGGTTCGCCGAGCGGAGGAACCACGCGAGGGTCTCGTAGCTGCCGCCCCTCGTGACTTTGAAGTCCCCGTCCTTGTATCCCGCCGGGTCGATTTGCGTGCCCGCGACATATGGCCCGTACCAGTCCAGGCACCATTCCTCAACGAGCCCGTGCATGTCGTGCAGGCCGAACGGGTTCGCCGGTCTCTTCCGGGTGGCGACCATGTCATCGCCGTCATCGCTGGATGCGGCAGCCTTCCAATCATCGGGATTATCGATGCGGTGTTCGGCAGGAAGGTTGTCACCTGTCCAGTACCGGGTCGTCGTTCCCGCCCGGCAAGCGTATTCCCATTCTGCCTCGGTCGGTAGCCGGTATGGCTTGCCCTCCTTCTCGGAGAGCCAGCTGCAAAAATCCATCGCATCGTTCCAAGAGACGAACACGACTGCCGCATCGTCCGTTTCACTCACGTATGCAATGCCACGATATTTTTTATGCTCTTTACGAAACAGTTCAAACTGCACGTTCGTTACGGGCGCGTCGGCCATGAGAAAGGGGTTGTTGATGCGGACATCGTGCACGGGAACCTCGTCCCAGTCCCCATCCTTCTGGCCCATCGTGAACCGGCCCGCCGGGATGTGCACGAGCCTCATGCCAATGGAG
Source organism: Candidatus Sigynarchaeum calidifontis (assembly GCA_030587475.1). Lineage (GTDB taxonomy): Archaea > Asgardarchaeota > Lokiarchaeia > Sigyniarchaeales > Sigyniarchaeaceae > Sigyniarchaeum > Sigyniarchaeum tengchongense. The sequence continues at coordinate 16,933 of JAUQYZ010000018.1, forward strand.
TTTACGGTCGTCATCATACCATGTTCAACCCGAAGAGTTTTTCAATGTAGAGCCGTGCCGATTTTTCCCACGAAAACTCGCCAAAAAGGGCAATGCCGTTGACGATCAATTTGCTGTAGCCCTCCTCGTTTTCCACGTAAAATCGAGCCGCCTTGTCCAGGACGCGCACGAGTTCATCGACCATGGACCAGAACACCGGGTTGAGCTTGTTCACCGGCTCCTGGATGGAACGGCGCTCGTCGAAATTCATGCTGAAGAGGTTCTTCCAATTCCATTCCGTCTCGGTGCTGGGGTGCTCGCGGAAGAGAAAGCCCGTTGGCCTGGCGAGCGCGTTGCCATGGTAGCGGCGGGCGACCGCCGCGACGTGCGCGGGCAGATCGCCCGCATTCGCGGGGCATACTTGCTGGAGCAAGCCGCCAGTGGCGCGGGCGATGACCGGCACCCCGTTCGCATACCCTTCATTCGCCGCACCGAACGGCTCATAATAGGATGGCATAACGATATAGCTTGCAGCTCTCTGGAGCTCTTGGTAACCAGCGGAGAGCCGGAACGGGAACACCATGACATTATCTGGGAACTCGGCGCACAGCCCTTCGAGATATGCGATCCCGTCCAGTCCACGTGGTCCTGGAATGGGCGTGAAGACGAAATAACCGGATTCCTTTCCCACGCGGTGCAAGAACTTGTACGCTGCGGCCGCGGCGACATCGAATCCTTTTTGTTTCGGGTCGTCCCGGCCGAAAACGAAGAAAATGGGCTTGTCATCGGCCACGATGTCGATCTTGTTTCCCCATCTCGGTGCGATGTCGTCACGGGTGCGCAATAGCCTCGCGAACTCGAGCCTCGCCCCGCGCTTGATGGCCATGATAGCTTTCACGTCACGAGCGTTACCGGGGAAGTTCATCGGCACGAAATTACCATTATTGATGCCTATTATTCGTTTGCTTGCAAACAATGGCTGAAGTTTTTCGGCCAGGCAATCGCGCTGGAGCACGTCGGTCGTGAGCTCGATGGCGTACTGCTCCGAGACGGTGGACAGCCCTTGCATCAATGGAATGCAGTGCTGCAGCACCGTCTGGCCACGGGGGTCGCCCCTGAGTTCCGTGTCGTAGACGTTGTGTAGCGTGAGATAGCACTGGGCAAGCGGCCCAAGCTTCATCGATTCGACGACCAGGGCGGTCTCCCAGTCTTGCAAGCACATCTTGTACGGGGGCTTTTCGATGCCCGACAGCAGGCCGAGCACGGCGGGAACCGACTTGCACAAGAAGTGCGCGTCGCTAAACAGGGCGTCGAACCGCCACGTGTCGATGTACGGGTTTTCCCCCGCTAGGAAAAACTTGTCCGCCTTCACGAGATAAATGGCATACGCCGGCTTGTCCTTCCTGGGCTGCGCTTTCAAGAGCTGGATGTCGTGAAACTGGCCATTGTGGAACACCCGGCCGGTCATGCGCGTGTCGATGATCTCCCCCTCGCGGATGGCCCGCTTGGTGCGCTCTATGTTCTGGAAACAAGGGGTGATCAAGATCGTCTGGCACCACCGGGAAACCTCGGGCGGGAGCAGCTTCATGACCGCCGCGAGGCCGCCGACCGGCGCGAACTCGTTTTCGAAGGAAACGAAGACGATGGTTCCGGTGTTGTCCATTTGTCATTACACCTTTGCTGGTTGCATAGACGGATTTCTCGGCGCAGGGGGCGCGGGACAAAAACGCTTGCCAAGCTTGATGGTCGCATCGATCAGCTGGCACACGAGATATCCGACCGCGAGCGGGACCATGTTGACAAGGAAGTTGATCAGCAGGAAATCGGGGGCAATGAAAAAGCCCATCGTGGCATAGATCGACACGATATCGCCAGGGCGGAGAGGGTTATTGGTGCCAAAGACGCTGGCAAGCACGGCTGGATCCACGCTCGCGAGCAACATCCCCGCTATCAAGAAGCCGATGGCGAGAGCCAAGGCTAAAACAGCCGCGAAAACCAGTATCGCGCTTTTCGACGGCCGGTGCCTGCCCGTGCTGATGAAGAGCGTGATGTATGCCACGATCATGATAACGGCCGGGATCCAGGCACCGTTGAGGAAATCTCCCGAGAAGATCCGCAGGGGGATGTTCAATGCATCAAGTGCCCAGAGCAACCCATAAATATGGCTAACCGTGACGAGGGCGGTGAGGTTCCAGCTCCAATCGAATTCCCTTTGCGTGAACGTGTCGAGCAGCTTCGGCTCCCGGGAGACACGCCACCTGAAGTAACGCGTGACGAGCGCGTTCAAGATCGCGAGGATCGAGACGATGGAAACGCAAAGGGCAACGATGCCGGCGGTCATGTCTCCCGCGGATGCTTGTTGCATCATGGCCTTCTTGCACCTCCTCTATCTTGGGATACCTTGCTCTTGATTTCGCTCGTGAACCGGGTCCATGTTCTTGCAAGCATTTTGTTCACTTGGTGCACCCCGGCAAGTATCGACAATTTCATCGATGGCGTGAACACGCTGTTCCATGTCCATTTGATCAGCGAGACCGATAGCAGCGCGATGATCGCCGCCGCGAATAGCGGGAGCACGAACCAGTACAAGACCTTGTACAAGTCCGTGTCGACGAGGGAATACAAGAAACCGGGCAAGGTGCCGAGCTGCGACCAGTAACTCGCGGGTGCCGAGCCGACCACGAGCAGGACCGGCAGGACGGCATAGGCAGCGACCGGCGCCAGGGCGGCCCCGATGGTAGCTGCATAGACGCGCCCTTTCATCGAGACTTGTTTCGGCAGTGCTAGCACGACGATGAAGGCCAACGTGCCGACGATGATGGTCCCGATGAAAAACCCGGGCACGAAGAAGTCGAACAGGTTGTTCCGGATCGTGTGTGTCCAGGGAGATCCCACGCCCCCGCCAGGAACATCGTACCCTGGATTGAGGAACTCGATGGCTGGCGAGCCGAAGTATCCCTTGGACACGAGCCAGAACGAGACCCACGTGCCGATCGCGAGCATCGGCACGAGGAGCGGTATTGCGACCTGGTGCACGACAAAGCGGGCGATCTTCTGGCCCATCCCGATCCTGTCATTTGTAGGACCCGCTGGCCGAGCATCCGTCGCTAATTTCGCCTTCTGCCTCAATCTAACGACGGTGGCAAGCAAGCACAAGACGAAGATGACGAGCACGACCGCGAGCACGGCGCCCGTCCCCACTTCCGTGTCCGTGAGGGCCGGCTTGTCCAGCACGGTCCACGCGCGGCTCACCTGGACGTTCCCCGAGGCGTCGATTGCACGGACGCGCAGGTACACGGGACGAGACACGAGGGCATCGAGGGCTACCTCCCCGCGATACTTGCCCGGGCTAGCCTGCGACATCGATACACTCGTCCATGCTTGCCCCTCGAAGGTCTCGTTGAAGCAGTACTCGAGCCATGCTGCCTGGATGGCCGAGCCTTCCGCATCGGAAATAATAGCTTCCAAGGCGATCCGGTCGGTCGAGAATGCATCCGCCTGGCGGAGGGCACCGATGCGCGGCCCGTTGATGTCGAGGGCATGCGGCCTCACGAGCACGGATTGCCACCCGTAGGGCCCGATCGTGGTGTTGAAGCCCGCGGGATCCGAGGCGATGTCTCCCGTGGCATCGTTCAAGAACGTGGCGTTCATGACCTCGTCGTGGCCGAGGCTTGTCGTGATGCTCGCCGGGAAGCTCGCACTGGCAGCGTTAAGGAGGAGCGCGACGATCCCGTTCTCCCCCCATGCCTTCCGGAGGCCAAGAGACAGGACGCGCGAGTCGTTCGCGGAGAAGTAACTCTCGTTTTTTGGCAAGGTGCCGGCGTGCAGCCCGTCCGACACGAACGGGGTTACCGGGAAGTTCCACGCGTAGCCGAGCTTTTCCCGGGCCACCTGGTTGGCCTCGCCTGGAACAGACGGGTCGAAGGTCGTGATGCAATACGAGAAGTTGAAGTACCCGTGATCCGTCGACGTGACATCATCGGGCGGGACCGGGCTCGTGTTGTTCGATGACCGCACGAGTACTCCCTCGAGCTGGTTACCCACGCGCCTGTACCCGTGGATGCCGTAATTTACCCAGCTCGCCGCGCGGGTGCTATTTTGCACGGTAACGTGATACAGCGCCGGGAAGTATACCCCGTCATCATCGTGCGTTGTAAAGCCAAACGGGGCATCGTACTGGCGGTTCGCCCTCGTGACGTTGAACGCGAATCGAACAGCCAAGGCAGTCGCGTTGTGAGGCAAGAAATCCATCTCGTCCTTGAACTCGACCCGCTTCACGCCATCCGCGAGGATGATCGACCGGTTGTATTCCGAGCCCGCAGTTGCATAGCACAACTTCACGTGAATGCGAGCCGGGCCGCGTTCTTCCACGACGACTTGCGGCACGAGTGCTGACACGTTGTACTGGATCCCTCGAAAATCATAGATCCACGCGTTTCCTATCTCGTTGTACGCGAGCAGCTGCCACGGGTCCCTTGCCCCGTCCAGGACGTTCCATCCAAGATCCTTGTCACGAATCTGCAACATGTTATTGCCCGTCGCGTTGAAAGTTATGGTGTAATAGGTGTTGTCAAGCGTGAAGCCGGTGGACGTGAAAGACCCGGAGAGTGCTGTCGTGTTCGCCTGGTACGCGGCGAGCGGTCGCAAGAAGTAAGTCTTGTACCCGGTTGCCGGCACCGTGGCGAGGAACGAGACCGTGAATCTGTCCAGGAACGGGCTTCCAGCGGTGACATTCTTGATCGGTCGAACCTGGGACGGGCTGATATTGCCCGTGTCCGGGTCGATGACCTCGACGTCGACGGTGGAGTTTTGCACGGCCGCCGGGAACGCGGCCATGGACACGGGGACCTCGACCGGCTCGGTGCGCTCCCAGCCCATGGGGTTGAAGAGCACGGCGGGGCGCACGGTCGCGTCCGGGAAGGTCGTGTTGATGTTGTCGACCATGGTGCCGAGGATGCTCGTTTCCAGGTCCCGCAAGACCGGCATTTCCTGGTAAAACACTTGCATGTTGTCCTCGTAGACCGCTTGCCGGGACGTGCCCGTTATGGAATCGTGGTGGTGGCTGGCGCACGCCTTGTACCATGCCTGCTCGAAGGATGGCTCCGGGTAGGTAAAGGCCGGGAACGATTGCTTCGCGATGGACCCGAAGGTCTCGAGGGTGGTCAGCTTGTGCTCGAAGAACCGGGTGTAGTTCTTCATGTTCACGCGGCTCGTGTAATAGCCAGAGAACACGGGGTTCAAGTCCCTGGCGGGGGTGATCGCCGTGCGCACGACACCGCCCGCGGCGAGCAGCGGGCCGAGCCGGTCGAAGAACATCTTCGGCGTCCCGATCTTGCAGACGTAGCCCGTCTTGTCCGCCTCCTGCGCGTTCCACGCCTTGACAAAGCCGGGGAGCTCCCAGTTCGGGTTCGAGAAATCGGAGCCGTAGAACATCATCATGTCACCCTGGTCGTTACTCAAGTTTCCAGGATTCACCGTGTGCTGGAACGGGTTGTTGGTGGGCCTGATCCACTCGTGGACCTTCTGCATGAACTCGTTGACGTTGGTGAAGTCCGTGGCGGTGACCTGGCCATCGTTGCCATAGCCGTGATCATAATGGGGCATCTTGTAGCCGTAGATCCTGGAGCCATCCACGCCCGTCCAGTTGAAGACCCCGTCCCACATCCCGATGCCCGTCCTGCAGATGATCGAGTAATTCAAGCCCAGCTTGTTGTAATACGTGGGGGTTCCGGCTCCGAAGCCGAAGACGTCGATTTCCCAGCCGGTGGTTATCTTCGCACCGAGTACATCCCTTGTCCACTTTATGCCGATGGCAGCGTCCTGGATCAGCCCGATCTCGCCGGCAATGTTGACCTCTGGCTGGGACACGAAGCCCTGGACGATCTCCAGGCGCCCTTCCCGGATGAACCGGAGGATGTCTTGCTGGTAATCCGGATAATGCTCCCAGAAGTACTTGATGGCGACCACCTGGTCGAGCACGAAGCACATGTCCTCTTGTACACGCATTTGATCGAGTGCATTGCGCACGTTTGCCGACCAGCGTTCTGCTTCAGCATGCCATGGATCTAACCACCAGGGGTCTAAATGCGTGTGCGGGATGACAAAAACAACCTTGTATCCAGCGCTGATGCCGCGCTCGGCGCTACCGTTGTAGTTGAACCACGTGGAAACGCCCGCGAACGCGGTGAGGCCGAAAACGAGTAAAAGGAAGGCCGCCTGGTGCTTCGTGAACTTGATATGCCGCGGTTTCATGGCTTGTCCCTCGGGTGATGAGATCGTTGGTTGCTTGGAAAATTCGTTCGGAAACTATTTAATCCCGCGACTAAAAAAGCGAGGAAAAAATCAAGCTAGCTGGATCTTGATGTAGTTCTTTTGCAGTTCCAGCATCTCGTCGAGGATCTGCCTCGCTTGCCACGATGATTCGACGACCGGATCCGCCAGCAGTGCTTGGAGCGCGAGCGCCTTCGATTTCTGGAGGATCGCCTCGACCACGAGATCTTGGACCGACGCTTGCGTTCGAAGCAAGGCCGCGAGCCCTTTCGGGTACTCGCCGTACGCGATGCCCTTCACCCCCTGCCGGTTCACGACGACGGGGCACTCCACCACGAGATCCTCTGGCAAGTTCGTGTAGACGCCCGCGTTCGGGACGTTCACGGACGGCTCGATATAATTCTTGTCCGTAACGATGCCCTCGATGATCGGGACCGCGCGCTCCTCGTCAGGCACGACGCACGATGCACCCTTTCCCTTCTCGATGCGGCGGGTCAGTTTCTTGTAGTCTGCCATCAACATTTCCTCGTACGACCTCATGAAGCGCCGGATCGCGGGTATGTCGGCCCGCTCCCATGCCCATTGGACGTATTCCCCGAAGTGGCTGTCCGGCGTGTAGGGAATGTAGCCGTAGGATTCCAGGACGAAGGCGTTCAAGGTCAGCCCGTCGTAGGCCTTGAGCGACCGCAGGAACGCGGGCCCGTCCCGCCGGATCGCCGGGTACAAGTCCGCCCCGGAAGCCTTGTCCTTCACGTCCAGGATGACGCCGAAGTGGTTCAGCCCGCCCGAGATGATGTCGAGGTCTTTCTTCGGCTTTCCGGTTATCTTCTCGATGAACGGGAGAAAATGCTCGTATTCATGGCACAGCCCGGCGAACCTCAAGGCCGGGTACTTTCGCTTGATGGCGAGGCAGATCCGGCTCATCGGGTTCGAGTAGTTGATGAAGAACGCGCCGGGGCAGATCTTCACGACGTCGGCACAGATGTCGAGGATGGGCGGGATGACGCGGATCGAGTGCATCAAGCCTCCGGGCCCGCCGTTCTCCCCCGTGACCTGCTTGTTCCCGAATTGCAAGGGAACGCGGTAGTCCATGTCCAGGAGCATGAACCGGGGTGGCACCTCGATCGAGTTGATGATGAACGTCGCGCCCTTCAGCGCGTCCGCCCTGTCGGGCGTCGACTCGATGGCGAAATCGAGCTTCCGCTCCTGCACCGCCTCCGTGCACGCCTTGCTGACGAGATCGAGAGCCTCCTTGTTGATGTCGTGGAGGCAGATCGTCGCCCCCTTCAGCACCTCGCTCTCGAGGATGCTGCCGACCGTCCCGAGCCCGAACTGGAGCGATCCCGCGCCGACCAGCACGATCTTTTCTTTCTTTCCCATGATGACCGTTCACTCCTTTTCATTTTTCGATCTTGCGACGATCTTGATAACATTCAGTACCATCTGCACGGCTTTTTCCATCCAGCTCACCGGGATGAATTCCTTCTTGCTATGGAAGTTCAAGCCGCCGGCGAAGAGGTTGGGGCAAGGCAGGCCCATGAACGAGAGGCGCGCCCCGTCCGTCCCGCCGCGTATGGCCTTGCGGACCGGCTCGATTCCCAGTTCCTTTATCGCCGCTTCGGCGATGGCCACGACCTCCGGGTTCTGGTCCATGACCGATTTCATGTTCCGGTAGCCCTCCTTGAAAGCAACGGAGATCTTGGCCGCCGGCCAGCGTTGCTGCACCCCCGAGACGCCATGCTTGACCGCCTGGATCTTGGCGTCGAGGGCGTCCTGGTCGAAGTCCCGCAAGATGAAGTCGACCGTGGCCTCGTTGACGCTGCCTGCCGCGCGCGTCACGTGGAAATAGCCCTGGTGGTCTCTCGTGGTCTCGGGAGCCGAATCGTCCGGGAAGATGGCGAGCACGTCCCGCATCACGCGGTTCGCGTTGACCATCTTGCCAAATGCATAGCCCGGGTGCACGTTGTATCCTTGGATGGTGATCGTGCCTGATGCAGCGTTGAAACACTCGGCTTCGATCACGCCCAACTCGTCGCCATCCAGGGTGTAGCCAAACGAGACGCCGAGGGCCTTCGCATCGAGGTTGTCGACGCCCCGCCCGACTTCCTCGTCCGGCGTGAAGACCAGCTTGACCGTGCCGTGGCGGACCTCGGGATGCTGCACGAGCCACGACGCCGCGGCCATGATCTCCGCGACGCCGGCCTTGTCGTCCGCCCCCAGCAGCGTGGTGCCGTCGGACGTGACCAGCCGCTCGCCCACAAGGCGCGAGAGGGCTGGATGCTCCTCGGGCGTGATGGACAGCGCGGGATTGGCGGGGAAGGTGATGGGACCCCCGCAGTAGGTGATGACGCGCGGCTGCACGTTCTCGCCAGGCTCCTCCGGCGAGGTGTCGACGTGGGCAACGAAACATGTCGCAGGGACAATCGACGCACGTTCCGGGTCCAGGTTCGAGGGGATGGTCGCTACCAGGATGCAATGCTCGTCCAGCAAGACGTCTTTCAAGCCCATCTCCTTCAATTCCTGCTCGAGCATTCGTGCCAGGTCGAACTGGCGCCTCGTGCTCGGCGCGGTTTCCTGGCCGCTCGCCGAGGTCGTGTGCACCCGGACGTATCGCAAGAACCTTTTCAAGACGTCCGGCTCGTCGATTCGTGACATGGTCGCCACGCTGCTTGCCCGAGCTCAAGCGCCGCGGAACGGCGCGTCCTTGATGTCCTTCAAGAAACGCGTCGCGAGCTTGAGGACCGGGATCGCTGCACGATACTTGGTGTTGATGTGGTGCATGGTCTGGATAATCTTTTTCCCCCAGTGGTGCCAGATCGCGTCGATTATCCGGTCCATGTCCGCGTGCTCGTCCCAGCGGGGGTTCAAGATGCCCTCGGTCTTGCGCTTCTTCAGCAGCACCCGGAAGTCCTCGATGCACTCGACGGGCTCCTTGCACCACGTGCACCCCGTTCCCGCGAACACGTCGACGTGGGCATCCGAGCTGCCGACGACGGGGCGCGGGTGCATTTCCAGCTCTACACGCGCCCGCCAGGCGAAATAACCGAAGAGCGGCTGGAGGCGGAACGCCTCGGCGACCAGGGGAACGTCACCCTGCACCTTCCGCACGAAGCCTCGCGTGGCCGGCTCGACGAACATGTGCGTCGTCTGGTTGACCATCTCGACCGCGTCGACGCTGCGCCACAACCGGTCGGAATACGCGTTCTCGAAGTAGAACGGGTGGACGAGTATGGCGATGCCCCCGTCATCATGAAACAATCGAACGATGTCCTCCGCGAACAGCTTTCGAAGGCGTGCCAGGCCGCCGTGGTCCTCGATGAACGTGCGAGGCAGCCCCGCCCCGATGATCTCCACGCCTTTCGTGGGGAACCGTTCCGTCCCGCGCGCGACGAACTCCGCGCAGCCAGGGAACGATATGAAGCTGGCCGGGAGGATACCCTTTTTCTTGAGCTTCTCCACGATCGCCACGGTCTCGTAGGACTGGTGTATCACCTTTTCATTCGGGATGCGCGTCTTGCCATCATCGCCCAACGACCAGACGTGGTCCGTGAAGAGCAAGCCATCGAGATACCGGCCGTTGCCCGCGAGAGCAAGCACGGACTCGTGGTTGCCCTCGCCATCGCTCAACGACGTGTGGCAATGGCAATCCAACAAGAAGGCGTCCTCGTCGAGGCCAACGGGCATCCATGGCTTCAAGTTTGGCCAATCCTTCGCGTAACGCGCGAAATAGGTCGCGATCTTGTCCAGCCCGAGCTGTACCATGGCCCTCCCGAGGATCGCGTCCATCGGGTTCCATCTCAGCCCGCCTTTCTCCGCGGCGGGTAGCTTCTCCGCGGTCTTGAACTGGTGAAATGGCATGGTGGCCGGCCTACGACGCTTCGTTTCTTGTTGAGAACGGATTGCCCGGGCGGGAGTAATATAACTACTAGCACGTGGTTGGAACCAAGAACCGCATGCATATAAACGCACGTGTATCACCGACGATGGATTGCTTGTATCACCCGGTGCATCCGATCTCACCGGTTTTCAACATGTTGCGAACGGAAGGGTCATCGACGAAGACGCCGCAATCAAGGCGAGGGCCACCGGTGCTGACGAGGAACCCGCCGGGGCGCTGAACGAGCACGACGAATGCATCGCGCACGTGCTCGGCTGCCTCGACAAGATGCGCCGCGGCGAGGACATCACGCGGGTCGAAGCTCTCAAAGCGGAGGCGTGGCTTCGCGACGTGCCGGGCGAGGCGATGCTGCCCGGTTGAAGGCGCGGGCGCGAAGCTTTATTTTTTCCCGGCGAGATCGTGCTTGTATAATACCAAGCGTGACTACCATGAACCGTCCCGGCACCGGCCCGCGGGCGACCTGCCCGAAATGCGGCACCGAGTACGAGCTGCCCGACGACCGCCAGTACGAGTGCCCGTCGTGCGGCGTGCCGCTGCAGCCCGCGCAAGTGCCGGGGACGGCCATGCCGGGCGATGTCCCGGCGCCCGGCGTCCAGGCCAGCGCCGGGACGCGGCGGCGGTTCAAGGCGCTGTTCAAGAAGAGCAAGGCAGTGGCGATATCGGCCATCGTGGAGGCACTGGAGCTCGCCCCGGCAACCCCGATCCCGGCGCTGCTGCAGGCCATGAAACTGGACCCCTACTTCGACGTCCGGCCGCCGAGCGTCGTGCGGAACGACGTGCCCATGCCCTGGGAGCGGGTGAAGGACGGGCTGAAGCGCGCGGGGAAATGGGCGTTGAAAAACAGCATCCCGGTCGCCATCAGCCTGGCGACCGGCGGGCTGGGCCTCGGTGCCGCCGTCGCGCCCGTGGTATCCCACGTCGTCTCGTTCTTGCGCAAGAAGGGGCTGGCGATCTCCGGCCATGCCACCAGGCTGATCGAGGAGACGATCACGTCCGGATCCGAGAACATGATCCAGGAACTGCAAGATCGCATCCGGGCCGATAACCAGGGCACGAGGGGAAGCGCGGGCGAGACGCTCTCACCGGAAGCCGTGTCTTGCCTCGTGCAGATGAGCATCGGCGAGGTGATGCCGGGCATCATCGAGGAGATACGCGCCGTGGTCGGCACGCTCGGCGAGCAAATGGTCACGGATCTTCGCGATGTGTTCGATGGCTGGCTCGACGAGCAGCGTGAGGAGCTCGCCCGCGGCCGCGGCGAGGAATCCGTGAAACTGGCCAAGGCGCTCGACGAGCTCGAGAACGCCCTCGGGAAGGAGCTGGCAAGTATCAAGTCGTCGGTCGTGTCGATACACGAGAACGTGCTCGCCGCGGCGGCACGCCTTGACGGCATCGAGGCAGCGATGGGACGGCTGTTCGAGGCGCTGTGCCAGCGGTCGCTCGCCGATTTCTCGCTGGACGAGTTGGTGCAAGCATCGGCGGTGCAATTCGAGCGCACGCGGCTCGCGTCGAGGTTCGACATCCCGTTCGATCCCGCGCTATTCGTGCCCTTGCCCGCGTTTGACATAGCGTTCATCTCGTTTCTCGACCAGCGCGGCGTTGCCAAGCCGCTGTTTCTCGTGCTCGCGCACATGGGCATGGGCAAGACGTGGAACGCCGTCCACGCGGGCATGATCGCGCGCGAGACCCGTCGATTCGTCCCGTTCTTCATTCCATTCAACTTGGGCTGGCAAAACCAGCTTGCCTCGATCTTCGGGACGAAAACGTCGCTTGCCAACGACATCGGCTCGGTCGCCCTGGCGATTCACCAGCACCACGGGCGTGCGGTGAAGCTGCTCTTGATCTTCGACGGGCTAGACGAGCTGTTCGGGAACGCGCCGCGATCAGAGTTCCTCTCCTTCCTGCTCCAGCTGCTGAACGGCTTCGGCCACGCGGTGTCTGTCGTCCTGACGTGCCGGGACACGGTCTGGGCGCAAGACCGGGCCATCGGCGCCCGGGAGCCGGAGTTGCGCGTGCATTCGCACGACAGCGCGGCAACAAGGGACGTGGCGACCAGGGTCGGCTCGAGGACGCCGGTGGGCTATTATCTCGACGCGTTCCCGAGGGAACTGCTCGCCGGCGATGAGGGCTTGCTCGCCCGCTATGGCGTCGACTGGCGCCGCGTGGAGCAAAGGCCGCTCTTGCTCGACTTGTGCCGCCGCCCCTACATGGCCAGGCTCTTGCGGGGGCTGGATGGTTATCCCGACCCGTCGGATGGCAACGCGTTCCTCGGGCTGTTCTACAGCGACGAGCACCCCGAAGACACGGTCTTGTTCCGCATGGGCATCATCCGCGACGTCGAGAAGCTGTTTTTCGACGTGATACGCCTCTTCACGGCGAGCAATGATCTCGTTCCCGAGGAACGGCTCGAGAAAGTCGTCGGGACCCGGCTGGAAGAATGGCAAGTCATCTTGTCCGCGGGCATCATTGAGTTCACCAAGCGCGGGCCGCGGTACTTGTACCGCGTGGATCTCGCGTTCCACCCCGTCGTCATGGCACTCAAGCGGTGGATCGAGGGGGGCGAGCCGGGCCCGGTTCTCGGACACGGGGCCGGGATCATGGAAGCACCAGAGACCCCCGTGACGGGCGCTCCGACAACGACGAAGTCCGAGGGTAGGAAGAAGTACGATTACCACGTCCAGCTCGGCAAGGACGCCATGGCCGAGGGGAACTGGGACGAGGCGATGCAGCAGTTCCAGAACGCAGCAGCCGAGGCCGAGGCGCTGCTCGACGTGCCTTTGCGCAAGGAGGCCAAGAACCTGGCCGCCGCGGCCGCGCAGGCCCGGGAGAAGGCGGAGCGCGAGGCCCGCGAGAAGGCGGAGCGCGAGGCCCGCGAGAAGGCGGAACGCGAGGCCCGCGAGAAGGCAGCACGGGAGTCCAAGAAGCGTGCCGAACGCGAGGCGCTGGAGAAGCCACGCCGGGATTGGCAGCAGCGGAATCCTGGCATCAACGTGCCCGGCGAGGAGATCGACGCGCTCGTGGCCATCGAGCGGCTCACCGGCAAGCCCATCCCGCGCGTCGCGGACGTGCAATGGGACACCTTCGGCCTCGTCGCGGAAGGGGGGCACGTCGCCAAGCTTGGCCTCCACGAGCAAGGGTTGACGTCTCTCCCCGAGTCGATAGGGAACCTCGTGAACCTGGAAAAACTATATCTCAGCGGCAACCAGCTCTCCTCTCTCCCCGAGTCGATAGGGCAATTAAAATCGCTCACATGGCTATCTCTCTCCAACAACCAGCTATCCTCTCTCCCCGGCACGATAGGCAATCTAGAATCCCTCACTGTGCTCGATCTTAGCTCGAACAAGATCTCCTCTCTCCCCGGCACGATCAAGGATTGGATCAAGGCCCTCGAGCAGAAAGGATGCAAGGTCTTTCAATAAACGCCCGTGATTCCATCGTCACTCGCCGGTTCACGTTCTATACCATCCCGTGTCGACCTTGCGAACCGGACCCTCGCCGGCTCCATCGAATCGCTTGTTTTCCCCTGGATTCGCGCGACGTCGCGAGCCGCATCGATGGCATCTCGTCTGTAACCCGGCGCGGACGACCCGGACGGGATGGGC
>JAUQYZ010000023.1 GCA_030587475.1 Candidatus Sigynarchaeum calidifontis
CGTGTACCACGTTAACAAGTCCGGCGCGTATACGATGCTGTCGGATCACCTCGTCGGCTTGTTTCTCATGGACGGTTCGGCAGCACTCGCACATCTGCTGTCGTATCAAGACGAGATCCTCATGCTCAAGAGCCCATTCCGCCCGAGGCGCCGAAAACCCCGGGCGCGGCTGACGCCGACCCGCCGCCTCAACCATTACCTATATCGGAAAAAGCGGAGATGATTGAAATGCTAACTTAATGACTTTGCCACCCGCCCCGTGCCCGCCGCCAACGAACAAGCTTATCATTTTTTCGACACCCCCTGACTATTAGTCACATTCGGGTGATCCTTTTCAGACTGGAGTTGCGACGCGAAGAATTCACGATAGAAATCCGATGTGCCGAGCAATTCCTGATGCGTGCCCTTGGCTTCGATACGGCCGTCCTTGAGCAGCACGATCATGTCGGCTTGCTGGATCGTCCAGAGCCGGTGCGCGATGACGAGCGTGGTCCTGCCTTTCATGGTTTCCCGCACGGCGTCAATGATCTCCTTGTCGGTCACGGCATCGACGTTAGCCGTCGGCTCGTCCAGGATCAAGATCTTCGGATCGGTGATGATGACCCTCGCAAGAGCCAGCCGCTGCGCCTGACCACCCGAGAGGAACACTCCTCGCTCGCCGATCATGGTCTTGTACTTTTGGGGCAATGACTCGATGAATTTGTCTAGGCGCGCCACGCTCGCGGCATGCGCGATCTCCTCCTTGGTCGCGTTCGGTTTACCGAAGGCAATGTTGTCGGCGAACGTCCCATCAAATAAAAACGTGTCTTGCATCACGATGCCGACGCTCTTGCGCAGCGATTCCAGCGTGCAGTCCCTCACGTCACGGCCGTCGATGCGAACGCTGCCTTCGGCTACATCATAAAATCGCGGTAGCAAGTGGAGCATCGTGGTCTTGCCAACCCCTGACGGGCCGACAAACGCGACGATCTTCCCCGGCGGGATATCTAGGGTAACATCCTTCAAGATCTCGTGCCCCTTGTGGTAATGGAACGTTATATGCTTGTACTGGACGTGACCTTCCACGCCTTCGAGCGGCACGGCCCCCGGGCTGTCGGCAATCGCGGGCTTTAGATCCAGGATGTCAAAGATACGAGCGGCCGCGGCCTTGGCGGTGGTGTGTAAACCGAGAAACTTCGTGATGTGGCGGAGCGGGGCGGCGAGCTGGGTGAAGTAGGCGATGGTCGCGATCAGCAGCCCCGGCGTGTAAACGGAGGACACGACGAGCAAGCCGCCGATCATCATCACGATCGCCGAACTCGCCGAGACGATGAACGGGACGTACGGCATCCAGAACGCGTGCTGCTTGTTTGATTCGATCACGGAGTTGAAGTACTCGTCGTTCCACTTGTCGAATACGCCGAGCATGAACTCTTCCCTGCCGTACAGCTTGACCTCCCGGATGCCGTTCAAGCAGTCTTGGATCGAGGCGGAAATGATCCCGTTAGCCTTACGGACGCGTGCATTGGCAGGGGCGACCCGCTTCGAGAAGGATCGCATCCCGATTAAGATGAACGGGATGTCTATCAAGAAGATCGAGCCGATGATCGGGTTCCACGAGAAGAGGATCGCGAGCACTCCCGCTAGCGTGGCCACGTTCGTGGCAAGTGTGAGGATACCGATCGTGGCGTACATTTGGAGTTGTGCCACATCCTGCATAACCCTCGCCATAACATCACCAGTTCGCACGGAGTCAAAGTACGAGAACGACAATTCGTTCACGTGAGAATAGAGCTTCACTCGCATGTCCATGACAATTTTATTGCCTAGGTATTCCCGGAGGTACGTGCTGAAAAAGCCAAGAAGTCCACCTATTACCCCGTACGTGATCATGAGCCAGATGATGACTGCTATGACCGACATGTCGTGGGACTCGGTCACGGCATCGATGGCAACCTGGAGGAAGAGCGCCGGGAGTATGCCGATGATCGCGGTGATGATCGACATGACGAACAAGCCGAGGTATTTTCCCAAGTGAACTCGCATGAACGGGAACAAGCGGGCCAGCAAGAACGGCTGGCGCTTGTGATGCATCTCGGGTTTCACGCTCGTGGCCATGGTAGTTGGATCCTCTTCGATCTCGACCCTTTTTGTTCTATTTTTGGTCTTGCGCCTGATTTTAGCCAATGTTGACAGATTCTAACGAATGGTTAGAGTGATGCCTCCTTAATATTCCCCTTCTCTCGTCGGAACCTTGGCGATCAGTGCTAACCAACGGCCGCCGCATTATTAAAGGTCTGTTGGAATGGATGTTTCTTCATGAGCAGCATCACCAAGCGAAACCCCTATGAAGAGGCCCGCTTCCAGAAAGCGATCCAAAAGCTCGCTTCCGCCAACTTGCCTTGCTGGGGCTGCCCGCGCTTCTCCTCCAGCAGCAAGATCCCTTGCACGGAAGGTGACATGAGCGCGTGCGCGCCCCAATGCCCCGTGTTCGTCGCGCGCCCGCAAACGTACACGCGCAGGAGCGTGCATGCGGGGTATTGAGGTCGTTCGAGGGATGGACGGAACCACGATACCCCCTGATATCGCTCTAGCGCTGTGCGAGGAAGCGCGAGCGATGAACACGAGGAAAAGGGTTTCATTTAAGAACATTATGTGCTGGGGCTGCACGAGGTTCTCCAAGTCCCCCCAGGCACGTTGCTGGTCCGGCTCGGGCGATGGAACCAATCGCGGGTGCTTCCAGGTGAACGAGCTGTTCGACGAGGCTCGTCGCAAGTCTTGAACTAGCCCTTCTTGGCTGCATAGGTTTTATTACTTAGTTCACCATTACGTTTTGCATGCGAGCGACACAAGACGGCGTCAAGGTCGTGCTCATCATTGGTTCGGTACTCGCGGCTGTTGGTGCTACTTTGAGGATTATCGACCTCGCCGAGGCCCATCACACCGATGCTCAAAATTACATCGGCCCCGTCGTCGTCATCGGGATCACGGTGTTGATATTCATCATGGTCGGCCTCTTGCACGTCCGGAAGATCCAGATCCAGCTCACTTCGTGGATTCTAATCGTGTTCGTCGTGATCGAGATTTTCTTGAGTGGGGCGAGCCTGGCGGAACTCATGGGCCTTGGTATCATCGTGGAAATCGTCGGGACGACGATACTTGCCATGCTTGAAGGATAATGTGCCATGAACCGGCGATCCATTTCCACCAAAAAGGTATCGGTCCTCTTGTTCTCGCTGCTCGCATGCCTCAATGTTGCCATGGGCGCGGTCAGGTTCACCCCGGGTTTCGAACTCGGTTTCCATTATCCTCGATATCTCGTGATCCACCCGTTCAACCCCGGCACGGAGACCGGCACCGAGTGGATAGGCGAGATGGTTTCCACCCTCGGCCGGGGCTCTGGCATCACGCGGCTGGGGATCGCTGCAGTCATCCGCACGCTCGATTGGAGCGACGCGTACATCCAGCAGCATGTGGACTTGTTCACCAGCGCCGCGGAGGAACATGACGTCGCCCTCCTCTTGCACCTCGACTCGGAACACTTCTACGAGAGCCGTTCCGACTTGTGGAACTGGTGGAACGCGTCCTTGCCCGGGTACGACCCCGCCAACGCCGGAAACGTCGAGTGGAGCGATTGGAATACCCCGACGAAGAAAGGGTTCCTCAACTGGGGCAGCCCGATCGAACTCGCGCCGCGGCTTTGCTTCGAGAGCGCCGCGGTGCGGGCTGAGATATCCAACAAATGCCAGGTCATCGTGGACCGGCTCGTGCCGTGGTTGGATCACCTTGCTGCCATCGGTCGCTCCGATCTCTTTATCGGGATCGATCCCGGGTGGGAGACAGGCATCGACAGCTATGAGAACGTGGACTGGGTGCCGGTGACTTATCGGCATCACCTCGGGTACAACGCGCTGGCCAAGCGGGGCTTCAACGCCACGAACCCGCCGCTGGACATCGAGGCGGAGCGGTACGACGTGGTGCACGACTTCGCTGAATTCGAAGTCAAGACCATCGCGGACAAGGGAATACCGACTGACAAGCTGTTCACGCACATCTGGGGGGCAGAGAGCATCTCGAGTGCGTACCACCTACACGCGCCGCTCGGCGCGGCCTTCAATTCGTACAGCGTGCCTGGCTTTAGCTTGTATGGCTACGACCGGGAGACTTTTGCCGCCGCGGTTTCGGGCAAGCGGTGGGCGCTCATGGAAGCCCCGCCCGCCGACGGTTACGGCCAGTTGCTGTCCATGGGCACGCTCGACGTGATGGTGCTCTATAACTGGGGCGGGAACATCCGGAACGATCCGGCCAAAATCGAGGCGATCAAGTGGCTGCTTGCATCGCGATATTGAAGGTAAAGCAAAAAAAGGCGTGAATCACAGCCCTTTCATGGTCTGGTCGACGAGCTTCTTCGTGTCCTTGGCTATCTCGGGCGGCAGTTCCGACAAGTCGAATGAAAGGAAACCGTTGATGATCATGGACGTCGCCTCGTCCTCGGTTGCTCCGCGAGCCATGAGGTAGTTGATCTCGTCCTGGGATATCTTGCCGACGGCCGCCTCGTGCGTGATGTTCACGTCGGGGTTCTTCGCGTCGAGTTCTGGTATCGAGTCGATGCGCGACGTGTCCGACAGGAGCAAGCCCCGGCACTCGAGGTGGCCCTTGGTGCCGGGGCCTTCACCCACGATGAGGCCGCGTGCGACGATGTCGGCCTTGTCGGTCGTGATGATGCGGCTGATCATCTCGGCGGAAGAGTTCTTGCCCTTCAAGATGGCACGCGAGCCAAGGTCCATCCTGGAATTCCCCCGGCCGTACAAGATCGTCTGGAACATGACGCGGCTATTATCGCCGTTCAAGTAGGCGATTGGATTTGACTGGATGGAACTCACCGGTTTTAGCGCGATATAATTATTGATGAACGATGCTCCTTCTTCAAGGATTATCGCTGTCCTCGGCCGCACTTCCATCGATTCTTGCCATTCATGAATCATCGTGAACGTGATCTTGGCGTTCTTCTTCACGTAGAACTCGCTGATGCCCTCGTGCATGGCGCGACCGATACCACCGTGGGACATGCAGCCGGTCACGATGTTGATCTCGCTGCCCTCTTCGGCGATTATGATGTTGTGCACGACTTGCTTGGTATTCTTCGACTCGACGTACAAGCACGTCTGGACCGCGGACCTCTCGATCTTGCCCGGCAAGCCGCGGATGAAATACCCCTGGATAACTTCAGGGTTCGCGCTGGCGGCGTCCTTCGTGAACTTGTCCGTGTCGGCCTTCAAGGCCTTCCAGCTGTAGTCCTTGAGCCAGTCATGTTTTTGCATTGCTTGTCTTATGGGAAGGACTTCGACGTCTTTGGATCGCGTGTTGCATAAGCTCGCCGTCTGGTCGCGTTGCAAGTACGTGCCGGCGCCGGACTCCTCCGCCATGACAAGCCCGATGCGTGCGAGCTTTTGCTTCATCTCCGCGCTGAGATCCTTGATAGATGTAACTTTTTCGTGAGCGTCCGAGTCCTGGGTCTTGAATTCGTTTGGATCAAGGTCTTGCATCGACATGAGCTTTTACCTCGGGTTATTCCTTTGCTGGAATGGCACAACCCGCTTCCTCCCGCGCGGAGAATAAACACGAGTTCTGGCACTTGTCGAACCCGTTTTTCAAGATGTTCTCGTAGATCTCCTTCGGATCGCCCGAGCACAAGAACTGCCCGTCGCAGAGGACGTGAGCCCGGTCGGATTTGATGAAGTTAAGCAAGTAGCCGAGATGCGTGATGATGATCGCGGCCTTCTTGCGGGCCTGGGGCTTGAGATCGCGCTGCAAGAATTTATTCAACAAGCGTCCGATGATCTCTACGTTTTCCACGTCGACACCGCTGTCCGGCTCGTCGAGAAGCAACAAGCTGGGATTCTGGAGTAAGATCTGCAACACCTCGGCGCGTTTCTTCTCCCCGCCAGAGAAACCGAGATTCACGCCACGTTGAAGGAAACTTTGCATGTTCAACCGATTTGCCCAATCTAAAGTCTCCGGCAAGATGTCGACGACGTCTTTCTTCTTCAAGACGAGGTTTGCCATGTCGTTCAACTTGATGCCGCGCACGGCGGGTGGATACTGGAACACGACGCCCAACCCGCGTGCGACGCGCTCGTTGATTGGTAACTTGGTGATATCCTCCCCGTTGATCTCGATCTTGCCAGATTCCACCATGTATCCAGGATACCCGAGCAGCGTTTGCACGAGGGTCGTTTTTCCACTACCATTCGGGCCAAAGATGACGTGGACCTCGCCATCTTCGACGTGGAGCGACAATTCCTTCAGTACTTGCTTGCGTTCCTTGCCGTCGCCGACCGATACCGACAAGTTTCGTATGTCCAGCATGTTTTATCAACACTCGTTGCATCTCTGTGAACGGGAGAGCCGGAGAAGCTTGATATGATTTGTGGATATGGAATATGAACGACGTTCGGATCCCGCAGATTACAATCGGGTTCAAAGGTAGGATCGAATTAGAAGACTTACGGTGATATCATGGGCAAAAAAACTGTTGAAGCGCCGGCCAGTACCGCCGGCCGCGGCACCATGCGCCAGTTACAGGTTCCGGAACCATACAAAGTGGTCATCGCGCAGATCCCCGAAATTGAACCTTCAGAAAACGAGATCCAGGTTGAAATCGCGTATTGTGGCATTTGCGGGTCGGACGTGCACGCGTATAAAGGAAAACACCCTTTCGTGCCCACGCCTGCGTTTCCTGGCCACGAGGGCTCCGGCATCATCTCCAAGCTCGGCAAGGGTGCCGAGAAATGGGGGTTGAAGGTCGGCGACAGGGTGACCTTCGAGCCGAACCTCAACTGCGGCACGTGCTACAACTGCCGGAAGGGGCTCTACAACATCTGCTTGAACTTGAAGGTGATGGGTTGCCAGATGACCGAGCGCACCAAGGGCATGATGGCCGACAAGTTCGTGGCCCCCGCGAACAAGGTCGTCAAGATCCCGAAAGATCTAAGTCTCAAGAAGGCTGCCTTGACCGAGCCGCTGGCCGTGGGCTTGCACGCCGTGCGCCGCTCCGGCATCAAGGTGGGCGACCACGTCGTCGTGCTCGGCGCGGGCACCATCGGCCTGAGTTGCCTCCAGTTCGCCAAGCTCGCCGGGGCCAACGTGTTGATGGCCGCCGACTTCCTGCCGAGTCGCCTTGAAATCGCGAAGAAGCTCGGCGCCACGCACGTCGTTGACCTTTCCAAGGAGAAAAGCGTTGCCGACTACCTCGCGAAGAACCCGCAGATCATGGGCGAGGAGGGTGTCGACATCGCATTCGAGTGCGTCGGGGTCGAAAGCTCGATGAACGAATGCGTCAAGATCACGCGCAAGGGCGGCACGATCATGGTGCTCGGGGTCTTCGGCGAGGAGGTCAACCACTTCAACGCCGCGTGGGTGCAGGACCGGGAGTTCAATATCATGGGATCCCTCATGTACACGTGGCGCGACGTGACCGACACGGTCGATGCCATCTACAAGAACAAGGTCAATGTCGACGCGATGATCACGAACATCGTGGACTTGAACGATGGTGCCAAGGGCTTCGAGATGCTGGACAAGCAAGCGAAGGACAACATCAAGATCCTCGTCAAGGTCTCCGGCACGGAGTAATCCGTTGTTCCATCTCTTTCTTTTTCCATCATGCAGGAGGAAACACACATGTCTCCAGACATCCTCTGCGCCGGCGAGATGCTCGTCGAGATCATGCGCGCCGAGGTCGGCGTGCCCCACGTGCAAGTCGGCGGCGTGTACAAGGGGCCATATCCCTCGGGCGCTCCTTGTATCTTCATCGACTCGGCCGCCCGCATGGCCAAGGCGCGCAAGCTCACGACCGGCTTCATCGGCACGATCGGCAACGACGATTTCGGCAAGGTGATCGTCGACAAGATGAAGGTGGATGGCGTCGACTGCTCGGCAGTCGCCACGCTCGCCGGTTCCACGACCGGCATCGCCTTCGTCCAGTACAACAAGGACGGGTCCCGGAAATTCATCTTCGCGGCGGGCGCGGCCGGGCAGCTCGGCGACGCGCACGTCAAGGAAACGCTTTTCAAGGGTGTCAAGGACTTCCACGTCATGGGCTCCGCAATGTCCATCTCCCCGACGTCGAAGGCCGCCGTCCTCAAGGCCATCGACCTCACGATCAAGAACGGCGGCATCGTGAGCTTCGACCCGAACTTGCGCGCCGAGATGATGCCGCTCGACCAGATTCGCGAAATGGTCCAACCGGTCATCAAGAAGACCAAGATCTTGCTCCCGAGCGGCGAGGAGGCGATGTTGCTCACGGGTGACAAGGACGCGAAGTCCGCGTGCGAGAGCCTGCTCAAGGCGGGGCCCGAGGTCGTCGTGCTCAAGGAGGCCAAGGAGGGCTGCACGGTCTACACGAAAAAGGACGCAATCAAGGTGCCGGGCTTCAAGGTCAAGGAGGTCGACCCGACGGGCGCCGGCGATTCCTTCGGCGGTGCCTTCGTCGTCGAGTACCTGGCGAAAGCCCCGTTAAAAGACGCGGCCAGGTTCGCCAACGCGGTCGGGGCGCTAAAAGTGACCAGTTTCGGGCCGATGGCGTCGAATAGCCGGGAAGAAGTCGAGAAATTCATCACGTCTCAGTCCAAATAAATATAATCTCTTTATTTTTTACAAGCAAAAAAGAAATAAATGGATAATTGGCTCCCGCTTAGATGACTTCCAATAGTTTCAACACGATACCCAACGGAAGCAGTATTACCAAGAGGGTGAGGACGATCTTGGTCGTGGAGATTGCCTTCCCCTTACGGTAGAGTAATAAAACGATCAGCGTGACCACTGCCAGCACAATTATCCACAGAATCAATTGGAAGGTGAACTCCAGGAACCATTCGCTATCGCTAAACGAGAATAACTCTCCGATCAACACCGTTGGAATGGCGGCGATGGCATACACGAGGAACGGGTTCATTCCATAGGCCTCCAGAATCACAGTGTGCCTATCCTTTTTCAGGTTCAAGAAAATGAAGAAGAACAGCCCGCCGATGACGACCGCCATGGAGATCGTCGCATAGCCCATGGTCGATTGGCGCTTGTTCGGGAAGCCGCCGGGAATGAGCCACAGCCCGATGCCGATGGCGAGGTTGATCAAGCCGAGGAGTGCCATCATCTTGTATTTCTTTGGGGTTGGTGTTTCCTTGTCCATGATGAAGTACTCCCCGAGGCAACTCCCGACCAGCAGGATCGGCGTCAGCACGAAAATGCCACCCAGCACGCCCCCGTGCACGCTCGCAATAGCATACCACCGCCAGTACGTCTCCGGGATGAAGACCATGATCTGGTAGAAGGCCATCATGGCGTACGCGACGATGAGCCTTGCCTTGTTCGGGAGGAATATGAACGGGATCGAGAGCAAGCCGACGCAGCCTATGGAGAAAATAACATCCCACGACACGACGTACATGTAAACTTGAACTAGATCTGGATTATCCTCGACGACATCCTTGTACCCTCCGATGCCTTCGCTCCACGTGAACAAGATGATGAGCAAACCGAGCACGAATATTAGACCCCACCGGAGAATGGCGTTGAGCACGGCATTCCCGTAACCTTTTTTCTGTATCCTGTTCTTGAATGAAACGGCCATCAAGAGCCCTATGATGAAGAAGAAGGCCGGTACGCCTATGTCGTACAAGTTCATGTACGGTGCCACCTTGTCAGGATGGTCGAAGAAAAATGCCGCGAGCATCTTGATGGCGGGATTATCCGTCCAGAAATGTGTATCATTTGGATTCCGCCAGATGGACGGCATCGCCTCCGTGAGCACGAGTAAGAACATCACGAGCCCACGTCCTTGATCGATCCAGTTAAACCGCTGTTTTTCTATGCGGAAAACGGTTTTAAGTGAACCCTTTGATTCAACGTTCGTTTTTTCTCTTGGAATTTCTTCACTCACGAGTTCGCATCTCCTTTTCCAAATATTGTACCAGAATTACCTTACAACCATTGCTATTTACACTTTATCGGAATGCTTATTTTGAAAGGCTCGCTATTGGAAAATAACCCGCCCCGCCGAATCTCGTGGTGCCGTTCGCATGAGCGATGAAGAGAAGCTGCCCTCGCTGCGGAAGAAGATCAGCGCGATCGACGAGGACATCCTTCGGTTATTGGAGAAGCGGGCAGCGGTCGCGAAGGAAATCGGCGAGTACAAGAAATCGAAGGGATTGCCCGTCCGCGATTGGTCCCGGGAGATGGAAGTCTTACATCGGGTGTCCAAGCCCCACCGATTGCTCGATCCCGCCGATATCGAGAAGATTTATAAAGAAATAATGGGGGCCTGCCGCCGTCTCGAGAATTTGGAAGAGAAAGTCGGCTATCTCGGCCCCGAGGGCACGTTCTGCGAGATTGCAGCCCGGGACTTCTTTTCGGACGCGGGAAATGTATTCGTTCCCTACGACAGCAACTGGCAGCTGTTCCGGGCGCTCGAAGCAGGCACCATCGACTACGGGGTCACGCCCGTGGAGAACTCGACGCAAGGCACCGAGAGGGAGACCATCGACTTGCTGCTCGACTCGCCGACCATCAAGATATGCGGCGAGATCGAGGTAAAGGTGCACCAGAACCTCATCGTGAACCCTGGTGCAAAGGAAATGGACGTCACGGCCATCTACTCGCACCCGCAAGCCATCGCGCAGACCCGCAAGTACCTGCGTGAGCACTTTCCGGATGCCAAGATCAAGGAAACCTTCAGCACGTCCTCGGCAGTCCGGCAGGCCAAGGAAGCGGGCAAGTCGTGCGCCGCCATCGGCAGCGAGCTCGCCGCGAAGTACAACGGCATGGAGATCATCGGCCATGCCATCGAGGACAATCCCAACAACCAGACACGGTTCATCATCATCGGCAAGATCGCCATGCGGCCGACTGGCCGGGACCGCACGTCGATCATCTTCACTCTCAAGCACGAGCCGGGTTCGCTATTCCATGCCCTCGAGGTGTTCTCTCGCC
This sequence comes from Candidatus Sigynarchaeum calidifontis, assembly GCA_030587475.1. GTDB lineage: Archaea > Asgardarchaeota > Lokiarchaeia > Sigyniarchaeales > Sigyniarchaeaceae > Sigyniarchaeum > Sigyniarchaeum tengchongense. The sequence goes on from JAUQYZ010000023.1 coordinate 10,969, forward strand.
ACTCGATCAACCTCACCAAGATCGAGTCCCGCCCCGCCAGGCACCTTCCAGAAATTTGGCAGTATAATTTTTATACAGATTTCGAGGGCCACGTCGATGATGCGCGAGTCAAGACCGCGATGGACGAGCTGCGGAGCCATACCATATTTTTGAAGATCCTGGGCTCGTATCCGATGGCTAAATCGTAGACCCGCCCGCGCAGTGCTCGGAATAACCTTTAAATTTTTCAAGGGGAAGATTACTCAAGTATATTGGGTATCATTTAAAACTTGTATCTATAAAGGGAAACGACCGAATCAAGTGGGAATTGACCAAAATGTCATGGAAGCTTCCACCCCCGCCACCTCCAGACTCGACAGAATTCTGCACGTGTTACCAGCCCGTGAGCGTTAGCGGGTCGTATTGCGCCACTTGCGGAAAGAAGTTGCGTCATGGTGGCTTGCCGCCGCCTCCACCCCCGAGCCAGCCAGCCGCGGTTCAGGCCTCTTATCCCGCAGTTGCTCAACCAACCTATACTTACCCCCCAGCGGCATATCCCGTTATGAAACCCACTCCCGTCGTGGCCCAACCCCTTGTCACCGCGGCACCATCGATGCACCCGCTCGAACAGCGATTCATGGCACACATAATGGGACAACCCGTTCAGAAACCCTTGTCACAACCGCAACCAGTGGCGCCGGCGCCCCAATCTACGCCGCCGCTCGCCCTCGCAAGTCCGGTTGCCGTGCACAAGCCAGTCGGGCCACCCCCAGGCATCACGCCCCCGTCCGCGTTCCCTACCTTCACCCCGACGGTGCAAAAACCTGTCAAGACGGTAGTTCGCCCGATCCCATCTTCAGCACCTCAAGAAGGGATGCCCGGTCTGGTACTTGCCAATCCGCTTTCAGCGCCCGCGGCGCAGCCGCAGCCCGTGTATACTCCGCCCCCTTCTGGGCTCCCCACGTCTGCTCCGATAGCCGAGGTTAAACCGAGTCAACCGGCTGCCAATATAGATCTCGGCTTTGATATCGGCAAGGCCGAACAAGCAATCGCTCCCGAGCAGAAAAAGGCACTCGAGTTCGAGGGCATCATGGAACGGTTCAAGACCGTGATCACGACGGAGCAAAAGATGCTGGCCTACGACTTTGCGGACAAGCTTGGTGTCGTCGATTTTATAGAAGACTTTTACGAATTCTTGTCACATCCTGACAAGGATGGCATCATCACGTACAAGGGCGACGAGGTAAAGATTAATAAAACAAAAATCATGGGCGCGCTGATGCTTGGTGATAATACAATGCTCGACCGGGCGATGACGAGCTTCCGTGCATGGCTTTCGAAGGTATTGAAGTGATCATTCGTCTTTTATCGCCCTCCATCCTTTTGAATTTCATTAACGCGTTTTTTTAACACGGGTTCAATCTTCCAGATCGCAAAGCCGTGATGGAATCATGTCTGATATGCTCAAGATACGTGTTTACCGCCCTCCACATCAAGGAACATCTCGGCCGGGGACTCATTCGCGTGGTCAATACGTGGCCGCTCCCGGCCGAGGCGGCCATCTGCGATGCGTACTTGATGGGTCCAGCCGGGAAAGCGTGGACCTTCTCTACCGATATTTCTCGGTTTTTAGACCAGCGACAATATTCAACTTGCTTGAATGGGTGGCAAGAAGATGATCGATGAAGAAAAATTGAGATCCTTCTTGCTTAATAATGTCGGCAAATCCAATTGCACGTTTGATAAATGTGACATGTTTTTTTACAGCCAAGATGCATCACCATTAATTTCCAACGATCCGCCCTTTGCCGTCATCAAACCCAACGACGTGCAAGTCATACCACGCGTGCTCCGGTATTGCAACGATAACGAGATCCCGGTGACTTTCCGAGGTGCGGGAACGTCGCTATCAGGTAACTCAATACCGCTTCGTGGTGGCCTCGTTATAGACACGACGGGGATGAACCACGTGCTGGATTTCAAGCCAGAGAGCAAGATCGTCGTTGTCGAACCGGGCATCGTGTGCGACGACTTGAACGCGTGGCTGAGCGCCAAGGGCTGCTTTTTCGCCCCAGATCCCGGCAGCAGCTCCGTATGCACGATCGGCGGGATGATCGCGAACAATTCGGGCGGGATACAAGCAGCGAAGTATGGTGTTACGAAGAACCACGTCGTTTGGCTCGAGACCATCATGGTCGACGGGACGGTCGCGGTGCTCGGCAGCCGGGCGCTCAAGTCGAGCTCCAGCATGGCACTGCAAGATCTAATGGTTGGTTCCGAGGGATGCCTTGCATTCATCTCCAAGATAGCGCTCCGCGTGCTTTCGGTGCCGGAGGCACGAAAAACGTTCTTGTTCGCTTTCGATGATCTCCAGAATGCCATTCAATTCACGTCCGCTATCCAATCAAGCGGCTTCGTGCCTAACATGATGGAATTTATGGATGAGGTGACCACGAACGTCGTGCTCAAGTTCATCGACGAGCCCCGCTATCCGTATCAAGGAAAGGTCGTGGTCATCATCGAGGTGGACGGGACGCATAGCGAGGTGTCCGAGAACGCCGGGAAGGTTCGAGGGGTCGCCGCTCGGCTGGAACAAGCGGGCGCGAAGATATCCATGATCGAGGCGAATCCCGGCGAGCGTGACAATCTCATCGCGCTGCGGAAGTCCGCCCTGCCCGCCCTGGCCCGTCTCAATCGGACCGTTCTCATTGAGGATTGTTCAGTTCTATTAAAAGATATCCCTTTCGTTATCCAAGAAATCAAGAAATCATGCGGAAATACTCGTATTCCGGACTTTCACGTTGCAGTGTTCGGCCATATAGGCGACGGTAACTTGCATCCCACGTTCGTGTTCAACGGTATGGACGGTAACCACTTGAAAATGCTGTTCAAAGGCATGAGCGCGCTTTACGATGACATCATCCCGCGGGTGGACGGGTCCATCACGGGGGAACACGGCATCGGCATCATCAAGGCTCCTTACCTGAAGCACGAGCACGGATCTGCCATCGGTATCATGAATAAAGTGAAGGCATTATTCGACCCCAAAGGTATCCTCAACCCCTTGAAGGGCAAATCGGGCTACATTCCTACCAGCCTCGAGACCGTGTTCGACATGTACTTTCCTATTAACAAGGTTGATGATGTTTCCCTGGCTAGATTGGTCGGCTACGATAACAATTGCATGAAATGCGGCTTTTGCCGGCTGCAATGCCCGTCCTTGAGCTACTACGGGTGGGAGTGTTACAGCCCCCGGGCGAGGCTATCCTTGCTGCAAGGGATCGCCTTGAACCGCATCGTGCTGGGCAATGACCTGGCAAAGAAATTCATGTCATGTATGCTTTGCGACAGGTGCCACGTCTCCTGCCCCGCGGGCATAGAGACAGCGGGTATATTCGAGAAGTTCCGCGAGGTCCTGGCAAAGGTTTCTTCCGAGGCTGCAATCACATCCAAGCAAAAGGGATGTGGTTGATCGAACGTGCCATGAAATTCCTACTTTTCCTTTCGCCTTCGATACGCGTTGAGACGAGCGAGGTTTTGTGCCTTAAAGGAGGCCCCGTCATCGACGCCCTCGCCGCCGCTCTTCTGGAACACGAGGATACTCTGGTGGACCATGCTCGGTATCCACTCGTAGTTGATGCCGTAGAGGTGAAGCTTCTTGGCGACGTCATACCAGATGATCTCGCCCTTGAAGGTGAATCCAACGACCTTCAAGATCCTGGCAACATCTGCGGTGAGGTAGTGGAACTCGCCCTTGTTGTACATGTTCCCGACGAAGACCGCGGCGTAGCCCTTGTTCTTGAGCGCGCCGTGGCAAGCGGCGAACACGATCCCGAGCATAGAGAGCCAATCATCCTTGGTCTGGGGGCCATTATCGTCGAAGCGGCCGAGCTTGGACTTGTCGGAGTAGACCCCCTTGGCCGCCTCGCCGGCGCGCTTGAAGGTGCCCTTCGACTTCTCGACCTTGTCCATGTTCCAGTACGGGATGTCGGTGAGCACCATGTCGACCGGGAGGACGCGCAAAGCAGGGAGGATGCTCGTCGCGTCGCCATGCATGATCACCTGACGATGCAAATGCTCGAGCACGCATACCTGGTTATAGATATCGATCCATTCCTTGTTTATCTCTATGCCGATCGCCACGCGGCCGCAAAGCGAGCAGCCGATGAGCGTCCCGCCGACGCCAGCGAATGGATCCAGGACGACCTGGCCGCGCTTCGTGAACGCCTGCACGATCTCGGCGCAAAGCTCGGGCGGTTTCTGTCCTCCGTGCCGGTTGCGCAAACCATGCTGAAAGCTCGGCGGGTAGGACTTGGGAATCACTGACTTCGTGGCAAACACCCATTCCTTGCCCGTGAGGTCGTTGATGCGGTTCTTCAAATCAAAAAAACCCCGCGATTCCCCGTTCGCCGCTAGGATCTCTACCTTGTCCTTGGTATCGTCGCTCATCTTTACATCTTGAAACATTCTTAAGGGCTTTCGCAGTACGGTTCACTGCGTACGCGTAATTTTTCGCATGGGCAACAAAAAAAGCATCGCACGATCGAGGCAGAATGGCATGTACGACTTTTTAATGTCACCTAAAGATATAGAGATAAGGGACAAGACCCGGAAGTTCGTCAAGGAAAAAGTACCATCTGAATTACTCAAGAAAATGGATGCAGACGAAGTACAATATCCCCGCGAGTACGTCGTGAACCTGGCCAAGGAAGGCCTCATTGGATTACGTTTTGATCCGAAATGGGGCGGTCAAGGGCTCGGTTGGACGGCGGAGGTTGCCGCGCTGGAGGAGATCGGGCCGCTGGGCATGAGCCTTGGTTGCTTGTATTCCTTGCCCAGCATCTGTGGCGAGGCCCTTTCAGTCTTCGGAAACGACGACCAGAAGGCACGGTACTTGAAGCCGACGCTGGAAGGGAAGAAGTTCACCGCCGAGGCACTCACGGAGCCGCGTGGCGGCTCCGACTTTTTCGGCGCCACGACGAAGGCGGTCAAGGATGGCGACGACTGGCTCCTCACTGGCCAAAAACGGTTCGTCGTCGGCGCGGAGGGAGCGGATTATTTCATCCTGTATGCTCGCACCGGCGACGCTTCGACCCCATCCAAGGATGCCATATCGCTCTTCATCGTTGACAAGGACAAGGGCGTCGAGACCAAGTATCTCTACAAGCTCCTGGGAACCAGGGGTGGCGGTGCCGGGCGGCTCGTATTAAACAACGTCCGCATCCCCAAGGAGAATGTAATCGGCAAGATCGGCGATGGCGGGAAGATATTTTATCAGATGATGATTCCCGAGCGCATGACCAGCGCGGCTGGCATCATCGGCGGCGCGAGGGCGGCACTGGACGTCGCCGCGGAATACTCGACCAAGCGCAAGCAATTCGGCAAGCACATCATGGAATACCAGGGCGTGTCGTTCAAGATAGCCGACTCCATCATGTTGCTCGACGCTGCGCGGGCACTCGTCTACATGGCCGCGCGGGCCATCGACACGCGGCAGCCCGCTTCGATGTGCCGTCGTCTCGTCTCGGAAGCGAAGCGATTTGCCACGGAGAAGTCATGGGAGATTATCAACATGGCGATGCAAGTCGTGGGGGGAATAGGTTATACGCAGATCTATCCCATTGAAAAAATCCTCCGGGACGCGCGACTTTCCATGATATGGACCGGCACGAGCGAGATCATGAACTTGATCATCCAGCACGAGTTTTACAGGGAGTTAGGCGAGCGCAAGGCGCGCAAAGACGAGCGAAACGCGGAACTCGACGCGAACGAGATCGCTGACGACGAGAAGGTGTACGAGTAACCTTTTTTTCTTTTCCACCGATGCATTAGGCAGTATATCGGTGGCGCGTTCATGACCGTATCACAACCCGTGACCCTGGAAACGGGGCAAAAGTCCATAATTCTCTCGAACGGGCTAACCCGGGTCGAGTTTTTTCTTGATACCTTATCATACACGCTGGAGAATCTCGAGATCCCTGGTATCATCCTTGATAAAGCTCAATTCGCTTTTGTATTCGAGATGGAAGATGCAGGGAGGAATCTCCGCCGGATCGTGCTTGAAAGCAAGGATTTCACATGCACGCATCACGAACTCATGGACGGTCCCGTCTCGAAGGGACGCGCTGGGGCGAAAGCAGCCATATTCCAGCTCGACTCGCCCAAGGCTCGTTTCTCCGCAGCCCTCCGCATCGAGCTAGCCCCCGGGCGGTCCGACGTGGTCATCAGCACATCGATCAAGAATAACAACACGTTCTCGATCCGGTTGAAATCGATACGACCGCTGGTGATGCACCCGGGCACGTTTAAAGTGCTCGGCGAAGGCACGGGCGAGGAATGTATATATTACAATGGATATCAAAGCTGGTCACAGACTCGCACGTTCACGGCCAAGGAAAAACAATGGCACGCGGTCGTGAAGATCGCCGAGTGGCAGTATCATTATCTGCGCCGGGGGCCTGCATGGTGGCTGGCAAGGCCAAGAAGCAAGCAGGCATCGAACGGGGTAACAGTCCTCACGCGTCCGGGTGGCAATCGATCGATCACCATCGGTTTCATCACGGCCAGGTCACAGCACGGCGAAATCGAAGTGATCGGCACCAGGAAGCACGGTATCTCCGGCATCTTTGGTATTTGCTATTGCGATGGAAAACCATTGCATCCAGGTGGCGAGATCGCTTCTGAACTCCTATACATCCAGGATCGCAATCGATACCCGCGATGTCTTGACGAATACGCGGACATGATGGCAGCCAACATGGATCCAGTCTTCTGGAGCCACGTGCCCTTCGGGTATTGCACATGGTATTACTACTATTTCAATATCGACGAGAAAGAAGCGATCAAGAACATCGAGCTCGTCACGGACAAGCAAAAGAACCCTTACTTCAAGGTCGATTACTTCCAGCTCGATGACGGTTACCAGTTCACGAAGTCCCAATGCGGCGATTGGCTCCAAGTGAACCCGGACAAGTTCCCGGGGGGATTCGCAAAGCTGGTCGGCGCGATCAACAGCAAGCGGATCGTGCCAGGCCTATGGGTCGCCCCGTTCAACGCACTTCCCACGTCGGATCTCGCCAAGGCCCATCCGGACTGGATCCTCAAGGACAAGAAGGGAAAACCCTTCAAGCCCACGTTCATCTCCAACAAGTACCAGTACGCCCTCGACCCGACCCACCCGGGGGTGAAAGCATTCTTGAAGGATCTGTTCGAGCACCTCACCAAGGCGGTCGGGTTCAAGTACATCAAGATCGACTTCGTGTTCTCTGCCATCACGGACGACGCGAGATTCTACGACATCGAGGTGACCCGCGTCGAGGCATACCGCGACGCGCTCAAGATCTTGCGGGAAGCCGTTGGTGACAAGGTTTTCATCCTGGGTTGCGGGGCACCGCTGTTCGAGAGCGTTGGTCTCGTCAACGGCATGCGCATCGGCACGGACACCGCCCCGCAATGGGGCCTACTCATCCGGATCTTCGACCGTGCTAACGTCGTCGTCCCCGGGATGCGCGGTGCACTGCTTAACACGATTACCAGGAGCTGGATGCACAAGAAGCTCTGGATCAACGACCCGGATTGCTTGATGGTCCGGAGCACGAGGACCAAACTCTCCGAGGAGGAGATCCGGACGGAACTGTCGGTCATCGGCCTGAGCGGCGGGCAAGTGGCGGTCTCCGACGACCTTGCCTTGCTCCCCGATGACCGCATGCGCTTGATCTCCCTAGTGCAGCCTGTCTACCCGGAACCCGCGCATTCACCAGACATGTTCGTGCATCCCTTCCCCGAACTCTACATGCTGGAAGGGAAGTCGAAGGTGCACGGCGAATGGAAGGTCGTGACCGTGATCAACTGGAAGGGCAAGAAACGGGACATGATCCTCGACCTGGCGGCGATCGGTTGCATTCCCTCGAAAACGTACCATGTAGTCGACTTCTGGAACGGGTCATACGTGGGCTCGTTCAACGGGAATGAGAACGTGCCACTGCATGGAATCGCCAGGCACGGCTGCCGTTTACTCCGCGTGACGTTGGATCCCGGGCAAGGGGCGGCGCTGCTCGGCACGACGCTCCACGTGGTGCAAGGTGCCATCGAGGTCGAGTCGTTTAGCTTCGACAACGCGGAGAAGCGCTTGTATCTGAAGATCAACAAGTACGGGCGGAACAAGGGCCTTGTCTTCGTGAAGTTGCCCGGTCGTTGCCTATTCGAACTGGCTAGTGGCCCCGGCTATGGTGTTAAAGACGTGGCGGATGGCGTGTACGCGATCGACGTTTCATTCGATCACGCTCTGGATCTCTCGCTGAAGGTACAACTGGCATAAAACCGGCGACGAGGGAGTTTTTTTAGGGACATGGGAAAAATCTTAATAGTTGGCTTGTAGTTATATAAAACATAGCTATTACGCTCGCATCGAAATGGCTCGTCGAAACGCCGAAAGCGTGTAAAAACCACAAGATCTCGGTAAAAAACGCGATTATTAACATTCAAAGAGTTGGTCAAAAACGGTAAAGGTTCGCGCGTGCTTGAAATGCAAGCATTTCGTCGTCATTAAAGATGGTTCATTTAAAAACCAGCAAGCAATAAAACTCTTCGAGAGAGAGCACACGGGACACAACATGGGGACGCTTGATTACAATGAAGTAAAGGACAAGGCGTCCGGCTACGAATCTCACACGAACGCCTTTCAAGACCGCGTCACGTGATGTCCCCTCCCCTCATTCTCGCAAAATCACGTGTTTTCTAATCCACAATGCCCTTGGAGTGATGATGTCTCTTATCGATTTCCAGGGCAAAAGAAAAAAACCACGGGCGGTCTTTTACTCCCAGATATAATTGCCCAGAAGGTAGTTCCCCTTTAAAAACTCGATCTATGACGTGATGGACGATGGCGGACGGAAAAAAAAGCGAAGCCAACAATGACGCTTCCAAGGACGGCAAGGACGCCAAGGACGCCAAGAATCCAAAAGCTCAGGATCAGCAAGCTCCCAAGCCAGAAGAGAAGATCAAGCAGCTCGAGGAACTCCTCAAGCAGAAGGATAAGAAGATAACCGAACTCGAATCCGACTTGAAATGGGCGCGGGCGGACTTCGATAATTTCCGGAAGTCGACCGAGCGCCGCATGGATGTCGAGAAGGAGGCCATGAACGGGAAATTGATGAAGGATCTCCTCCCGTTCTTCGATACATTTGACAAGGCAATACAAGCTGCCAAGGAGATCGTGGATCAAGATGGCGGGATGAGCGACACGCTCAAGAAGTTCTTTGGCGGGTTAGAAAGCCTGTACAAGAACCTCAACGATATCCTCGAGACCCGTAACCTCAAGCGCATGAGTCCTCTCGGTAAGAAGTTCGACTACAATTACCACGAGGTCATGGCGCAGGTCGAAGATGCAAGCCTCCCCGAGGACACGATCGTACAGGTGATCCAGCAAGGGTGGCTGCTCAACGGCAAGGTGCTGCGGCCGGCGATGGTCGCTGTATCGAGGAAGCCAGCGAAGGCGGAGACGCCCCCGCCAGAAACAGCATGCAATCCACCAGACGCCACGGGCCAGGGGTTGTCTTCCGAGGCAATGAAGAAAAAGGATCCAGGCACGGGGAACATCCACACCGATCCCGATATCTCTTGACGTGGATATCGATAGGAGAGCATGGCCATGGAAGCCCTTTTCCTCGACAAATACGGGCTGCAATACACCGCAAGCCACCCCGATCCCACCATGGGCGCCGACGAGGTCATGGTGCGAGTGAAGGCTTGCGGGATATGCGGCACGGACATCGCCATCGTGAATGACACGCTCCCGACCCCGAGGCCAATCATCCCCGGTCACGAAATAACGGGCGTCATCGAATCTTTCGGGAACAAGGTGCCCGAACGCGTCCGCGCGCTCGCCGGCAAGCTCGTGACGACCGAGATAAACACGAACACGTGCGGGAAATGCTTTTTCTGCAAAAACGGTATGCCAACCCAATGCATCAATCGCAAGGCCCTCGGTATCGACGTGGATGGCGGGATGGCCACGCGGCTCGCCGTCCGGCATGACCTCGTCCATGGCCTACCCGACGGCTTGGATCCGCGACAAGGCACCATGATCGAACCGCTCGCCGCGGCTGTCCAGACCTTCAAGATGATGCCGTTGACCGCAACGGACGAAGACGTGGTCATCATCGGCGCCGGGAAGCTGGGGTTGCTCATCTTGCAAGTCATCGTGGCCATGGACAAGCTAGCGAACAATCCCCCGAAGCGCCGGGTGCTCGTCATCGACCACCACGATTTCAAGCTCGAGCTCGCGAGGCGGTTCGGGGCCACGGAGGCCATCAATTCCAGCAAGCTGCCGGAGCAGGACCTGTTCAAGCGCGTGGCGGCCTTCTCGGATGGTGGCAAGGGTGCCGACGTCGTGGTCGAGGCGACCGGGAACCCGAGGGCGCTCAACCAGGCGGTTTACATGGCCCGCCCCCGTGGCAAGGTCGCGCTCAAGTCCACCCACGGCGTGCCCGTGCCGTTCGATCTCACGGCCGGCGTGGTGAAGGAAATCACGTTCTACACGTCGCGATGCGGGCCATTCGAGGAGGCGATCGACTTCGTCCGCAAGGATCTCGTCGACCTTGCGCCGCTCGTCACCGAGGTGTTCCCGCTGTCCCGCGGGATCGAAGCGTTCAAGGACCTGAGCTACCGGAAGGGCAACGCGATCAAGATCGTTCTCGAACCGAGGCAATGAAAAGAGAAGGAAATATTTATTCCTTGGATTATTCCTTGAAGATCTTGAAGGTGCGTATCTCGTGCGGCTTGAAATCGAGTTGCAATGGAACGCGCCCCTCGGCTGCCACTCCCAAGGAAAAACGCGGCTCGGCGACCCGCGGGAGCACGCGCTCGAGCAAATCCGTTTCCAGGACCGTCGATCCCGTGGGTAGAATACGTGGGTCGAGGTGCACCGTTGCTTTATTGGCCCCGTCCATGTTGTTCACGACGCGGATCACGATGCCATCTCGCTGCCCGTGCAAGGCGTCGAGAATCGGCGGGAGCTTTTCTGCCATCTTGATGGTCGTTATCTCCACGGATGGCTTGTCGCACATGGCCCAGCGGATCCAATTTGCAGCTTTGGGGTTTGCATCGTGAATAAATGATCGAATGGCTTTTACCGAGAGCTCAGTGCCACCGATGATCTGCCGGGCGTTCCTGGAGCCACCGAGCACGAGTACCTGCACGGGACTGTTGAATCCGTGCGCTGCCTGGTGCACCTTCCCTTTCCGCCACGAGCCATGGTAGGGCAACAGCCAGAGGCGCGTCAAGTGTTTCCCCTGGTCCGCGTGGGTAGGTGGTTCCCCGAGGCCCGCGTCCTTGCGCTTCTTGCGCTCGTCGCGCGCCCACGCGACGACGTTCGTCTCGGGGTACCGGGGGCCATGGACGATGGATATGCCCAGGTTACCGCCGCGCGTGTCGAAGCCATACTTTCCCTCGTTGATCACGGCGAGGCCTGAGGCCCCGTCGTCGCTCTCGATGGCGACGAACGTGTGCATCAATTTTTCCCATCGTGGCACGTCCCGGTTTGCTTCTGGCATGTTGCGCCGCTTGGACGTGGCATAGCAAGTCTCGGCGAACGAGAAGGTTGCATGTAACCCGAGCGGGATTTCATACTTGACGAGCGTTTCGGTCTCGTGGTAGTCGAGGGCGATCGACACGCCTATGCCCTCCACGCCCTGGACGATCGAGTAGTCGACGATCGCGCGCGACCCGTTGCCGAACGGCTGCGTCGCACGGATGACATGGCGGACCGGGCCGGACTCGACGATCTTGACGGTCGCCGGCTTGTCAAAGATTGCCTTCGGATGATTCCAATAACCCGACTCGAAGTTCCAGCATGGCTCGCGGCGCGGCACGTCCCTGTAGGCCTTCAACGCGCAAGGTGCCTTGAGGAACGTCGTGCCACCCTCGTCCAGCCGGTCGAGCATCCCGGTCTTCTTGTTGATCCCTATCGCGCCGCCCGGGAACGTGATGCACGCCACCTGGGCGTTTTCCGATCCCGAACACGCGGCCTTGTCGTCCTCCGAGCCACCGACAGCAGAGAAAACGGCAGCTGAGATGGCGTTGAGCACGGCTGGATCCTTCGCGTCGCCGCTCCCGCGGGGCAAGGCGACGATCCAGGCCACGAGGGTCGTCCACGGCGGTAGCCACGCGGGGAATATCCACCTCGTTGGCTTGGCATCGATTCCAGGGCATAGCTCGTCGCCCTGGACGAGTTGTACGGGATTCATGTTTCCTGCACCCTCGTCGAGGATCACGCCGAACGGAACGAGGCCTTGAAGCCGGTCGGCGGGCACGTCGACCACTTGGCAGAACGTGACGCCCGTTGCATTCGCGAGGACGGCCGGGACGAGCACGATCCTGTCGGTGGTGATGGGATCCATTCCCGGCACCGCGATGGTCCGCTTCAACGGGAAATGCACGTTGAGAGGCCCGAGATTAGGCATCCCGTGGCATATTGGAATCGCCTGGAGCGCATCCCGGGAGATGTCATCCAACAACGGCTTGTCTTGCGTCCAAAACTCGTAGCACTCGTCGTAGACCTCGGGGATGGACGTGCCAGACAGCACGTCGTGGAACTGCATGAGTAATACGTTTTGCCAGACTTGCTCGATGGCGTTCCTCGCCGCCGGCGTCTGGTCGTGCTCGCCCGTGTAAAACGTCTCGAGCGACTCGATCCGGGCGCCGGGATTCCCCCGCCTGGCGATCGTGCAGATCCCCTCGACCGCCGGCAGTCGCCACTCGAAGAACCGGTTCATCCGCTTCAAGAGCGTCTGGGTCGTGAGCGAGCCCCGGTGAAACTCGTAGTAGAGCTCGTCGTTCCAAACAGGCAGCCTGTCCTTGAACCTGGCCACGAGCTCGAAGAACTCCTTCGCCGTGCTCCAGGTCGCCACGCCGCGGTCGACCATGCCACGGCACGTAGCGACCTCGACACCTTGCGGTCCATGGCCGCCATCGCCCTCGCCGAAAAACACGCCAAGTGCAGGGAGGTCGTCCTTCGACATTTCTGGTCTCTTCTCGACCTCGTCCATGTCGTAGTCGCAGACGAGTTTTTGGCCCGGATGGACGAGTTTATAGCTGTCCTTGTATGACTCGGGGACCGCGTCGCTGTCGGGCTGGGGCTGGTGAAACCGCCCGAACGGCCCGAGCTTCATGCTTATCCCGGACTGGTAGCTGGTCAGCGTCGAGCCGTCGGGGGCCCGCCACGTCCACGCCCAGAACGGCCACTTGGTCTCCTTGTTCGAGATGAGCTTGGTCGTGAAGAACGAGTCGAGCCCGCCCTTCGCGAAGATCTGGGGGAGGTTGTTGGCAAACCCGAACGAATCGGGGAACCATGCAATGTTCGCGATGCGCCCGAAGTTGCGGGCGTAGAACAGCTGGCCATACAAGCAATGGCGCGCCCACGCCTCGCCGCTTGGCATCCGGCCGTCGGCCTCGCACCAGGTGCCGCCTTGCGGCTCGTGCCGGCGGCGGGCGACGTCGTCGACCACGTTGTTCCAGATGGTCTTGTCGTGCAGCTTGATCCATTGGTACTGCGCGGGTTGGCTACCGGCGAACGTGAACGGCGAGAATAACTTGAAATGGTGGTGAAGCTTGTCGAACGTGGTTTCTGCCTTGGCCACGCCCTGCCTGAGGCTCCACATCCATCCAAGATCGAGATGGCTTTGAGATATACAAAATGCGTGCATTTTCGAGGGATCCCATCCCTCTTTCTTCAGTGCAGCGAGCTTGTCGTCCATATGGCTTTGAAAGCTCTTGTTCAAGTATTCCGATTCTTCCGGATCCTCGGAATACCACGCCTCGAGGAAATCCTCGCCGCCGCGGGGCTGGGTCTTGAGCGTTTCGTACCAGTCGAAGTCCCGGGGCGAGCCCGAATACTTGCCAGTCTTGAACTTTTCGGGGATGAGCTTCACGCGTGTCATGGGTGATCACCGTTACGCCGAGGTATTTGAAAGGCATGCTTCGGGCTGGTACCATGATTGGCCACGATTTTCATGGATAGACGGGCCAGATTATTGACTTTTCGTTCTTAGTGCGAAGGGATAAATCTCCAAACTGCCTTTAAGTTGCCAAATATAATATATTGAAAAGGTGAAGATCAAGATGAGCTACAGGACATATCGCGGGATAGCGGATCAAGAGCGCATTTTGAATCCGGAGGAGATAGACCAGGTCATCAAGTTCAACGTGTTACCGACCCTGGCCGGCGGGACCTTGATTTTTTGCTTGACGATGTTTGCCACGTATGCACTTCCATACGATTTCGGCTGGTACATCCTCAGCATCGTTGCATACATCGGGCTAGCGGTCGCGACGTTCGGTTTTGGTTTCCGGCGGATGAACACGGCGGCGTTGATATCGTTCCACGGCTTGAGCGTGGCGTCGGGATTCTTGCAACGTCCAGTATTACTGTTTGCCTCCCAGTACCTTGGGAGTTTTGAGTACGCATCGCAACTGTTCATCGTCGCCGTGCTCGCGGCAACGGCCGTGATCTTGACCATCACGTGGATGGTGCGGACCTTCCCGTCATTTTTCAGCCCAGGGCGGGGTTACATGCGGATCGCCACCTGGATCGCCATTTTTGGCCTGCTCGGCGTGTCCGTGTGGTCGTTGGCGGCGATTTTCGTCGGGGGCTTTGACGTGTTCCTGCTCGTGAGCAGCATCATCACGGTGTTCATGGTGGGCATCTTCACGATCATCGATATCCACGTCTTGCGAGCCAGGGTTGCCATCGGCCAGTGGGTGTACGCGACCGCGTCCTTGGCAATAAACTACTTCATCCTCATCGTGCGGATCTTCCTGATCCTCGTGATAGGAGGCGGTCGCCGGCGATATTAAACGGCACCTGTCATTTTCTTTTAATGATTGGGCTGGTGACATGGGTAAATATTTTAGAGGTTCGCTCGATTAAGTCCGTATCATGAGCGACCTTGCGGCTGGCTTGCATGACGTGTTCATCATTGAAACAAGCGGCATCTTGATTTTCGAGCAAGAATTCATGCCACTACCAAAGCCCCTCAACAAGGACATGATCGGCGGGTTCTTGACCGCGATCGACGCGTTTACAGCCGAGATGACCGGCCAGAAAATCCAGGTCATCCAGCTCGAGACAATGTCCGTTCATTACACCAACACTGGGAAGCTATACTTTGTCGTCATCGTTGCCAACGACGTCGATGTGGCAAGGATCCATACATTCCTTTCGCACATCCAACAGCGCTTCGAGGGAATGTACGGCGACTATATCGAGAAGGGCGACTTCTCTAACGTGAGCAAGTTCGATGCATTCGCGACCGAATTGGAGAAGGAGGTCGGTAAAGCGAGCAAGCACCACACTATCTTTAGCGAGCCCGTGGAAATCGTGAGGGAAAGATTCGAAATCGCGCGAAAGCGAGCCCGGCTGGTACATAGAACCGTTTCTTCAAGCTTGGACAATCTTGGACATCTGCCCAGGATGCCCAAACTAACCGCCCCGGGACATTATCGGGGCGCTCGTGGGTCGAAACGGGGACCCGCCCCTTCGGCGTGTGGCCTCGGGGATGTCGCGGCGCGTCGTCGTTCGGCGGGGTACCGCCCATCGCGTTCACGCGCGGCGGTGCCGCGCGCGGCGAAAGCATGGTGTCCATGCCCCGGTACCCGGCACGACGTGCCGCTTGCTCGCTGCTGTCGTGGCGACGCGGAACTCCGCAGCCCGCGCCGGCGCTCACGGCTCACCTCCGCTCGTGTCGCCGGACGTGCGGGTGC
>JAUQYZ010000091.1 GCA_030587475.1 Candidatus Sigynarchaeum calidifontis
GTTCCTCGGCGGGCAGCGGTCAGTCAAGCGCCTAGATGGGCGGATTCGTGCCGTGATGCGGATGCGGAACGACGCTGAATTGAAGCCACGTTTAAAGATGAGACATCGTTATCGTGCAAGAGTATACTTGAAAAGAATGGCCGGCGCCGATTTCAAAGCAGATCTCTCGAATTACAGCATAAAGATTCAAGCAAATGCTTAAAACGAGGCAAAAACAAGATGAGGTGTATCATCATTCGTCGTTAAAACGAGTCGATCTACGGACTTAATCAATACAAAAGAACATGATGGCCATCCTTTCTTTTGTATCACCCCCAAGGATAAGTAATCGTCGAAAAATTTAAAAACAATTTCGGATCTAATGTTACCGGACACGACAACGCTGAAAGTCGTTCGATATATCGATCTATCCAGAACGATGAGATTTCATTCTTCAGAATTGGCAGATTGGAGAAGTGTTACCTAACCTAGCTCCGTCTGTGAGAATGAAATCTTCAGCACTGCATCGATCAATCCGCTGGAGACCACCCCAGGCAAGTCAACAAAGAAGCTTGATCACGATGGAATCTGCCATTAAATATAGACACCGAATCCTCGAATCCGTTTCGGAGATAAACCCGTTCCGTTCAGAATTATTCAGCTTGGAGCAATTGGAACACTTGGGATATGAGCTCGCTGGCTGGCACGAGATAAAAAAGAAGAACGTATCCCTCGATTTGTTGGATGTGTTGGAAAAAAATAGGCAGACACTGGAATCCGTTAGAACCTTGTTACAGAACGCTGTGGATAACAAATATAGTATTAGTCCCGCGGGGGAGTGGATCCTGGACAATTACTATCTCATCGCGGAGCAGATATCCACGATCAAGTATGATTTCCCGATCGAATACTTGATGAAACTCCCGCAATTGGCTAATGGTGATTTCAAAGGTATCCCGCGCATTTATGACATCATCGTTGACTTGTTGGCTCATACGGATAGCAAGATCGACAAAATAAACCTTCAGAGTATCATTTACGGCTATCAGCGGAAAGTGGCGCTCACGCTCGCCGAGCTTTGGGCCATTCCCGTGCTCTTTCGAATCGGGTTGATTGAAAACATCAAGCGGATAGCGGTTGCCGTTGCATCATCAAGGAGGGAGTATGACAAGGCGGCCTGGTGGATTGCGCGCCTCGACGAGGTGTCTGGAAAGGATCCAAGCCAGATCATCGTCGTGGTCGCGGAACTCGTAAAGGCAAAGCCCGACCTTACCCCAGCGTTTGTCACGGAGTTCACCCGCCAGCTCAGGTCAAAGGATATGGGCATGGTTATATCATGGCTAAACCAATACTTGGCGGTTCATGGTAAAGACGTGGATAGCCTGTCGCAAGTGGACAACCAGAGGCAATCGATGAATCGGATTTCGATAGCAAACTGTATGCAAAGCCTTAGATTCGTCAGCTCTGCTAAATGGAATGAATTAATCGAATCTTTCAGCAAAGTCGAGGAAATTCTTCGTTCAGATGCCGATGACGTGTACACTTCGATGGACTTTTCCACGAGAGACATGTACCGGCACGCGATCGAGGAGATTTCCAGTAAATACAGCGTTGACGAGGTTACTGTTTCAGAAGAGGCTGTTAAACTGGCCCGAGTATGCCGGCAGTCGAGCGAGAAGGAGGATCGCCACGCGCATGTAGGATACTACTTGATCGACGAGGGCTATCCTGAGCTGTTGCGCGCTCTACACAAGAAGATGGACCGGAGAGAAGCCGCGGTTCGCAACGTAAAGAAACACCGCCTTTTCCTCTACATCGCATCCATCGTCATTTTCACACTTGGTTTCGCTTCTCTATGGTATATCATCGAGAATCACTTCGCCTTGGACGTCTGGAAACTTGCCTTTTACGGTGTCATGGCGGTGTTTTGCCTTTCCCACGTGGGCATCTTGCTCGTTAACCAGATCTGCATAGTAATCGCAAGGCCCAAGGTCATCCCCAAGATGGATTTCGATAAAGGGATACCTGACAATGCTCGAACGCTGGTCGCCATACCCATGTTATTGTTGAATAAAGAAGAGATCGACGAGCAGCTCAGAAAAATCGAAGCCATTTACATTTCCAACAATGATCCCAATTTCTATTTTGCTTTACTGACAGATTTGCCCGATGCGATGGAAGAAAACATTCCAGGGGATGAAGCATTGATAAACCATGCTGAAGAAGGCATCACCCTTTTGAACGAGAAATATGTCCTTGAAAGAAAGGACATCTTTTTCTTTCTTCATCGAAAACGGGTTTGGAACCAAAAAGAACGAATATGGATGGGATGGGATAGGAAGCGCGGCATCATAATGGAGCTCAACCGGGCGATCCAGGACCCGCAAGCACTCAATAGATTCCACACCATCGTGGGAAACCCTGATACCTTCCGATGGATAAAATACGTCATAACGTTGGATATGGACACGTTTTTACCATTCGGTAGCGCAAAAAAACTCGTCGGATCCATGGAACATCCTTTAAACAAGCCAATTTTCGATGAAAGGCGTAAACGTGTCGTTAAAGGATATGGTGTTATGCAACCAACGATCTTGATGGACTATGCCAGCTCGCGCAAGTCACGGTATGCCAGGCTTCTAACAAGCGACACGGGAATAGATCCATACACGCAGCAAATATCGAACGTATATCAAGACACGTTCGACGAGGCGTCGTTCACCGGCAAGGGAATCTACAACTTGGATACATTTATGGAAGCGTTAGACGACAATATTCCAAGCAATCTCATTCTTAGCCACGATCTATTGGAAGGGTGCCACGCGCGCGCTGCCCTCGTGAGCGACGTGAGGGCCTACGAGGACGGGCCATCAAACTACTTGAATGATATCCTACGCCAACATAGGTGGATCCGGGGTGACTGGCAGATCTCCCGTTGGTTGAAGTGGAAGGTAAAGGATGCGAAAGGGAACTCCATTCGAAACCCGATCTCCGGGTTGTCTCGATGGAAGATTCTGGATAATTTGCGGCGCAGTTTGTTTCCAATGGCACTCCTTTGCATGCTGATCGCAGCGTGGTATTTGTTTGACGATCCATTGTTGTGGACCGGCATTTTTTTATTCATTTGCTTTTTTTCCCCCATTTTGATGTCATTTCAAGCACTCCTCAGCCGGCCAAAAAGAGTTGCCATGGGGGCTCATTTACGGGCGATTAGGGCGCCTATTAAAAAAGCGTGGGGCATTTCCTTCTTAAAACTCACCGTCCTGCCATTCGAGGCATGCTTCTTTATTGACGCGATATTACGCGCGATCGTTCGCCTCACCATTACCCGGCGCAATTTATTAGAATGGATCACCTTCCAACAGACCCGATCCCAGAACCGAACCAAACTCTCATCATTTTTCAGAGTAATGTGGATGGGCCCGCTCGTTTCAGCAATTTTACTCATCGCGACCATTTATACCCGTTTGCAACTGCTCCCCATCCTTTCGATCATCTCGTTTCTCTGGCTTATCTCCCCCATCGTCATGTGGAGATTGAGTAAACCGATCTCTCAGACCAAGGCTCAGTTTTCCGCTAGCCAGCGGACGACGCTGGGGAAACTGGCACGGAAGACCTGGAGTTATTTCGATACGTTCGTGGGCCCCGGTACCCATTGGCTCCCTCCCGATAATTTTCAGGAAAACAATGGAAAAATCATTGCAAACAGGACATCTCCAACGAACATGGGACTCGCCTTGTTGAGCAGCCTTGCAGCATGGGATCTTGGATACATAGGGCTTGAGACAATGCTCTCGCGGTTGTTGAACTCGATCGCGGTGATGTTAAAGCTCGAGAGGTATCGCGGACACTTCTACAACTGGTATGATATCGAACGGCTCGAGCCGTTGAAGCCACTTTACGTCTCGACGGTTGATAGCGGGAACTTGGTCGGATATTTGCTCACCTTGCGCCAAGGTTTGCTCGAAATTCCAGAACACGCGTTCGATATAGCACGCTTTACGAGGGGTGCCACCGATGCGATCAACTTGACGTTTGAATTGTTGGAGAAAAGCAACGTGCATCAAGAGAAAAGGATATCCGCTGCTGTTGGGAGGAATTTACAGCTTTTAAAAGAAATCAAGAAAAAAATTGCCGAATTCCCGGTAGATGCTGAGGACAAGTATTTCAAGCTCCAAGAAATTGCGGGGGATGTTGGCAAGCTCGATTCTTTTGGCGTCATCGGCGAAGAGGCGGAGGAAATCACAAGATGGATTGATGCGTTGAAGAATCAATTAACCGACGCTGTTGGGGACATCAACAGACTCTTTTCGTGGATCCGTCCCTTATCATCGGTCCGGTCATTTTTAAGGGCGATAGAAAGTGGCGAGCAACCCGGAAAAGCAACTTTTCCCGCCACTGCCGGCGCTTCCCTTCAAGATCTATTTGATACCTGTACGGCCGCTTTGAAGCGGCCGTCATTGTTCAGCATAATGAAAAAGAAAGATAAGATCCTTTCTATTGTTAAAAATATCATTGTTGATGAGGATCTTCAAGTTTTATTTCATGAAAACGCGTCATTAAAACAATCACTTCTCGATTTCCAAGAACTCTATGAACGTGCTATCGTCCACGCTCTTCAGCACGTTGAAATCATCGATCAACTCACCCTGGCTTGCAAAGAGTTGTCCGATATTGAATATGCTTTCTTGATTTCCAAGGATACAAATCTCTTCTCGATAGGTTTCAACGTTGATTTGCACCGCCTTGATGATGGGTCATATGATCTGTTTGCTTCCGAAGCCCGTCTCGCAAGCTTCATCGCGGTCGCATATGGCCATCTAGACATGGCCCATTGGTTTGCATTAAACAGGGGCCTTGTATCCGTCCATGGGAACCGCGCCTTGATCTCTTGGGGCGGAACTATGTTTGAATACTTGATGCCCTTGCTTGTAATGCCGAATTACGAAGAAACTCTACTTGACATGACCTATAAAAGCGTCGTTGCAGCCCAGATTGATTACGGTTCCCGGCACGGCGTCCCGTGGGGCATCTCGGAGTCTGGATACAACATCACCGATGCACATGGTAACTATCAGTACCAAGCGTTCGGCGTTCCGGAACTAGGTTTGAAGCGCGGATTGGAGAAAGACCTAGTCGTTTCACCATATGCATCTATAATGGCTTTAATGGTCTCCCCACAGCGAGCGATGCGAAACATAGCGCGTATGAACAAAGAAGGATTCGAAGGGAATTATGGGTTCTACGAAGCAATAGATTACACGGAGGCAAGGAAGCCACCCGGGGCTTCGTTCGAGTTGGTCCGGTCATTCATGACCCACCACCAAGGTATGATTCTCCTATCTATCACGAACGTTATTCTTGACCGCGTGATTCAAAAGCGATTCGAATCGGAGCCTCATTTCAACTCAGTCTTGTTACTCCTTCAAGAAAAGATACCAACCTATGTGCGTAATTTGGAAATGATGTATGTACGGTCGAATGAAGAACGAAAAGCCTATAAGGAAAAACCCTCAATCCGGGTATTCGATACACCCAACACTCCATACCCCGAGGTACAGCTGCTTTCAAATGGCCGGTATCACGTCATGATCAACAACGCGGGCAGTGGATATTCCCGATGGAAGGATCTATTCCTCACGCGATGGCGTGAGGACATCTGCCAAGACATGCTCGGTTTTTTCACGTTCCTCAGTAATTCCAAAGCTCGCAGTACGACATCGGTTGGATATCAGCCCGTTGTCCACAAGTCTTCAAATTACAAGGTGGTATTCTCGAGTGGAAGGGCTGAGATCTTCAATAGCGACGAAGTCTTGAGCACGCACACGACCGTCGTCGTATCGCCAGAGGCGGATCTCGAGATGCGACACATCGAGATCACCAACACGACCAACGATCAAACACAAGTGCAAATACTAACTTATTTAGAAGTCGTGCTTTCCAGCCTGCACGAAGACGAGGGACATCCATCCTTCAATAAACTCTTCATTGAGACCGAAACATATCCCGAATTGTGGACAGTCATAGCCCGGCGACGAAAACGTAGCCCGGATAAGAAACACCCTATTATTTTCCATTCTTTCTTCTCAACAAGCGATTTCCATTCTGAAGCCACCTATGAAACGTCACGAGAGCGCTTCATCGGGCGCTATCAGCAATTAAAGGGCCCGTCGGCTGCACGCGGTACCGTGCGATTGTCCAATACCACCGGGAACGTCCTCGACCCGATCATGTCCATCTGCCATTCTTTCGTGCTCGAGCCTGAACAGAAGGCGGGTTTCTACGCGATTCTCGGCGTTGCAGATTCCGTAGATCACGCGCTTACGATAATCGAGCGATATCGGAACAAGCACATCTCAGATCGTGTGTTCGACATAGCATGGGCATTCGAGCAACAATTCATCCGGCAGCATGACATCGACGAATCTGATGCGAGCATGTTCGAGCAGCTTGCCGGGTCCATAGTGTATGCAAGTTCCAAGCGGCGTGCTGATGGGAGCATCATTTTGAAGAACAAGAAGGGACAAGACGGCTTGTGGGCGATAAACATATCGGGCGACCTCCCTATCGTCCTCGTAACGATCAAGGATCCATCGCGTATCAACTTGATCCGTCAAGCCGTGAAAGCGCACGAGTATTGGCGTGCGAAAGGCATCGATGTTGACATGGTGATCGTGAATCAAGATTACAGCGGATACAGGCAGGTTTTGCACGACCAGATCCTTGGCATCATCGCGGCCGAAGCAAAGGGGGAAGTCGTGAACAAGGGAGGGGGATATTACATCTTCAAGGGGGATCAACTCTCCGAGGAGCACAAGATCCTTCTGCAAGCGGCGGCGAGGATCGTGTTAAGAGACGAGGAAGGAACCTTGGAGGATCAGACCAGCAGACAGCGTGTCATGGAGCGGATGCCACGAAAACCAGCGCGATTGTTGAAAAAAGCCAAAGAAACTCCGCGCAAAGTCGAGATGCCCTACCGGGAGTTGATCTTCTTTAATGGAACCGGGGGGTTCACCCCGGACGGAAAGGAATACGTGATATTCGTGATGCCCGGCACAGGCACACCACGCCCGTGGATAAACGTGCTCGCAAACGAGCAATTCGGTTCTATCGTTTCGGAAAGCGGCGCATCATACACGTGGTTTGAAAATGCACACGAGTTCCGTCTAACCCCCTGGTATAACGACTGGATCTCGGACCTATCTGGAGAATCGTTTTACCTGCGCGACGACGAGACCTTCGCTTATTGGTCACTTGCACCACTCCCTGCAAGAGGTAAATCTCCATACACTTGTCGGCACGGGCTAGGATACTCCGCTTTCGAGTATACCGAAGACCAGATCGAATCAGAGATGTGGCAATACGTGCCACTCCACCAGCCAGTGAAGATCGTTCGGATAAAGGTCAGAAACCGGGGAAGCAAGGCTCGCGCGATTTCCATCTTCAGTTATGTCGAATGGGTGATGGGTGATCATAGGTCAAGAACGAACATGCACGTGACCACGACGCGTGACATCATTGCACGAGGTATCTTTGCGAATAACCCTTTTCACGTCGATAGTTCAGAAAAAGTTGCATTCTTGGTCGTAAATGAGGGCGAATTCGCCGTCACCGGCGATCGTGCCGAGTTCATCGGTAGAAATAGGACGTTAAAAAACCCGGCAGCCCTTGAGCGCGATCGCTTGTCAAACCGTGCGGGTGCTGCGTTCGATCCTTGTGGTGCGATCCAGGTGCCCGTTCTATTGAGCCCCGGTGAACAGAAGGAGGTAGTCTTCACCATTGGTTGCGCGCGGACTGCCGAGGCCGCGCACCAGCTCGCAGCGGTAACTTGTGGAATTGAGCCAGCACGGAGATTCTTGGAGGAGATCTGGCATTATTGGCCATGGCTTTGTGGATCCATCTATCTCGAGACTCCAGATCCAAGCATCAACGTCCTCGGAAACTGGTGGCTGCTTTACCAAGCTATCACATGCAGATTCAAGGCACGCTCCGGCTTCTACCAATCAGGCGGAGCTTTCGGCTTCCGAGACCAATTGCAAGACGCAATGGCCTTTATCCACGCAGATCCGGGCATCACCCGCGCACACATTCTCACATGTGCCTCGCACCAGTTTGTCGAAGGTGATGTCCAGCACTGGTGGCATCCACCTTCTGGTCGAGGAGTCCGCACGGCCTTCTCCGACGATTTGCTCTGGCTGCCGTTCGTGGTGTGCTTTTATGTCCTGCGAACGAAGGATGTCGGAATTCTTGGTACCCCACTGCCGTTCATCGAAGGCCGCCTCCTGGCGGATGGCGAAGAATCATACTACGATCTTCCAAGCCGCTCCACGTTGGTAGCTCCATTGTACGAGCATTGCAAGCTGGCTATCGAGCGTGGCTTTCAACTGGGAGTTCATGGGCTCCCGCTCATGGGTTGCGGTGATTGGAACGACGGAATGAACCTCGTCGGCAAGGATCGAGGCGAGAGCGTATGGCTCGCATTTTTCTTGAATGCCACGCTGAAAGAATTCTCGAAGATTGCCGTGCTATACGGGGACGGGGCATACTCGGATGCTTGTATGGATCGTGCAAACAAACTCGAGACGCGTATCGATGCGACTGCATGGGACGGGGGATGGTACAAGAGGGCATTCTTCGGCGACGGCACCCCGCTTGGCTCTATTACGAATAGCGAATGCAAGATCGACTCGCTCCCACAAAGCTGGGCAGTTCTATCTGGATCGGGCAAACCACAGCGGGTCCAACAAGCGATGGATTCCGTTTATCGATTACTCGTTGACAAGGGCGAGCGCATCGTTAAACTGTTCGATCCGCCCTTTAACGTGAGCGCGTTGGAACCCGGTTATATAAAAGGGTACCCGCCCGGCATACGGGAAAACGGGGGCCAATACACGCACGCGGCTATCTGGGTCGCCATGGCATTTGCCAAGCTAAAGGATCGCGAGAGGACTGGCGAGCTCCTCTCATACATCAACCCGATCCACCACGGCGACACGCCAGAGCGGGTGCAGCGATACAAGGTCGAGCCGTACGTTATGTGCGCTGATGTTTACACGCACCCGGATCATGAGGGGCAAGGTGGTTGGACGTGGTATACCGGCTCCGGGGGTTGGATGTACCGGCTCATCATCGAATCGATCCTCGGGATCCAACTTGAAGGAGACCGGCTGCGTTTTTCCCCGTGCATCCCTCCAGGTTGGACCACGTTCAAGATACATTACCGGTACCACGAAACGACATATCACATCACATATTCCATCGAACTGGATGCAAATACTATCGAGAGTGTCATCGTCGACGGGATGGAAAACCCAGGCAACGAGTTCCCGCTGATCAACGACCACGGGGAGCACGAGGTCAAGCTAGTCTTCAGCCCGAACGATAGAATCACCAAACAGAACAAAGAGGAAAAACAACGATGAAAGCAATAATTCTTGCAGGAGGCTTTGCGAAACGCATGTGGCCATTGACAGAGAACCGTGCAAAAGCATTGCTGCCGATAGCTGGAAAGCCGATAATCGAGCATATCTTGAAGAAATTTGAACATATATCCGCGATCCATGATTTATATGTCTCCACGAACAAGAAGTTCGAGAATGACTTTAAACGGCGGATCGCGAGGGTGAAAACGACAAAAAACTTGTCGCTGATCGTCGAACCCCACAATCGAGAGGAGAATAAGATGGGTGCCATTGGCGGGCTCAAGTTTTTCATCGACACGTGCAAGATCGACGACGATCTCCTCGTCATCGCAGGTGATAACTTGTTCGAGTTTGATATAGACGAGCTCCTCGATTTTAATACGATGACGACCGACTCTGTCGTGGCGCTATATGATATCGCTGACATCGAGACGGTTCGGAAGAGATTCGGGGTTGCAGTGGTGAACGAGAAGGGAAATATCGTCGCCTTCGAAGAGAAACCTGCAGAGCCCAGCTCGACTTTGATTTCAACAGGGATCTATGTATTCAAGAGAGCCGACTTGCAATTAATCCACGCTTACCTGGACGAGAAGATGAACCCAGATGCACCAGGTTTCTTCATAAAATGGCTCACGGCCAAGCGAACCGTTAAAGGATTCATATTTACTGGATATTGGTTCGATATCGGGTCGTTCAAACTCTATGCTGATGCAAATACTACGTTCAAGCATGAAAAGAAAGGGAGATTCAGCTGGCACTTGAAACGGCACGACGTGCGATGGACTCTACCGCAAGCGTAGGTCGATATTAAGGTGTCCTTTTTGAGAAAAAATCCTGGCGAGTAAAGAACACTCGCCTCAAACCTTGTCCTAATTTTCTCGCAGGGCGCGATCAAGTGCTTCACTGAAGTAACTCGCGTTTTTCGATATCATCTTTAATTCCTTGAGCTCTGCGACGCGTTTCAAGCTATTGCGTGCTTTTTTTAGCGTGTTGCGATCCGTGATCGATAGTTTGCGTTCGGTTGATGATCCTGGAGC
>JAUQYZ010000092.1 GCA_030587475.1 Candidatus Sigynarchaeum calidifontis
GTTCCTCGGCGGGCAGCGGTCAGTCAAGCGCCTAGATGGGCGGATTCGTGCCGTGATGCGGATGCGGAACGACGCTGAATTGAAGCCACGTTTAAAGATGAGACATCGTTATCGTGCAAGAGTATACTTGAAAAGAATGGCCGGCGCCGATTTCAAAGCAGATCTCTCGAATTACAGCATAAAGATTCAAGCAAATGCTTAAAACGAGGCAAAAACAAGATGAGGTGTATCATCATTCGTCGTTAAAACGAGTCCATTGACGTGTTTTCTTTAATAGATCACGCCATGCTTGCATCTCGTGTCACGCATCGCCACGTACTTGCGGCTTGCGCTTGCCGCGAATCTCTGGGGTACGACCTTCGCGCTGAGCAAGATCTTGCTGGCGACGATCAACGTGTTCGCGTTGATAACGCTGCGCATGCTCTTCGCGCTCGGTGCCCTCCTGGTATACCTCGTGGCGACGCGGAAGATCGGGAAGGTCGTGCCGATGTTCAAGGCCAACGTGAAGTGGATGCTAGTCATCGGGGTGGCATTCTTCGCGTTCGCGTACATCATGCAGTACTCGGCGCTGTCGTCGTGGATACCCGGGAAATCATCGACGTTTAATCAGGCGGTGCTGCTCAACTTGCAAGCGTTCTTCGTCGTCGGCATCAACAAGTTCTACTTCAAGAAGAGCGCCTCCCGATACGTCATCATCGGCGCGATAGTGGCCTTCACGGGCGCCGTGCTCATCAATTTCAAGCCAGATGGCTTTTCCCTGGCCGAGACCATCTGGAGCGACTTGATGACGATCGGGTGCGTGGTGCTCTGGGGATGCTTCACGGCGTTCTCCAAGCCCATCTCGGCAAAGGAGGGCAACGATCCCATCGTGTTCAACACGATCATCATCATCATCGCCTCCGCCGTGCTGCTGCCGCTGGGCGCGCTCACCCCCCTTGGCCTCGCTGGCGTGATGGCGTTCGGCATCGGCGAGTGGCTTGCTGTTGCATGGCTCGGGGTCGCGTGCGTGGGCGTGACCTACGTGCTCTGGTTCTCGGGCCTCAAGGAAATCGATTCGTCACGGGTCGTCGTGTTCGTGTACATGGAACCGATATTCGCCGGGATCTTGACCTTCTTGATCCCGGCACTCGGGGAGCAGCTCGGCTGGTTCTCGGCCATCGGCATGGTGCTGTGCTTCCTCGGGGTGACGCTGGCCCAGCACGAACCCCGGAAGTGCACTGCTGCTCCTGAAAGAACGATCAAGGAATCTCGCGGTGAGGCCGTCCCGTGAAAGGCGCTCAGCTCGACTTTCTCGAGGCCCCTTCACGGTTCAAGACCATGCGGGGAAGCATTGCCTCGATGAGCCAGGCCGAGAAAGCCGACATCTTGAAACAATTGGAAGCAGCGATGAAGAGTTCCGCGTGGGCAACGAAGGACCTGTTCAAGCCCGGCATCAGGAACTTCTCCTTGCAAGAACAGCTCGGCGGGCGGGGCATGGTCAAGCAGTTCGAGCATTTCCTCGGCGATCAAGAATACCTCTTTAAATTTTTCTTCCAGAACGCGTTCACCGGCGGGAAGGTGCCGGGCGTCATGGACCTGCTACGTCAGGGCATCAACATCCCGTCGTTCCGCTTCCGCCTCGAGTCGATCGACATGCTCGTCGAGCTGGACGGGGCAGGGGCACTGCCCGCGCTGTTCAACCTCGTGTCAGGGCTCGACGAGCGCGAGGCAGGCACCAAGGACGTGATCGGCCGCATCGAGGCGAACCTCGAAGCACTGGCAGAAGCCAGCACGGCAAGCCCGAAGCTCGCTGACGTGTTCACCCGGCTTCGCCTCCTCCTCGTCGAACGGGCGCCGTGATGTTGGAAACCCGATCAATAGGCATTTATGGACGGGGGCCAACGGGCAACCATCACCACGAGAAGTGATTCGGTTGTCTTACGTGCCCAAATATCTTTTGAAACGTATCATTCCGGCGGATTCCTTGAAGAATGTCGATATGGACGGGAAGGGAAAGGTCGACGGGATAGCGCTCAAGTACGTGAACGTCATGGCGCCCATGCGAATCGAAAAAAACTTCGACGTTGAGGATCTCAAGAAGCAGCTATTCGATGCCGAGGTCAAGGTCGATGGAAACCCGTTGGACGTCAAAAAAGGTGCCATCTTCGTGCTGGGCAAGAAGATCACCCTGTCAAACATCGAGGATCTCGGAGGCCTTTCACTGCCAGTGGGAGGCCACATGTTCCTCTACTTCCCGCAAGCCGGCGGCCTCGGACCGGGCAAGCATACGCTGTCCTTGAAGACCAAGTACAAGGAACGCGTCGACGAGACTGTTCTCGAGCGGGACATGGCCGGCGTGATGAAAGGCAGCGAACTACTGACTTGAATGACATGACAATGGTGCAAAAAAACATGACGAACGTGCAGTTTCAAACGTCGAGGGGAAATATCAACGTCCGGCTCTTCGACAACGAGGCCCCGATAACTGTCACGAGTTTCTTGTTCCTAGTGAACAAAGGCTTCTACAACGGCTTGAAATTTCACCGGGTTATCCCGAGGTTCATGATACAAGGCGGTGACCCGCTTGGTGACGGGACTGGCGGCCCGGAGAACGTCGGGATCACGGCTTTTCACTTCAAGGGCAAGATGGTGGAATACCCGTTTATGGACGAGTTCGGCTCGGGCAAGAAATTCAACAAGCCCGGCATCCTGGCCATGGCGAACGCGGGCCCGGCGACAAACGGCTCGCAATTTTTCATCACCCACGTGCCCACGCCGCACTTGAACAACAAACACACGATCTTTGGCGAGGTCATGGGGCCGCAAGATCAGGCAGTCGTGAATGACATCCAGCAAGGCGACACGATCAACATGATCGTCGTCACGGGCTGATCTTTCCCTTTTCTATTTCTTTCTACCACATGGCCCATGCCTTTCCGCGTGCCTCCTTACTTCCTCAGCTTCAAATCTTGTCCGTGCATTGTCCATCCCTATGCCAAACCCGCTCGAGACCATCGTCAATCCTCGTGGAATCGCTTTCTTCGGCGCGAACGCGGACGTGCAAACCATGGGAACTACCCAGCTGGTTGAAATCATCGCTGCAGGTTACCCAGGCAAAATTTTTCCCGTGCATCCAAAGCTCGACACGGTGTTGGGATTGAAGGCATACAAGTCCGTCAAGGACATTCCCGCGGGCGAGGTCATCGATCTAGCCTTTATCGTCATACCCGCGAAGCACGTCCCGACTGTGCTCGACGAGTGCGGTCAGCGGGGCATCAAGCATGCCGTCGTGATAACGGCAGGCTTTCGAGAGACCGGCAACAAGGACGTAAACGACGCGTTGATCGAGGTCACCAAGAGACACGGGATCCGTTTTATTGGCCCGAACTGCCTTGGATTCTACAACCGCAACATCTCGTGGGTCGACCCCGCAGAGCGTGACAAGAAGGCTATCAATACTACGTGGATTCCCATTAATCCCCGGAATGGCGGTGTCTCGATCGCGAGTCAATCAGGCACGTTCGCTAGCCACATCTTCTTCATAACCCAAAAGTCCAACATGGGCATTAACAAGACCATCAGCATCGGGAACGAGGCGGACATCGATCTGGTCGATTGCCTCGAATATTTCGAGAATGATACCACGACAAGGGTCATCGGCCTGTACATCGAGGAGATAAAGCGTGGTCGCGAGTTCTTGAAGGTGGCGTCTAGGGTTGCGAGGACGAAACCGATTGTAGCCATATACGGCGGTGGAACCGAAGCCGGCGCCCGCGCGGGTAATTCGCACACGGGTTCGCTCGGCGGCAACGACCGGATTTTTAATGCAGCGTGCAAGCAAGCCGGCATCATCCGGGCCATGAACGTGGAGGAATGGCTGGATTTTTGCTATATCCTCGATGTATCTCCGATCCCGCGGGGTGACCGGGTCTGCATTTTCACGAACGCGGGGGGACCGGGGGTAAACATGAGCGATGAAGTCGAACGGTTAGGAATGTCGATGCCCGTGTTCTCCGCCGAGCTCCAGCAGAAGCTGCGGGACAAGATCAGAACTCCGACTGCCCAGGTACGTAACATCGTCGATCTAACTTTCGACATCGACCCCGAACTCACGTACCGCACATTACCGAGGACGTTGCTCAAGTCAGACGAGTTCGACGGGATGCTTGTTTACGGGATATATGGTTGGACATTCTTCAACTTGATCGAGAAGCAGCGCCCCGGAATCAAGCTACCGATAGAGGAGCTGAAGGCAATACAAACCGCGTTACTCCCGCACTTTGCCAAGCTCCCCCGCGTGTTCGGGAAGCCGGTCATTGGCGTCGCCTTTTCCGGCCGGGAGGACGGAGCAGTCGCTATCTTGCAAGATCTGGGCTTTCCCATCTTCGAGATGCCCCACCGCGCCGTGAAGGCACTTTGGGCGTTGAACGAGCGCCGGAAGATCCTCGATCGAATCGCCCGGCGCGAGAAACCGGTCGTTGCCACCTAACCGCCGTGGATGGTCGGGAGCAGCGTGAGCACGTCGCCGTCCGAGAGCGGCGTGTTCAACCCCCCGGTGAGGCGGGCGTCGACGTCATTGACCATGAGGACCAGGGCCGGGTTGATGGCGTTGCGATCGACCTTGTAAGGAACTTGGATTGGGCTCGCGAGGATAAGCCGTGCCGGCTGCTCCCCGCCCGGGCCAGTCGCGAGCAGCTGGTCCATGGCTTCCCCGAGCGTCACGTGATCTCGATCGAACGGCAGTCGCATCTCCTTGCATCCGAAGGCCTTGCGCAGCTCGGCA
The DNA here is from genome assembly GCA_030587475.1 of Candidatus Sigynarchaeum calidifontis. Taxonomy (GTDB): domain Archaea; phylum Asgardarchaeota; class Lokiarchaeia; order Sigyniarchaeales; family Sigyniarchaeaceae; genus Sigyniarchaeum; species Sigyniarchaeum tengchongense. The sequence continues at coordinate 4,763 of JAUQYZ010000092.1, forward strand.
TACAACTTGACGATGACGTCCATCGGGGTCACGATTCATAAGGTGGGGTCATATAATAAAACCTTATTATCCAGATAGGCGATAGTCATCCCGGCAAGATGAATCGGGAACCATCATGAGCGACACTCCAAAAGATTTGGGCAGCGCCCTGGCCAAGATAAAGGCGCTCGAGACGCAGATCGCCCAGAAGGATGCGGAGATCGCGAGTCTCTGGCAGCAGCTCGAAGCGGCAAACATGGAAGAAACGATGCGGGTCATGGAAGAGAATGGCGACTTAAAGCGTCAAGTAGCGGAGCTGACCGCCCGTATCAAGGAGTTGGAAACGGAAGGTGCCATGACGGCCCCGTCCATGGCCGAGGCGCCGGACTCCCTCGATCTCGTCGTGCAACCCTTTGATATCGAGGCACCAATAGCCCCGGCCGGTAAAAAGGCAAGCAAGGCGGATAAGAAGGCAAGCAAGGCGGATAAGAAGGTAGCCCCGCCCGCTATGGCCCCCTCCCTGGCTAGCAAAGTACCGGCACCACCTAGCATTCCGCCAGCTTCTGCCGGTAAAGTACCACCCCCACCCGTGGTAGCATCGGTCCCGGTCGTGCCTGACTTGTCGGCCTTCGCAGAATTTTCATCCCCTCCCCCCGCACCCCCGGAAGCCCCGGCGCCACCAGCTGCGGTATCTGCCTCGCCGGCGCATGTCCCATCGATGCCTACACCTGCCATGCCAGCAGCGCCAGCTATTCCCAAACCGGCTGCAACATTTCCACCACTTACCACACCACCGGCTGCCCCGGCGAAAGTGCCGAAACCAGCGGGCGTCCCTTCGATTCCCGGCATCCCGGTTCCGCCAGCCGCTCCTCCAAAACCGCCGGCAGCTCCAGTGCAGATCCCGGCCGCTCCTCCAAAACCGCCGGCGGCTCCAGTGCAGATCCCGGCCACTCCTCCAAAACCGCCGGCGGCTCCAGTGCAGATCCCGGCCGCTCCGGCATCTCCAGCAACCCTGGCGAAGCCTTTAATACCATCAGCAGGCGTTTCCTCGCCTCCTGGCATCCCCACTCCGCCGGCGACCAACGTTCCGAAGCCCCCGGCGCTGATATCCGCACCGGCCGCTGTCCCAAAACCACCAGCGGCGCCTGTTGTTCCAATGCCCCCAGCAGCACACGATATTCCAGCCCCGCCGGCGGTCCCGGCACCGGGCGGTGCAAGCCTGTTAGAAGAGCTCCCCGAGCTCGAAGCACCATCGGCGCCGGCTCCCCTTGCTTCCCCGGTAATGCCCGATCTACCCGATCTCGCCGAGCCGGCGCCTGCCATGGCGGAAATTAGCGCGGAGGTCGTCGGGCCAGGGTCCCCGCCAGTCCCGGCTATCTCCGCCGTTCCGGCCGTCCCAAAGGCGCCGGCGCCCGCGAAACCAGCTCCTGCCAAGGATGTAGTCGCCGAACCGAAAGAAGCCGCTCCAAAATCTCCAGCAGAACCCGCTGCCGAGGAGGTTCCCGCGCCTGCCCCCAAGCCGGTCGAGGCCCCGAAGCCCGCAGCGCCGGCACCCAGCGTGCCCGTGTCCGCGTACTTCGTGCAGGGCCCCACGGGAGACCCGGCCAAGTGGGTGAGCGGGGGCTTCGACATCTTGATGTCGATAACGAAAACGAACCACTCGGGAGAGGAGATAGGCGCGAACCTCGAAAAATTCAAGGACGCGCTGAAGCTTGCCGTCACCTATAGCGCGAGCATGTTTCCCATGACCAGGAGGGCACACGATCTCAAGAACAAGAAGGGGCCTCTCGAAGAATCCAGGATCAAGGAATTACTCAACGAGATGCAAGGATGGAAGGGCGAGATAATCGGCAAATTCAAGTAATACGTTTTTTTCACTTTTCATACTTCAACGTCGTGTAGATCGGTCCTTTTGGCGTGAGGCGGGATTGTTTCAGCAAGACGGCCTCGACGTGCTGCTTGCCGAGTTCGACGCTCTCGAGCTGCGCCACCTTGTCTTGAAAGAGCTTCTTGTTGTTGAGGAATTTCACGCGGGCCAGGGTCATGTGCCCCTCGAACGGGCGCTTCTCGCGCGGGATGTCGAGCTGTTTCGACAGTTCCTCGTCGATACGGTCTGCGCTCTTCGCGATGATGCCGGCCGGATCGTCGATTCCAACCCACAGCACGCGGCCACCGAATTGACCAACGCGCCGGAGCGTGACGTCGAACCCGCCAGCCGGGATCGTGCCCAGGCCTTGTATGATCTTGTAAATCTTTTTCGCGGCGGAAATTTCGATGTTGCCCAAGAATTTAAGGGTACAATGCATGTTCTCGAGTTCGACGAACTTGAGCTTCCCCATGGCGTTATCCGAGAATAGAGACTGGATTTCTCGTGCCTTGTGCACGATCGCGGGATTGTTGATCTCCACGGCAATGAAAGCCCGGATCTCGTCATTTTTTTCCATCGCGCATCCCTTTTACCAAATCTTTCGCAATCAGCATGTTTATTTCTTTCGCGCCCTTTATATATAGTGAACCTCGGTAGTCCAGCCGATTCAAAACGAGCTGATTCGCCATACCGACAAAAAAGCGCGTGTCTGGTGCTACATTGATCCGCGAGGAGAGCGAAAAGCCCGACCAGAAGGCGTTCGGCGACCCCAGCGAGAGCAAGGACTTGCCCGCGAAGGCGCCACTCCCAGTGCCCCCCGAAGGCGGGGACGCGAAGGAATTGCTCGTTGATGAAATCGTCATAACGCCGGTTGGCTATGCAATGCGACTCGCTGGAACTGAGCAAGCGACCGGGATCATCATTGACAATTTCGACTTGTTCCAGAAGTATTGTATCGAACAATGGACTACGCAAGTAGTGGATGTCGGGACTTACCTTTTTGATTCCTATCTATTCCCCGATTTCGCTTTTCAAGTCATCGGCGTGAAGCCACACGGGGGCAAGATCACCCCGGAGACCAAGATCCTGTTCCAGAGCAAGAACACGACGGTGCTATCGAGGATCACGCCCGTCGGCATGGCCGATGTCATCGGGCAAGAGGAGGCCAAGCGCAAGTGCCAGGTGATCCTCAAGTATCTGGGGAATCCAGAACTCTTTGGCGCGGAGTGGGCTCCCCGCAATGTCCTTTTCCATGGTCCCCCCGGTACTGGCAAGACCCTCATGGCCCGGGCACTGGCAAGCGAGGCAAAGGCGAGTTTCTTCGCCCGGAACGCGACGACCTTGATCGGGGTTCATGTCGGTGATGGTGCCAAAAAAATAAGCGATCTCTACGAGCTCGCCGCGGCATCGGCACCATGTATCGTGTTCATCGACGAGCTGGACGCGATCGGGCTCAACCGGTCCTTCCAACACGTGCGTGGCGACGTGATCGAGGTCTCGACCGCTCTCCTCGCGGAACTCGATGGAATGGAGGCGAACAAGGGTGTCGTGACCATCGGCGCCACGAACCAGATTGGGCTGCTCGATCCGGCACTGCGTAGCCGGTTCGAGGAAGAGATCGTTTTCAACAGCCCGAACGTTGCCGAACGTGCCGCGATCATCGAATTATACGCGGGAAAGAGCGCGCTCAAGATCAAGATCGACAGCATGCTCGTCGCCAGCAAGATCGAGGGATGGACTGGCCGGGATATCAAAGAAAAGATGATGAAGTGCCTCATCCATGACGCCATTCTCTCGGGCAAGAAGGTCGTGACGACCGAGATGGCATTGGAGCTCGTGGCACGTTTAATGAAAAAGGACGCTGGCTCTCGCGTGAACCCCCTGTCATTTTAAGACAAAAAATGTCTCGTGTGGTCTGTTGGTAATGACAGAAGAGAAGAATAAAGCTCCAGGAGTTGCCGGAAACAAGGAGATCGCGCTCAATCTAAATGAATACGTTCCCGAGATTGATACTTTTCTTGATTTCAAAAATCGGATAGTGAAAAAGCTCGAGAAGATCACGAACATCACGCGGAATTCCGATTTCAACGCGTTAATTAGGGCAGTCATCGCCGTCTTGGGTGTCAATGTTGGTGACGACAAGAATCTCGTTCTCGACAATGATGCTGAGATCTCTCCCGACGAGGAGAAGGTGCGCCGATACATCGAAGGAGTTATAGCAACAACCCAGTTGTTTCAAGAATTTCACGAGGTATATATCACGCCACCGCCCTATTTGCTCCAGGTGTCCACGAGAACGCAAAACGCTTGGATCAAGCTGGCTACCGAGTTTCTCGCCTTCAACGCGATGCTCCCGGTGATTAAGGACGCGGAGGCTCAAGAAAAGTATTATATCGTGCTCCCGCTGTTAGAGCGGATCCTGGCCGGTATGAAGGCAGGAACCAATGCACCGAGCATCGAAAAGGTCATCTTGCTCATCCTCGTGTACAAAATCTACACGACCGCCCTCCAGAAGAACAAGTTCATGGATGACGTGCAAGATCTGTTCGTCCTGTTCGCGGACAACATACAAGTTTTTGACTACAACTCGACGAAAAATCCTTTGCTCGATAATTTCCACCGCATGCTCGTGCAAGTCGGCCTCATGTTGCGCAGGGATCATGACGTCTCCAAGGTCATCGAATGGCGAAAGAAATACATGGAAGCTGCCAAGGACCAGCTCCTAAGCGAGAAGCAGGACCCGAACATCGTGCTCAACATCATCAACATCTACTTCTCGATCGCAAAGAACCACCTGCAGCTGTCCGACACGAAGACCCACGAGGAGATGCTCGAGAAATCCGGCGAATGGCTCGACAGTTTGATGGCGAAGTACCCGTTCACAAAGAAAGCATGGAAGTTGAAGGCCAAGATGATCCGGTCCCTCGGCCACAATGCGCTGAAGCGGGGTAAGTATGCAGAGTGCTACAAGTACTACCTGCGGGCCCTGGTCGTCTCGTATCACCACAAGCTCCAGAGAGAATACGATCGGGCGTTGATGTATGTCGAGAAGTATGCGAAGTTTTTCGGCTCTGAGCACGTGCCAGGCCTAAAGGAGGACCTGAAGATGATCCCCGAGCGATTATCGCGGACGCACTTGCTTTACTTGATGGGGAAGTCCTTCATCGAGCAGCGGCAGTTCGGCCACTCGATACTCATCCAGAAATTGCTGGTGGACATCCTCGAGGAGGAATACAACGAGCTGCAGGTCAAGCTCGCCGTCGGCACGCCGGCTCCTGACAAGGTTCAAAAGCTCGACGAGTTACAGGATTTGCTATCGAACAACATCGATTACCTTGGCAACTTGCTCATGCGTTCCCGCCAGGTCGATGCAGCAATGGACGCGTTCAAGCGCGAGGCGGCGCTGTTCGAGAACGACAAGCCACGCAAGCAGATCAAGATCCTCATGAAGGTGGCTAAGGAGTTCTCGAAGAATTCCAGATTCAAGGAAGCGCTCGAGTTCGGCGAGAAAGCCTTCCGGCTCGCTGGCGAGCACGGCATCAGCGAAACGACCGAGAAGCTGCTTCAATTCTTGATCGAGGTGTGCAAGTTCGCAGACCAGCCCCGGAAACTCGCCGACTACAAGAAACTCCTCTACGAGCGCGAGGGCACCAAGTGAGCCGGTGCCCCCATCCCGTTTAATAACCCATCCTTTGTCCCTTCATAAAACGCGCCATTCACGGGAAGCATTTTTTACACCGAAAGCTTCCCATAGACAAGCAAGGAAATCCTATGGACGGCAAAAAACAATGGCAGAACGCACCCCCGCACGCACGATCAACAAGGATCGCGAGGAATCGATGTCTGTCCTGGTCACCTACAACCAGATCCGGAACGCGGTTGGCATCCTGACCGAGATGATGGAGGAGACATACCGGAAACAAAAGCCGGAGGTCACCGAGCAAGACATCATCAACCGTCTCCGCAAGATGGGCAGGAACATCGGAAAGGATTTCGCACGGTACTGGGATCCGGGTCACAGGGGGGTGGACACGATGCTCCTGTCCATTTACAAGGCCATGTTCGGGACATCGGTGGTGATCGAGGAACCACACGATCGCAAGTCGAACCTGGGCTATCGCGATACAAAGGCCTACGACGTGATCGACCAGAAATGCCCCCTGTGCAAGGAAAAGCGGGCGACGAACATCGCCGGCTGCGAGCTGTCTATGGGCGCGGTCGAGGGCATATTTGAGGCGATGGCCGAGAAATACCCCGACCTGCAGCCCCTCAAGGCAGACCAGGTGCTCGAATCAAAAACTCGCGGCGACAGCCAATGCAAGCACCGTTATATGCTTGCCCGGCCCGACTACAAGTAGCCAGTCCACGATACCAGAAGGTGAAAATAAACGGCTTTCACATGGATAGTCTCACGCATCATCCGCCTCTTCGGCCAAAAGACCAACGCGTTGTTCTACTTGCTCACATACCGCGAGCTGCAAGCCGAGATCGTCGAGCTCGCGAAGGCGATGGGCGTCGCGCCTGATGCACTGGCCAAGGAGATCGGCCGGCGCGCGGCGCGCGAGAGCGCTCAGCGCCACGCGAGCGTCCTCGCCATCGTACCGATAAATCCGAACTCGCCCGAGCAGATCAAGAAGTACATCGAGGTTCTCTGGTTCGTGCTGTTCGGCAAGGAGATGAGGGACTACACCGTTCGCGTGGACGACGACACCCCCGGCCGCCAGCGGCTCACGTTCTTGCTCAAGACTTGCCCCGTGTGTATGGGAAGCGAGGAAGATGGGGAGCGATACAAGTGGCTTTACAAGACCTTCTCCGGCGGCGAGACCGAGGGCTACGCGTGTATGATGGCCGGCATGCTCGAGGACCTGGCACGTATTATAATGGAAAACAAGGGGCTGGACATCCGCATCGTCGTCAACGAGAAGCAGTGCATCGCCCGCGGCGACGGGATCATGGCAGTCGAATCGCAAGTACTCCCGGTGCAAGAGTACGAGGCCCGCAAGCAAGTCGCCTTGTCCATAACACGGACGGTCCAACCCCAGACTCCCGCGCAAGTCGCCGAGAGCGGCATCGTGAAGGCGGCCGCGGAGTCGACGAAGCTCTTCGCGAAGGTGTACGAGCAGCTGAACCTCGAGCGGCTCGACACGTTCTTCTCGAACCCGAACGAGCAGATCAAGACCGAGCTGGCCGAGGCCATCGAGAAGCAGCTGCATTTCAAGCCGAAAGAGATTCTCGCGTACTTCCAGAACTACGAGGAAGATATCTTCCGCGTAATCGGCTACCTGACCGTCCACGCGCTGAACGAGGCGGGGGGCTTCATCCAGAAGGCCGTGGAAAGCTATATGATGAGCAAGATCATCGACATCTTGCTATCTGCCATAGAATATGGCCTTAACACCTACATACCGGAAAAAATTGCCAGCGACAACAAGAAAATGGTCGAGATCCTGGTTGACGGCTGGGCACACGAGGATTCCGTGACCAAGATCAAGGCTATGGATTCCAAGACCATGTTCAAGCTCGTGCTCGAGGGCGCCCGCCTTGCGCTGTCGGACTACGGGCAAACGTTCACCGGTGCCAAGGAGGCCACGTGGACGCTCCTCAAGAAGTCGAACATGCTCCAGAACGAGGGCGAGACGCCTTCCAAATCGTTCAACTTGATCTTCGACATCGTGCAAGAAGGGGCGCTCCTGGCCGGGTACATCATGGCAATGCCGATCAAGGCATGGGTGTCGACCGAGTACGAGGCCGTGAAAACGCCGGTCACCTCGGCGCAAGAGATCTACCAGTCCAGCCGCCAGCACCTCGAAAAGCTGTTCGATCTCATTGAAGAATTCCAGACCATGGACAAGTCGACCGAGGAGGTCAAGGACGCTGGCTCGACTATCCGCAAGGCATTCCCCCACGTCTTTTAATGATTTTTACCTTGCATTTTCGGCCTGATCAGATTACTCGCGAGCCCACGCGGGACGGGAGAGATCACAAATCCGCGGCACCCGATGGCCTCAAGAGCATCACATCGAAGGTAACTCGTAATAACCGTATCATCGGATACGGGAGCCGGAGCGACAGTGCAATTCGTTTTATTCCCTTGCCGTGGGTGTGGCGCGCTGGGTGTTGCAGCGATAGGCCAGAAAACGAAGAAATGCTCGTCTTGCAACCATTCCAACAACCTGGCGAAGGTCGTGGTCATCAAGCGGTTTGAAAACAAGGAGACGGCCATGGACGCATTGCGCCTGGCCAAGATACCGCGGGCCGACCGGGACGGCGTGCCGTACGCCGCCGGATCGGCAGCGAGCAATGACAAGCGGACGACCGCCGAGGAAATCAAGATTTTCTTCTGGACCATCAAGCGCACGCATCCGGATGGCATTGCCGAGACCGATTTACTGGCGATGGCTGGACAAGAAGGGCTCGACACGAAAGCAGTTGGAAAAATCGTGGAAAAGTACAAGCAAGATGGTGCGTTGCTGGAGACCGGGAAGCAGAAGTTGAAATTCGTGTAGGGAACAAAAAGTCGCATAGCTTGATCGCGCTGATCGCTGGAGATCGGGAGGCGGATGCAGCGACGTGTTTAGTGCCTAGAGGATCGCGTTCGAGGGCTTGATATACAAGATGTTGTTGCCCCGGATGAAAATCTCGCCGTAACGCGCGACTTGCTGGCCATTATTGAGTTCGATTGCCTTGCTGAGAATCATGTTCATGTAACTATCGCATTCGACGAGTTCCCCGTTGTATTCCGTGCCGTCCTTCAAGCGGACGACGATCTCGGATCCTATAGACCTCTGGAGGATATCTAAAGGCTTTTTCGCTTGTGGAACTTCGGTTTTTGCTGGTGCGGACATTTCACGTCACGGTGCTTGGCAATTCGATGGATTTTCCCGGTTTCCCGAGGCATATAACAAAACTAATTTGCGCTCTAACCAATAAAAACCATACCATTAATTTCATCTCCGATTGACATCCACCAGACCAGTCGCCGCGATATGCCCGCCCCGTATGCAAAGAGCCGCGAGGTCGCAGCGAAATACGACGCCACCGCGGACGAGCACTACGATCTCCGTTACAAGGACGTGCAGTTCTCGAAATACGACTTGCTGCTCGCGCATGCGGAGCGACTCCTGGGGCATGATGTTGCAATGAGTTGCTTCGTTGATATCATCGTTGATTCTGGTTGCGGCTCGGGATTGCTGATCCCGTGGCTCGCCGAGCGTGGCTTGCTCGGGCGGGCGCGTGTCATCGGCTTGGACTTATCCGCGGGAATGCTCGTCATGGCGCGGCGGAAGGCGAGCCGACGGCCCGGTACTGATTTCATCAACGCGACCGCCGAGCTGCCCCCCTTGCGTGAAGGCGTCGCGTCTTGCGAGCTATCCGTGTCCACGTACCAGAACCTCGACGATACCCAACAAGCCCTCTATCTCCCCGCATTGCGAGCGATCCTTCGCGAGCGCCCGGTTCTCCTCTTGTTCAGTATCCTCGCCAAGGCAACGCCACCCGCCGCGGTTGAATCCATCGTGGCCTCGATGCGCAAATGCTTCTCCAGCGTCATCCTCGCCCCGGATGATCGCCGCGTGGAGGACCGGCTGATCGTGTGCGCCGACCCTTGATCGCGGCATAGCGGTGGGGAAGTTTCTTTAGGTCTCCGGGTATCCATTCACTTGTTGGAAAGAAGCCAGAGAAAAGGTCGATTACCACGCCAACAGAGAAAGATCTCAAGACAAGGCCTGACCGGGTCGTCATCTTCCAGGAGGGTGCACAAGTGACCCGGTCGGGCAAGATAAAACTGGACGCTGGCTTGTCGGTCGTGAAGATCGGGGGCATCCCGCCGGCAGTCGACGCGCAGTCGATCCGCGTCAAGGGGACGGGGCCCGGCCAGGTCCTCAACATGGTCGTGAAGAAGGCCTATTCGGAGAAGGCCCCTCCCGGCAAGCAGCGGGAGATCGTCGACAAGCTCAAGGCCCTTGGCAAGGAGCTGCGGGGCATCGACGACCAGATCGCTGGCAAGGAGGCCGCTCTCGCGCAGTACAAGGCGTCCATCGCCACGGCGACGGGCAAGTTCCCGCTGTTCTCGGCGGCGGGGAAGGTGCCGTTCGCCACGTACACCGAGCTCGACGCCTCGCTCGCCGCACGCATCGAGGGGACGATCGACGAGATAGCCGGCCTCCAGCAGCAGAAAAAGGCAGTGAACGGCCAGATCGCCGTGCTCCAGAAGGAGTTCCAGAAGTTACGGGGCAAGCAGGGCTCGGTCGAGAGCCAGGAGGTGCTCCTTGACCTCGAGAGCAAGGACATGGCGGAATTCGAATTCGTCGTCTCGTACGTGTTCAAATCCGCGTCATACGCGCATTGGAAGCCGTTCTACGAGGCGTATCTCAAGGAAGCGGGTAGCGAGGCGTCGCTCAAGCTCAACGGGCTCGTGACCAACGCGACCGGCGAGGACTGGCTGGACGTGACGCTGGCGCTATCGACGGCGAACATTCGTCCCGTGTCGGTCGTGGAACCGTCGCCGTACATCCTCCGGGCGCACAAGCCAATGCCCCAGGTCGCCATGAAGGTGATGTCCGCCCCTCCGATGGGCCGCCCTGCGGGCGTGTTCAAAAAGGCGTCGAAGGAGATGGAGAAAAAGGAATATGACGTTGGAGACGAGGAAACGGTCATGCCGGAGGCGGAACCCGAGCCAGACTTCGATATGGTCTCGGCGACCACGGAGGCCGCCGAGATGCACGAAGGAGTCGGGATTCAGGTCTACCAGGTTGCCGGAAAGGTCAACATCCCGAACGGCAAGGACTCAGGACCCTATTTCCTCAAGGAATTCACGCTCGCGTCGACGCTGGAGCTGTACTGGAGCTCGGCGCAAGGCGAGATGACCATCGCAAGGAACAAGGTAAAGAACACGGGACAGGTGCTCTTGCCGGGGCAGATGCGCACGTACATCGACAACGAGTTCACGGGCGAGAGCCAGCTCAACCTCGTGCGGCCGTTCGAGGAGTTCGATACCGCCATCCGCGAGAGCAAGGCCATCAAGATCAAGAAGACGCTCGTCGATCGCGGTCGCAAGAAAGCTGGCATGGTTAAGGACAGGGTCTCGAGGCACTATAGCTACCAGATAAAGTTGGAGCTGCTCGCCGACCTCGACACGAATCTCGTCGCACAAGATGCCATTCCCATCTCGGATTCCACGAGAATCACGATCGAGAACGTCAAGTTCAGCAAGGAACCCGAGAAAAACGAGTCTGGAGTGCTCACATGGAAGATACCCACGAAGAATATGAAGAAGCTGGACATTGACTACGAGTTTGACGTGTTGTACGATAAAAATGTCGAGGTGACCCCCGATCTCCCGTAGGTGACGCGCCATGACAGAAGCAGAAGCAGAAACAACGAAAACGGAGCCGATCCTCCTCGATGCGCCCGCGCGTGATGTCCTCGTTTACAGGAACGGGACTAAGATCGTGCGCGAAGGGAAGGCCCAGATACCCGCCGGCGAGGGCAGCACGGTTGCGCTGAAGTTCTTGCCCGAGTGGATCGACGATTCCACGGTCAAGGTCTCGGGGAAGGGCAAGGTGCCCGGCCGCATTAAGTCTATGAACATCGAGAACCACTACGAGCAAGAGGCCAACAAGGCAGAGATCGAGATGCGGCAGAAGGAACTGGAGGCCATGCGCGAGAAGGATGCCGTGCTCCAGCGGAAGATCGAGTACCACCAGGCGCGCAAGGCCGACCTCGTGAAGCTCAAGGAAGCGTTCTTGGAGCAGTTCCCGTTCGTGCAGGCCGACGATTACCCCGCCAAGTTCCTGCTCCAGGCGGAGAAGGTGTCCATCCCGCCGCCCAAGGCGGGCCTCGACGACTTCATCAAGAACGCTGACGAGACGATCGCCGCCACGGCGGCCAAGGCTTTCGCCCTCATGGACGAGCAGACCGACCTGCGCGAGAAGATCGACGTGGCACAGCGCCAGCTCGACCAGCTCCGGAACAAGTCGGGTGTTAAGACGTACAAACAAATCGTGCTTGACGTGTCCGCCCAGAAGGACGGCGAGTTCACGTTCACGATCGAGTACGTGATCCACGCGGGGTACTGGACGCCACTCTACGAGGTCTACCTCGTCGACGAGTCGACCAAGGTCGGCATCAAGGTCATCGCCGGCGTGACGAACAACACGCAGGAGGACTGGGACGACGTGTGGCTGACCGTGTCGAGCGCGGACCTGCACCCGGTCGTGATGCGGGAGCCGCAGCCGTGGGTGCTGCGCGAGTGGCGCCCCATGCCGAGCCCCAAGGATGGTCTCTTCGGAAGGAGGGACACGGGGGGAGCCCCCGGTGGCGGGATGCCCCCGCCCGCGCCGCCCGCGTCCATGGTAGCCATGACCACGCCGTCGTTCGTTCCCATGGCAGATAAGCCGGTCCTCGAGAAGCCTTCGGCCGAAGTCGGCGGGAGCGCTGCGGCCGGCGTGGTCACGTTCAAGCTGCCCTCCAAGCTCTCGATCAAGCAAGGATCGTTCCGCAACAACATCTACTTGCTCGAGCTCTGCCTGGATGGCAAGGCCGAGTTCTTCTACAACACGGACAATGCCAAGCTCATCGTCCAGAACGTGATCAAGAACGGGGATATGGAGCTGCTACCGGGGCAAGCGAAGATCTACGTCGGTGACGACTACATCGGCGAGACCGGTATGAACGACGTGTTGCCCGGCGAGGAATTCACGCTCGGCACGCGAGAGTCACATGACCTCAAGATCGAGAAGAAACTCGTCGATCGGTCGACCGACAAGGGCGGGCTTGCCAAGGGGAAGGTCGTAAAGTATTACAACTACGAGATCACGGTCGAGATCCTGTCCGACGCCGCCCGCAAGAACGAGCTCGTGCTCATGGATCGTATACCATTCTCGGACTCGGAGCTGGTGAAGGTCGCAGGCCCCACCGGGCTGCAGTACCAGCCGGACGAGAGCAAGATGGGCGTCATGAAGTTCCGGCTCAAGCTCGCCGACTTGGACAAGAAGTTCAAGATCTCCTACAAGTACGAGGTATCGTACGATAAGGACGTGATCCTCGACACGAGCCTTCCTTGATATTTCCTCCCTTTTTTATTTGTGGTTCAGGTCATAGATGATGATAATGGCCAAAAATATCGCGAATTCTGGCCATTGACCGACAAGACGTGGAAATACTGGTGTATAGTTGCCGGGGGCAACTTCAGCCTCGAAGCAAAGAGGATAAAAGGCGTGGTCGTCATCTTGCAATCGATTGAAATCGCCCAAGCTTTCGCGCTTGCCATGATCGGCGTGTTTTCCGAAGATTACTACGCGCAATATATCACGTGGTCGGTGATCTTTTTCGTGGGGAACATGCTCGTCCAGATCATCGCGAGCATCGCCCTGCCCCATCACCCGCTGTTCAGCAAGGCCCTCTCGGTCTACGGGTTCGGGGCGTCGGCGTTCAACGTGATCTTCGTCATCTCGGGCGGGAAATCGCCAGCTATCGAGTGGGTGACCGTGTTCATGGCGCTGGGATTCGTGGCATTGGCCGTCACGAGCACGATCATCAAGTTTAGGAGGGTATGACCGCCTACTATAGAACCTTGTACCTTCATCTTGCATTACAGAAACATTCGAGCTCCCGTTTGCAGAAAAACTTGGAAGGGATTTCAACATCGACATGGACAAGCATCGAGGCGCCCGGGTGCTCGCTGACGTGCATCTTTTTTGAAAGCCCTTGTCTTTACCTTGGATCCTGATTTCCAAGCCGGCCATTCGCGGCTTCACTCGCGGGAATCGATTTGAGAGTCGAACCTCCAAGTCTGCGTCATGCACATGCATTAATAAGCCATGTCGCCAAATCTGATGAAAGGCATACATATTCAATCCGCGGTCGTGAATCACATGGAAAGCAAGAAGCTCTTCTACTGGCTCGCGGTGCTCCTCGGGTTCGCAGCAGTCGCCTTGCCATCGAACGTTTTCGATGACGTGTCCACGGGGCGGTTTTATTTCTACTGGATGCTGGCGATCAAAGGTATATTCGCTGGCGGGGAATTTACTTCCGAGCTCGAGGAAGGTGACGTGTACATCGGGAGCATCATAGGTGCGGTGTTGCTGGTCGCAGGTAGCGTGACGCTCGTGATACTGTTGCTGGCCGCGAAGAAAGGCTACCCCCGCCTCGCGTGGCTGCCAGCGCTCCTGCTGGCCGGCGGGATGGCGACGTTTACCATCTGGAGCATCGTCGCGGAGAGCACCTTCAGAGGGAACCTGTTCGCCTTCTACGCCACCCCCTTCGGGATGCTCGCCGGTTTCGCTGCGTGCGCGTTCGTGATCCTGGCGATGACGATTCGGGCAAATCCGAAGAAATCTCGCGCAAAGAAGAACTGAAGGCAATCTCGGCACCTCGATTGGCCCGGTGGTTCCTTCGCTCTTCTGGCCCGTGCTACCATGCCACCGAGGTACGCAAACCTAGGAGGAAAAACAAGGCGGTTGGCACAGGATGTCTTGGCACTTGTTTCCGTGATTCCTGTGCGGCCATGGCTGGATTTACACGATCTCGATCAGTTCCTGCCGGGCGAGCTGCTTTAAAACGGTCACGAGCAATTCGAGACCCATCGTCGCGAGTTCGCGAGTCAAATCGCCGACTTCCTTGGAATCCCCGATAGCGCTCAAGCACGTGTATTCATCCTTGGTTATCATTCCCAGCATCATCGCCATGCGCAATACCTTCTCGTTGGGTACCTTGTTCCTCACCAGGCTCGAGGTATCGACTTGGATCGGTTCTTTTTTTCTCCTCATTCTTAGGTTCGCCATCGATCTGTCCTGTTTTACGTGCCTTGATGCCATCACGACATGAGTAGAGCCCTGTTCACGCGGGATGGAGGCGGCACGGCAATTCTAACACGAGCAGTCCATGAAAATCATAATATTTATACTTGATCGGGAAAATGCACGGCGATCGGGCTTCCGTCGTCTGAAAAATACACGAAAAAGGGTGTACAGCGCTGTCTAAACGAAGTTGTCAATCGAACGTTGGCCATCGCACAAGGTACGGCCCTCTCGAGCGCCTCGTGATGGCATCGAAAGGTTTGTACCCGCTGGATTCTTCGCGTCATACATGGTCAAGTACGTGCCCCAGTCCCACGAAATCCTCACGGCCATCGACGGAAACGAGGTGCTCAAGCGCATCGAGGAAGCTGGCCGGATTTGTTACAAGTCGGAGGACATGATAGCGGCCGATTCGCACATCCGGTTCGCAAAGATGATCGTCGGGCGCGAGCATTTTTCGGTCATCGAACATGTCAACGTGACGGTAAAGTTCGTCACGAACCGGGGGGTCACCCACGAGCTCGTCCGGCATCGTACCGCTTCTTACTCGCAAGAAAGCACCCGTTACTGCAACTATGCAAAGGGGAAGTTCGACGGCGAGATCGCCGTCATCGACCAGCGGGATCTCTTCGCCGACCCCGCGCACTACAAGCTCTGGAAGGACGCGATGGCCGAGGCCGAGCGGGCCTACATGGACCTCATCGAGCACGGCGTTTCGCCGCAGGTGGCGCGAGGCGTCCTCCCGACCGATCTCAAGACCGAGATTATCGTGACCGCCAACTTGCGCGAGTGGCGGCACATCCTCGAGCTGCGGACGAGCGAGGCCGCGCACCCGAACATCCGCGCGCTCATGAAGGGGCTGCTCGCGGACTTCAAGCAGAAGATCCCCGTGATCTTCGATGATATCGAGTAGAAAAATCGACGTGTTGCCATTTGCCGTCATTTTCATAGCAGACAAGAAACGGGTTACGTTCCTCTTGATTGCTTTCACGCTACTCAAAAAAAAACAAGATTTTATTCGCACTACGAGGATATTCAAACCTTCTGTCGCAGCTTCACGAGCAATATCACGGCCAGGACCCCGACGATGACGCCGGTCACAATAATCCAGGTGAAAAAGACCGACAGCAACAAACCGGGGGTCTTAAAATCAAGCCCAAACTCGGTTATGTTCATGAATCCCGTGTTCACGAAGATCCCCATGAGCATCGCGATGCTCAGCCCGATCACGATGCCCGAGATCAAGTATTCCTTCGCTGTGAGCTTCGCGTCCTCCCCGATGAGTCCCTTGATCCCCTGGGCGATGGCGGGGATGTTCAAGATGAGGGTCATCAAGCAAGAGATGGCGATGATCTCGATCCAGGCCTTGATGATTATCGATAGGATGATTGCGTCCGCTCCTGGAAAGTTCATGACGATTCCCAAATCCCAGAACGTGAAGATAGATTCCGGGATGTACCCGACGATGCCCGCAATAGGAATCGAAAGGATCTGGAGCGCCTTGTTCTCCTTATACTTCGGGATCTTCTTGAACAGGAAGGCGATCAACCCGACGGTGACGCCGGTCATCATTTTCCCCGGGATTAGCGCGGCGTTTGCGAAGCGAAAGCCAGGGATCACTCCGACGAGGGCGCCCGTGATGAGCCCGAGGATCGGCCCTCCCGGCAAAGCCACGAGATAGGTACCAACGTGAGAAAGGTCGAGTGCAACGTTCGGGCCGAATGGCACTAGCAGCATCGAGATGAGACCCAGGACAGTACCCAGCGCGGACATCATAGCAACATAGGCTACTGCCTTGGACTTCAGGGTATTTTGGGGCTGGTTTTCTTTGGGGGTTGTTGCGTTTCTCTCTGCCATTGTTATGACCTTGTTTTTTACTCACAATCGAGTAAAACATTTCGAGTTTAATTTCGGGTAATAATGCCGGTTAAAATGATCCGTTGCTTTTAACATCTCATCCACGCATCGACCTACTCACTAATGGAGGGATCGAGCATCGCTCAATGATCAAAATGAAGCGTGTTCAAGTCCGATGGCTGATAGATAATGACATCACCCGCGATTGCTATGCGTGATCAGCCGTGAGCGAGGACATCAAGGCGTTCAAGGAGCTGGCGAAGGCCAGCCCCGAGCAGCTGAAGGACAAGGACATCCAGGCAATGCAGAAGCAAATTCTCGCCCTGGTCACCGATCTCGGCGAAAAGGGCGAGAAAAAACTGGATATCCTCGGGGAATTCCTCGTGAAGTTGCACGCGGTCGACAAGGACGTGTTTTTCAAGACGATCGCCCCGCTCCTCGACTTCGTCCGCAACAACCCGAAGGTCGACATCTTCTCGCCCATGCTTACGCGGAAGGCGTTCACGACGAGGGACCTGACCGCCGTGTTCCAACGGGCGTTCAACACGGGCGCGCTATCCATCTTCGATCTGGAGACCTTCTTGCCCAGGGCCGCGACGAAGACAAAGCAAGCGCTCTTGCTTGGTCGCATACTCAAATCATCCTCCGAAGGCGTGATGCAAGACACCGTCTGTGACCAACTTGCCAAGCTCGTGCTGCCCGCGGATATGCCGTCGCTCGACCCCGCCAGCATGATGGACATGGGGTTCCTCGATCGCATGATGCAGTCGATCGGCTTGCTCGGCATGCTGTACAAGCAGAAACTTCCCGTGGCACCCGTCATCAACCGCATCGGCGAGCAGCAGGGGCCCCAGGTGGCAATGTTCGTGCTGCTGATGCTCGGGCAGGCATTTATCGACGAGGACGGGATCCAGGCCATCTTGCGCGACATGGACAACGAGGTGTTCGCGAACATGTTCAACAACGCGAGGAGGATGATGGGGGACATGATGCAAGGCATGGCGGGGAAAGGGATGCCCGGCATACCCCCCGCGCCCGGCGGGGCGCTGCCTGGCTTGCGATTGCCGAAGGTACCCGGCAGTTCCCTCCTCGCCCGCATCCTTGCGAAACTTATGGGATTCTTCGGGCGATTCCGGCGGTCGTGAGAACAAGCCCGAGGAATTGGATAGATTTGGTAGACTGAATTGAAGATGCCCGCTATCGCTTCAGGATCTTCCTCGCGGGATCGACCGGACCTTGCTTCTCGTACTTGGCCTTCACGTCAGCGAGGTACGCGTGCAAGGAGCCCCCGGGCTCGAACAACGCGGGCCGGAGCCGCCGCAGCTCCTCGAGCAGGGGTAGCACGTGGTTGATCGTCGCTCGTTCCGTCCCGTCCGACTTGGC
The DNA here is from genome assembly GCA_030587475.1 of Candidatus Sigynarchaeum calidifontis. Taxonomy (GTDB): domain Archaea; phylum Asgardarchaeota; class Lokiarchaeia; order Sigyniarchaeales; family Sigyniarchaeaceae; genus Sigyniarchaeum; species Sigyniarchaeum tengchongense. Next base: position 22,646 of record JAUQYZ010000092.1, read on the forward strand.
CATCATATACGCGACCGATTCTCTACATTCCTGTGCGATGTTGATCGCGAACGCGTTGAGCGTCTCGGGCGTCAAGGGGGCACCGACGAGAATCGGTATCGATCGCCGCGTGGCACCGCACGGGCTCTCGACGGTCGTTCCCGCGCTGGCGATGCGCGTCCCCGACGGGTCTAGCGTTATCTGGTACTTGGGCAGGCCGAAAGCCCTTGCAAACGCGTCGATGGCCGTGATCCCGGTCACGGGCTCCAGATGGCACATGGTCGAGGGCATGAAGGCGTCCGGGTTGACGTCGCGGGCCTGCTGGAGGAGGCCACGCCCCAGGTCGATGGCGACGAGGAGCGGCTTGCCGATGCCGGCCAGCTCGAGGTTGATGTCCGGGTGCGTAACGTACGAGATGATCAGGTCGGCGCCTTGCATGCGCTCGCGGGCGCCGGGCGGGAACTCGTACTCGTCGATGATCTCCCGCGGGTTCCTTGGCTCCACGAGCACCATCGAGACGTCGCTGAACTTGTCCTTGATGGTTTCGACTACCCGGTCGCCGAACTTGCCATCGCTCAATATGATGATTCGAATCTGTTCCGCCTCTTCAGTGTCGATGCGTTAGTGTTCTAAATGGTGGCGTGTATCCTGCTGCATCACGTACCGCATCGCGTTGAGCTCCGCTGCTTCCTTGTCCGCGTCTTCCCAGGGCGTCCGGAACCTGTCCTTGATGGGGGATAGCTTGAAACCGAGTCTTGCGGCTTTGTAAAACAGCTTGACGAATGGCTTGCTCGGGCCGGTTAGTGAAACAGCGTTCCCGTAATGCTCGAGCCCCCGAGAATCCATCCCGCCGAGGAATGCATAGGTGAAGAAGATCACGACCGGGAACAGCGCGAACAGCAGCACCAGGTCGCTAGCGATGAGGGCGATAGTTATGCCGAGCGACCCGGCGGTTTCTGCCCACACGTAATTGAGCATCTCCACGAGCAAGAGATCGACCGGGATGAGGGGTAAGGTGGCGAGGGAGCCTGCCACGAGGGTCTGCCAGAGGTTGACGTCCACGGGCACGCATTTCTTGTGGACGAGGCCAAATTCCACGAACGTGATCACGATGTACGCGGGGATGTCGTGCAAGATGTAGAGCGTGAGCAACGAGGTTTCACCAAACATGTTCCGGAACCCCCAAGGCGAGAGGAACAAGAATACCGTGAGCATCTTGGTCACCTTCTCGGACACGATCCCCCACGTTCGGTACTCGGGCTTGTTCACGGCCTGGCACACGTCAGCGCCCATGACCGCGGGTGTAACCAGGAGGCGGGGCAGGATATAGATCGGAATGATGACCGATGTGTAGGCGAAATTGCCGCCGAGCTTCTCGAACACCGGGGGAATCAAGATCGTGATTTGCAAGGCCAGGAAAAAGGCCAGGAACCACCAGGAATTAATAAATTGGGTGATGGAGTATTTTGCAAGAGCTTTTTTGCCGTTATTGAACGATTCGGAGATAAGTGAGCTGTAGTTATATTTCGTGCCAACGATACTTGCAATATCCTTTGATAATTGCACTAATCCAGTGATAAAGACATAATTCGGGAGCCAGGATACCATCATGACTAACGTGATGTATTCCGTTGCCGCCGAGATGACCGTGGAGCCGAGCAACTTAAACCCGTAAGCCAAGCTCTCCTTGGCGACGTCGCGGCCGAAATCGGGGACACCCGCGTCCCTAAGGCGGATGCCGTAGGGTTTCAAGACTTTCGACAAATACCGGCCTGCGAGCGCCATCGCGATGAAATCGTCGACGTATCGGCCGATGATGAAGCCGATCGTGGCGCCGTAGAGCTCGCCGAGGGCGGGATCTTGCGAGCCGATCCAGCGTCCAAGGATGATGGCCACGAGCGATGTCACGGTCTCGAAGACAATCGTCTGCACCAAGTCAACCACGTTCGCTTTATCGAATCGCTGGTATCCCTTCAACGTGCTATTAAACGCGCCAAGCATGCCTGGGAATTGCGTGAGCGAGTACGTGAGGAAAAACCACATGGCGTAGTTCAAATTCGTGTTCACGACGGTCGTGAAGCAGAAGACGGCGACGACGGTCACCTGGACTGAGCCCGTGAACATTTGAAACCAAATAAAGAACTGAATGTATTTCAGGGCCTTCCGCGGGTTGATCTCGCCGTATTGTGCGACATATCGCTCGCACGCTGGCCCGGTCGCTACATCCATTACTGAAAAGAACAATCCGAAATAATTGACAACCAAGCTCTGGTAACCGAACGCGTCCGGGAAGGGTAAAATCACGCTGGGCAAGAGCCACGAGTACATGAGCAACGCAGGAACTGCCGCGAGGAGCAAGAACACGTAATTGAACCAGAAACTTGCTATTGGCCGCTGAATGTTAATAACATGCCAGTAGGAGGTTCCGCCCTTAGTATCCTCCACGGGGGCGATGTCTCTCGTATTGTTCACGATATTGCCTTTCGCGGGCCCATCTTGGCGCTCGTGTGCGTCGTTCGTCATCATTCACCTTCACGATAGCGGGCACGGAAAACAGTAACGGCCTACGCATCAATGCTTGATGCCCAGGTCTTCGAGGTAGACCAGTATCTCCTCGTAGATCCCGTCCTCGATGGTCTTCAGCATCTTCTCGCCGACCTCGGGGCCACAAGCAGCCATGTCCCGCATTCCTGGTGGCCAGGTCCAAACTTCTGGTTCTTCGCTCACGGGATAATCGATCTTGTCATCATCAGGCAATTTATACTTCTTTATCTGTAATGACCCGACATGTAGTGCTTGTTCATCAACGAGCTTCACGCCGTATTCTTGACCGATGCGCCACAAGAGGGCCGTTTCCCCGGGGCCTGCATGGCTCATGTCCTTGGTAACACCTGGTGCCATCTGCGGGTAGACGAAGCCAAGCAATTCGACCGGCGCCGAAATTGCCGCCTTCATTTCCGCCAATGCGTCGGCGCGGCCACGCTCGATGGCACGCGCTTGCCATTTCCCGCCGTGGCCCGATATGAGCAAGATGAGCCGAAAGCCAAGCTTGATGAATTCCCGGAAGAGGTTCTTGTACACGCGGTATGCGGTTTCTCCATCGACAACGATGGAGCCGGGATAATGGATGTAACCATACGTACCGATCCAGCACGTTGGCATGATAAGCCCGTCCCCGAGCCGCTCGATCACGCGCTCGCAGATGCGTTGGCTCGCCAACCCGTCCATGCCAAGAGCGGTTTGTGGCCCGTGCCACTCCATTATCCCGATCGGCTGGATCACGACCGGGAACCGCGTGATCGCCTCTTGCAACGATTTCAACGTTTGATATTCGTAACGAAACTTGTTATTGACCATGTATCCACCTCGCTGGGTGAGAATAAAAAACGTTCATGAGCCGGATCCCATCGCCGCATCGTCGGAGGAATTCGTTGCCCTCCACAAGTGATGGTCATGTTTCTGACGGTCAAGTTATAAACGTGGCTAGATAATTTCTGAACCAACCAATATCGCGAACTCGTGCGTTCAATCTTGCACGATCTATTCCAGTTCATCATGATTTTCCATCATCGACTCGAGGAATGACAAATGCCAGGAATATTCCATGCGTGCTTCGGCTTTACCATCGGGCTGCTCGTTTGGAAGCTGACCGAGGGAAAAAACGGCGAGAAGCGGTTCAGCATCCCGTTGATCTTCGTTTTCGCGTTGAACAATTACATTGGCCCTGATCTCGGCGGGGTTTTCAAAGATATAGGCGAGGGATTGAATTCTCTTCCAATGATAGCATTGGGGAACGCGATCCACTCGTACGCGGGCTTCTTCCTTTTCGCCTTGCCATATGCAGTGGGATGGTACTTGATCTTGCTCGGAATCGAGCGGGTAAGGGTTAAGAACGTGGAAAAAACGAGCACCGCTGGTAGCGAGCCCCTCCTCCACGCTTCCTACCCGAAAGTGCTACTTATGGTCATCAGTGGTGGAATTATGCATCACTTCGTCGATTGCATCGGCCACGTGCTCAAGAACCCCGTTTCTGGCGTCTACTACCCGATTGGTCGGTTCATCTTGATCCCCGATCTATCCCTCGACTATTGGATAGCCTATGCGGTTACAATCGCGATTCCCGCGATAGCCTCGGTGGCCTACCTTGCTGTCGGCACCCGCCAACGCCGCTTCGCATTGCAGGAGAAGATTTTCTCGGCGTTCACGAAGGAGACCGCCTGGGCTGCATTGTTCGTCGGCATCGTCGTGCTGAACGTTGGACTAATGTACGGTTTAATGGCATGGGGAAACCTCGTGAAGGTAACGGATGGCAATGTGAACTTCTACCTCGGCAACTTACTTCGTGCTTCAAGGATGCTCGACGGGTCGGCCATCTGGTGGATCGCCGCCACGACCGCCCCGACGCTGGTCCTATTCTTCTTGTGCTACGCCAAAGCTTGGCGGTTACGCATCGCTGGGGCAACGATCCGCGCCGACATGTTCGTCCTACTCTGTTATGTCGCGGCACTGTTGGTTGGTTACGCCTTGCAGCCCGTGATCGGCAACATATCGGGCTCCGAGGCAGATGCCGGGGCGCTCGTGTTCACGTGGTCGACGGTCGGGAGCGCGCTGCTCGCATTTTTCATCGCGCGGGATTTTTCACCACCGAAACGGGAACCGGCCACTGGCGCGTGATCGACCTTCTGGACGATCCACATTCTTTACTATCCACATGATCGCCGGCCTTCGAGTACATGTTCCCCAGCGACAAGTTTTATCTGAGATTGCCCCCTCCAGGTTATCATTCCTTCTTCGATCTGTTGCAGTGCGATCTGGACATGGACAAGCTGGCCGCGGCGCGCCTCGGGAAGTGGAAGAACGCGTTGCTCGACACGAGTATGGTGAACAAACAGCTCAACTTTCGACCCACGCAGAAGACGAACGTGGAAGTCATCTTCCCTGACTTCCAGCAAGCCGTAAAGAACTTCATCTTGGTTGGCAGCGAGGCAGAGTTCATGCCCGTGTTCAGCTCCAAGGGAAAAGCGGGGTCTGAAGAGCAAGTGGAGTCGCCCGAGGCACCGATCGAGTCGGTTAACTCCTTACACGCGGCAGCCATCGAGAAAGCAAAAAACAAGGCACGGGTCACGAAGGACATCATCACCAACCGCACGGACGATGACTTGCAGTTCGTCCTACGCCACTTGTTCCGGTCCTCCAAGTCCTTCGAGGAGGAGAAGGGCATCAACATCTTGTACCTCGCTTTTGGCCTGCTGCGGTGGGCTGACAAGGGCGCCGAGGGGACGACGATCTATTCCCCGTTGCTGTTGACCCCGGTCACGCTGGCCCGCGCGTCGATCATCGAGCCATTCAAGGTCGTGCCGACCGAGGACGAGACGTTCGTGAACCCGACGATCAAGGAGAAGATGCGGGCGGATTTCGGCATCGCGATTGAGGACCTGCCGGCCGACTACGACGCGGAGGCGATCGACGCGTTCTTCTCGTCCATCGAGCAAAAGATCGCCCGGAGGGGGTCGTGGGGCATCGAGCGGCGCGTGTTCCTCGGCACGTTCTCGTTCTCCAAGATCATGATGTTCAACGACCTGGCGAACAACGCGGAAACGTTCCTCGACCACCCGATCATCAGCTGCTTTGCCTCGCAAACGCCGTATGTCGAGCCTCCCGAGCACGCGATCGCGGACGCGGAGTGGAACGACGAGCTCCCGCCCGACGCGTCGTACACGATCCTCGACAGCGACTCGAGCCAGTTCAAGGCCATCCAGAGCGCCAAGAAGGGCTCGTCCATGATCATCCGCGGCCCGCCGGGCACGGGAAAGAGCCAGTGCATCGCCAACATCATCGCCGACTGTATCGCCTCGGGCAAGAAGGTCCTGTTCGTGTCGCAGAAGATGGCAGCGCTGGAGGTCGTCCGCAAGCGGCTCGAGGAGCGCGGCATCGGGCGGTTCTGCCTCGACCTGTTTTCCCACAAGGCGAACAAGACCGACCTCCTCACCGCGATCATGAGAAACGCCCGGTTCACGCTGGAGAACGACCAGGTGAACATGAACGCGTACGAGGAACTCCGCACGACGCGGGAACGGCTCAACGATTACGTGGCCAAGCTGCACACGCCCGTCGGCAAGGGTGGCCTGACCATCTACCAGGTCATCGGGGAACTGGCGAAGCTAGGATCGGTTCAAGAGCTGGACGCGGTCATCCCCGCCCCGCAAGACCTCACCAGCACGGACAGGGCGCGCATCGAGGACGCCATCGCGCAGATCGACGCTAACAGGATGGAGGCATATTTCCAGCACCCATGGGCCAGGTCATCTATCCAGACCAACGAGGGCGTGCTGTTCGAGACGATCCCCGAAGGGGTCAAGGCGATGAAGGCGACCGTCGTGGCCCAGCAGCAACGCGTGGATGCCTTCAACACCCGGAGGGTCTGCCTTCCCATCAAGAGCCAAGAAGACCTCGATTCGTACAAGGCCTTTTTTGAGCGGTTCACGAGCCAGGCATTGTGCATCGACGCCGCTGAACTGCGCAGTAACTTCCAGTACAAGTATGCGTCCCCCGCTCGGGCTCTCTCTGGATCGTACAAGAAGGACAAGAAACTCGCCGAGAGCGGGATTCGCGTCCTCCGCTCCACTGACTACGAATTCCTCCTGTCCTCCCTGGAGGACATGGCGTTCCACCAGGCGAAGATCATGCGCGGGACCGTGGCCAGCCAGGCCGAGGCCCGCGAGATCAAGTCGAACATCGACGAGATCGGCGAGGCCCAGGTTGCAATCGCGGATCTACAAAAGAAGCTGGGCGCGCTCAATTTTTCCTCGTTCGACGCGGGTACCGGCCTCTGGGACCAGCTGGCCAATGCCCTGGAATACTGGGAATCCGTGATGAGCCAGCTGGAGGACTGGCTCGACTTGCACGTGGCGCGGGACAAGCTGCGTGCCTACCATGTCGAGGACTTCTACGACAAGCTGCGGGGCAAGAAGCTGGCCGGGATCGACCTGGTCGCGACCTGGCAGAAAACGTTCTACCAGCAATGGTTGGCGCACGCGTCCGCCCAGATCCTAAACATCAAGAACTTCAAATCATCCTATCACGAAGCCTTGATCCAGAAATTCATCGAATACGACAAGCAGTGCATCGACGCCAACACGGTTCGCCTCGCCAAGCGGATCAAGGACGGAATGCCCGCTCTCGACGTCGCGGCGTCGATGCGGAGCTCCGAGATGGGCATCCTCGAACAAGAGTCGCGCAAGAAGCGCAACGTGAAGCCCATCCGTCAAATCCTGTCAGCCACGAAAAACATCACGGCGTCGCTCGCGCCTTGCTTTATGATGTCCCCGCTCTCGGTCGCGGCCTATCTCCCGATCGAGGCATTCAACCAGTTCTTCGACGTCGTGATCTTCGACGAGGCATCCCAGGTCTGTCCGGAGGACGCGATGGGGGCGATCTTACGCGCCAAGCAGCTCATCGTGGCGGGCGACGAGAAGCAAATGCCCCCCACGCGGTTCTTCCAGGCGGAATTGGACGCGGATAGCGAAGAAGAAGATGTCCCTATATTCGAAAGCTTGCTCGACGAATGTGCCACGGTCGGGTTGACCAACTTCTTGCTTAGATGGCACTACCGATCGAGAAAGGAGAGCTTGATCGCGTTCTCGAACCTTAACTTCTACGACAACAACCTCGTGACGTTTCCCGACAACGGCCGCCACAAGAGCGAGCAAGGCAAGCCGGTGCAAGAGCCGGGGGTGCAGTTCGTCCACGTGCCCGAGGGCAGGTATACCCGCCAGAAGAACCCTATCGAGGCCCAGGTGGTCGCGCGGGCTGTCATCGATCATTTCAAGGCCAACCCTGAATGCAGCCTCGGCATCGTGGCCTTGGGCATCACCCAGGAGGAGGTTATCCATAACGAGCTCGAAAAGATCTACAAGGGTGATCCATCGCTCGAGCAGCTCGTAAAAACCCAGAAGCAAGAACCGTTGTTCATAAAAAATCTCGAGAACGTGCAAGGCGACGAGCGCGACGTGATCTTCATCTCCATCGGCTACGCGAAGAACGAGGCCGGGGCGCTGCACCTTAACTTCGGCCCGATCAACAAGTCGGGCGGTGAGCGCCGCTTGAACGTGGCGATCACGAGGGCGCGATACCTCGTCAAGGTGTTCTGCTCGTTTTTGCCCGCGGAGGTCGACCTCAAGCGTTCCAGTTCCCCGTCGTTCCACAAGCTCATTCAATACCTCGAATACGCGCGGACCGGTGACCTGGCTTCTGTAACTAGTTCCAAAGCCGGTTCGATGTCCTTGCTCGAGGGCCCGCTTGAAGAAGACGTCTATAGCGCCTTGACTGCGAAGGGATTCGTCGTGGACAAGCAAATCGGGTGTTCAGGTTACCGGATCGACCTCGCCATCGTCAATCCAGACAAGCCATCGGAATACGTCCTCGGGGTCGTGTGCGATGGGCGCTCGTACCGGGCCGGCGAGACCGCGCGGGACCGCGACCGGCTACGACAACAAGTGCTCGGGGGCCTCGGGTGGCGGTTGTTCCACGTGTGGTCGCCCGACTGGGCGAACAAGAAGGAGGATGTCGTCGCCAAGATCGAGAAACTCGTGGGGGACATCCGGAAACGGGGCACCCAGGCGGGTAAAGGTAGCGGCGTGATGGGTGCTAGTCCAGTTTCTGGTCTTGGAAGTAGCGTCGTTGCTCGCATTAGTGCTGGTGCTGCTCCTCGTATGAAGACTTCCCCCGTTCCACGTGCTGAAGCTGTAATAAGCGTTCCTCCTGCTGAACCTGCCGCTGGCGCTGCCGCCGTTCCTCGTGTCGAACATACCACTGACACTACTGCTCGTGCCAGCGCGGATTCAAGAACTGACATTGCTTCTGGAACGGTTGTAGATGAGGTTCCTCGTCCTGGTCCCGTTACAAGTCCCAGTTCTGGTACCAGTTTAAGTACCGTTCCAGCTGTCGCTACCGATCGTGCCGTGAGCGCCAAGCAGCCATCACCGGCTCCTGTAGCCCCTAAATACGTCGACAGGTTTGAACCCGAAAAGCAAGCTCCAGCTCGCCCCCCGGCAGGTGCCGACATCGAGGCCCTCTGCAAGCGGTTGATCCAGTCCGGGTTTTGTGTCCCGTACAAGGAATTCACGACCCGCGGGGGAAACATCGAAGACTTTAACCGGAGCGCGGAGGTGCGCGAGCAGCTCGTCATGCGGATCCTGGAAGTAGAGGGCCCGATCCATCACGATTTGCTGGTCAAGAGGATCCAGGCCTATTACGACGTCAAGGTGCTGGGCAAGAACCTCAAGGAAACCATCAACGACACGTTGTTGCTCGTGCCGCGCCTGGACGAGTTCTATTATCCTGCCGGTTACAAGCCCGGAGGCGTTCGGATATGCGTTGATGGAACCGAGGACCCCAGGGAAATGGGCCAGATCCTCCCGCAAGAAATTCGCCGGTGCATGGCGATGCTCGTGAACGAGGCCTTGAGTATGGAGGCCGACGAGCTCTTCACGAAGGTGGCCCGCGTGTTCGGGTACAAGCTGTTAAAGGAGGTCAACAAGCAATTGCTTAAGGTCCAGCTCGACGCATTAGTCGCCGAGGGCCTGGTCGCGGTCTCTGACAACACGGTGACGAACGTGCGGAAGGATGCCTGGAAGGACGCGACGTTTGGGTTTATGACGACCCCAAAAGCCTTGAAAACGCGGGAAGGGACGTGCAAGCGATGTTCGCTCGTGAAACAGAAGCCGGGCCGAACGGTTCGAAAGGGAGACACCACCATTGTCAAGCCGCCGTGTCTAATTTGTTCGATAACGGAGAAGGAAACGCCGGAGGACTCGTGGTGCAAGGAATTCAAGGCAAGTTGAAGGCTTGACCAGGAAATTCCCAAGTGGCTTCGTGGACCTTCTTGATCACGTTTTATAAAGCTAAAGGGGATAATTACACATTCGAGAAGATCTTTAAGCCCTACCCGCATTGTTGAATCCCGAGTGGTCGAATCGTGAGCGCACTGAAGAGAAAACTGTATCTGAGCCTCATCGAGCATCCCAAGCTGGTCTTTTCCCAGGTACTGAAGGGGATAAAATGGCAAGACGGAAACGTGTACGAGGACCACCAGAACACGCACATCTATATTATTCCCGCGGACATCTTTCCAGAAATTCGCATCGAACTCAGGAACACGGTTGGGAAAAAACTCGCCAGGAACTTGCTCTATAGCCTAAACCAGTTGAGCGCGGATACCGTTATCAAGGATGCCATCGACCAGGAATTCAAGGGGAAGGATCTTTTCAAGTATTTCTGCGCGGTCATGTCGCTATTCGGTTGGGGCTTCGCAGAGCACATCGATTTTGACCCCTCTGTTGGCGGTCTAGTTACTATCACCCACTTCCCCCAATCGAGCACGACGCAACCAGAACCTGTGCACGATGATTTCGCCGGCATCATTGCCCGCGCACTCGCTCTCACCTATGAAAAGAAGTACGAAGTCAAGGAAACGAAATGTTGTGAAATGATGGGCACCGGGCCAGAATGCACGTATCAAATAACTCCCCTCAAGGAAGGCACGCAAACACTGGGATCCAAGGTCGACGTGAAGCATTTTGAGAAACTTGACGCGAAGAACATCGTGAACCCCGAGGATTTCGACAAGCTCATAGACCAGATGGCGATGCCCGAGAACGGGGTGTTGATGCTCGGCGAGAAGGACTCCGCCAAGCGCGTCGTGATCAAGGACGTCGAGTCCATCAATTCAATGTTCTTGAAAACCGCTGACCTCATCGGCTGGAAGACGATAGGTCCGATCCTGTTCCGTGTCGGTCGAAACCACTTGCTCAAGGACATCGGAAGCACGAGCAGGATGGACGTCGAAGCCATCAAGATTTATCTCCACAAGCTCACGTTGTACGGGTGGGGCATCTTCGAGATCAAACAGACGGGGGAAGGCACGTATCAGGTGGTGCTTACGAAAAATCCCTTCACGGCGGGCTTTCCGGTGCAGCAAGCAGCTACTGATTACTTGATCGGGGGCTTCCTCAGCGGCATGTTCGAGTCACTCGCTTGCGGGCGCGTGACCGTCAAGGAAATCGAGTGCTCGGCAAAGGGCGACGGCCGATGCCTCTTCGAGGTTTCGGTGCCCGCCAGCAGGTAGAAAAGGAGGTTGGACTCTAACCGCGAGGTACGCGACGAGATGGCACGGCACCGTGCACGTATGCAGCAGCGTCGGCGCCACGCCGCCGAAATCGTGGTCGTTACCTCGAGATTCCTGGTACTGTGTCCAAGTGTGACTTACAGTCGGTAAGTTTAATTTCGCTCGTAGCCAGGATATTCTTGCCCCGATGACGAGCCAGGATAAGTCAGAGCCTCATGGCTAAGGCGGTGATGAATTATAGTTACTCGGAGGGGCTTTCTTTCTTTTATATTACCCCGATCGTGAAATTGACAACGTTTTTTGAAGATTGATTTGATCGGCGGGCTCGAAACGGTAGGTCGCAGTGACATGGTAAATCCGACCAATTGGCAAGTCAGCACGAGCCGGCTCTTCGCGCCGCTTGCCGATCCTCGGAAAATCCTTCTCGGATCCGAGGCTGGTTGCAAAACATTAAATACGATGGGCGTGCCCTCCCACGTGAAAGAAGCAGCTTTAAATAATAACATTTACTGAAACTAAATAGCTTTGCGGCCGTGTAATACGTGCGACGAATGGACTCGGTCGTGTTCACTATCGGCACGTGAAAAAGCACGGCTTGCAAAGTGTGTTCCCCTCCCTTCTCGAAAGTCGGTCATATCCCTATCTTGCGGAGCAGCTCCGCCGCCTTCGCGAGGGTCTCCTCTTTTTTACAAAAGCAGAACCGTGTCTGGCGGTTACCATTTTTAGGATCCAAGTAGAACGAGCTGCCCGGCACGGTAGCGATGCCAATGCTCTTCAACAGCTGGATCGCGAGGTCGCGCGAGTTTTCCAGGTCGTGGTGCTTCATGTACTCGTCGCATTCGCACATGATGTAATACGCGCCCGTTACTTTCCACGGCTTGAGGCAATTGGTTTCTTTCAAGGCCTTGTAGAGCGTGTCGCGTGCGCGCGTGTAGAAGCTCGTGAGCCAGTCGTAGTAATCATCACCGAGCCCGAGCGCGTATGCCGCCGCTTCTTGCAGCGGGGCGGCGGCGCCTACGGTGAGAAAGTCATGAACCTTCTTGATCTCGGCAGTGATCCGAGGGGACGCGATTGCCCATCCAACACGCCACCCGGTGAGCGAGTAGGTCTTAGAAATCGAGTTGATCGTGATCGAGTGATCGGCCATTCCCGGCAGCGATGCGATCGAGACGTGCTCGTGGCCGTCGTAGATGATGTGCTCGTATATCTCATCCGTCACGGCGAGGCAATCATGCTGCTGGCATAAGTTAGCAATGAAGGATAATTCTTTACGCGAGAATACCTTGCCCGTGGGGTTATTGGGCGTGTTGATGATGATCGCCTTCGTCTTTTTGTTGAACGATTTCGCCAGGGCATCCTCGTCGAAATGCCAATCAGGTGGCTCGAGCCTCATGAAGCACGGGATCGCGCCCGAGAGGAGGCAATCGGGTCCATAATTCTCGTAGAATGGTTCGAAAATGATGATCTCGTCGCCCGGGTTGATCACGGCGCGCAGCGATGACATCATGGCCTCGGTTGACCCGCAGCATACCGTGATGCTTGTCTCGGGATCCGCATCGATGCGATTGAATCGCTTGACCTTCTTGGAAATTGCATCACGCAACACCTTGGCGCCCCACGTGATGGAATACTGGTTGATGTCGTTCTTGATGGCATCGCATGCTTTCTCCTTGATATCTGCACGGGCAGGGAAGTCGGGGAACCCCTGGGCGAGGTTAATCGAGCCGGGGATTTGCTTGGAGATGCGTGTCATTTCCCTGATGACAGACTCGGTGAACCGCCCAGCAACTCGTGATAAGTCCATAACTGCCAGAAGGCGAGGTGTGTAGAAATCCTTTTTCCCGGTCAGCCGGGCGCGATCACACGGTGGGCTGGGCTTTCTTGGCCGGGTTCTCCTCGATCGTGCCTTTCTTACATTTCGGGCACATTTTCTTGATCATTTCCCTCGTCCGGACGAGGTCCTTGGACCTGCACGCGGGGCACACGAGCGGGTCCTTGCTGCCGTCAAGCACGGCTTCCATCAAGCAAGTTTTACACATGAATGACTCGTTGAGCCCCGAGCGACGCTTGAGCAACTCGTCCGTCACGCCTGGGCCGAGGATCTTTCGCGCGGTCGCCTCGGGATTCGGTGGCGGGCAGAACACGCGTTCACCCTTGTCATTTACAACGTAAGCGTAATAATAATAGTGTAAACCAAAGTTGCACTTGTTGCAAACGAAGTCCAGGTCTTTTGACATCTCGCGTCGTCACTCGTCCCGAACACATGTTTTTTTTCAATTAAAAGAGAGGGAGGTTATCGACACAGTCTAGGTCGGGACATTTAATCACATCGTAGCGATAGATTATAAAGCTTCATCCACCTATCGTGATAAGCTCGAGGCCCGTGAAATTTCTAAAAATCGTGCTCGTGCATCAAGGATGGCATTGTGTGAGGATCCTTGCCAGTATTGATGATATTTTATCGAACCACATCGAGGCTAGGTGCGTCACTAGGCGAACTCTTTCATCTCTATTATCTTCTCGACCCATGTCCTCGCGTTGATTACCCTGAATTTCAAGATAATGCCGTCCTTCGTTGTGATCGTGAATTGATCCTTCAATATCTGTTCCACGTGCACCATGGACTGGTAATACAACCGGAGATTCATATTTTTTGAAGTGAACTTTAAACCGGTAGATGTCAGGACTAAATCTCCACCCTCCCTCCCGCCTGAATAGAAGAAGGAGCCATGTATCACGAACCATTTAATAGGCTTATCATCCCAAGACGAGTTCTCATATGGGGTTTCCGAGCCGGAAGCCACGTTCTGGTCTTGGAATGGTTCGATAAACGAAAGCTCGTCAATACCAACCTCCTTTTCGCCAGCATCGAGTCGTGCGCCACACGATGGGCAAAATACCATGTCCATGGCCTCTATTTCTCGCCCACAGTTACTGCATGTGTTTGCCATAATCGTTTCCTCTCTCGAGATGGATAAAAAGTGTTCTCCCCATGCAATTTATGGTTATCTGCCATAATCCGGCAAGCATTGCTGTGGACATGGTAATCTTTCGGGGGCACTTGCACATCGGGGGTCACGCGCATCCGTCTGGCTGGTCGCCATCGATCCCCTGGCGCTGGTACCTTTCCTTGCCCTTCATGCCCTTGAGAAAGTTGTCATAGGTCTCGTCGGTGAACACGGACACGTGATCGTTCTTCTTGACGGGCTGCGTGGTCTTGATCGAGACGAGCACGTGGTTCTTGGCATCGGCGATAGGCGTCTCGGTCACGTCTTTTCCTTGTATCCGCATGTTGCCCGCATCGATCTTCATGTGGAAGTAGGTCTTGGAACCCTGGCCGATAAAGAACACCTCGTCGCCGATGCGGAGGCGGCCATTGGTCAAGATGATCTTAGCTGCCTGGCTCTTCGACAAGTAATCGTTAACGATGCCTATCTCGATCTGGCGATGATGGGACACGCTGCCGCGCACGTGGTGTTCGATGTCCACGTCGGTCGGGCGCCCGAAGTAGAACCCCGTCGTGAAGCCGCGGTTGAATACCTTCCCCATGTCCGCGAGCCAGCCCTTGACCTTCTCGTCCGTGAACGTGCCATCGTAGTGGCTCGTGATGGCCTCCTTGTAACACCTGACGACGGTCTCGACATAGAACGGGTCCCGCATGCGCCCCTCGATCTTGAAGGAGGCGATGTTCGCCTCGATTAGCTTGGGAACGTGCTCGATCATGCACAGGTCCTTGGAGCTGAGGAACATGTCGCCCGTGTAGAGCATCTCGTTGTTTTCCTCGTCGATCACGCGCCAGCGGCGGCGGCACGGCTGGGCGCACGTTCCCCGGTTGCCCGACGACGCGTCCGTGCCCATGCATTCGAGTGACAGGTAGCAGCGGCCCGAGATGGCAGTGCACATGGCACCGTGGACGAAGACCTCGATGGTCGCGGTGTCCATGGCATGCACGATGGCCTTGATGCGATCGAGCGACAGTTCGCGGGCGAGGATCAGGCGGCGCGCCCCGAGCTTCTCGTAGAACCGCGCGGCCCGGGTGTTGGAGATGTTGGCTTGCGTGGACATGTGGAAGTCTATACCGACGTCCCGGGCGGTTTCAACGGATGCGAGATCATGCACGATGACGGCGTCGATTTCAGCAGCCTTCGCGGACTCCATGATGCTTTTAAGCACGTCGAGCTCGTTATCATACACGATCGAATTGACCGTGAGATAAGTTTTCATGTTACGCTCGTGGCAGTACTTTGCGACGCCAGGGAGATCGCCAATCTCGAAGTTATCGGCCATCTGCCGCAAATTGAGCACGTGGGTGCCGAAATAGATGCCATCCGCGTGTTGCTCGGCCGCCTTTAGTGATTTCCAGTTCCGGCACGGCGCGAGCAGCTCCACGCGCTCGATTTTTCTCATGGTCGTGGTAACGAGGGCGCGGCTGTCGAAAAACTTATCGGTTGGCGGGGATGGGCGTTCGAAAAAAAAGTACTATTGGAAGGAAAGGGCAAGACTAAGGCTTGAATAAGTGGGTTTCCACGACCGGCACCCGTTTCTTGATAAATTTCTCTATATCCTTCAAACAATCCTTTTCAACGTCGTCGCAGAAAGCGATCGCAGATCCAGCGGCTCCCATGCGTCCTGTCCTCCCGATACGATGGACATATGTCTCGGGCACGTTTGGCAGATCATATTGAATGACGTGCGAGATGTTATCCACGTCGATGCCACGGGACGCGACGTCCGTGGCAACGAGCACCCGCAAGTCGCCTTGCTTGAAGTCCCCGAGCGCCTTCTGCCGAGCTGTCTGGGACTTGTTCCCGTGGATTGCCAAGGCAGGGATGCCCGCCTTCACCAGCTTCTTGACGACCTGGTTGGCGCCATGCTTGGTGCGCGTGAACACGAGCGCCCGGATAATCTTTTTGTCTTTTAGCAGCTCGATGAGGAGCAACACCTTCTGTTTCTTGGGAACGAAGTAGAGGGATTGGGCGATCTCGTCCAGGGTCACCTTCTCGGGGGAAACCCGCACCTCGACCGGGTCGTTCAAGATGCTCTGGGCAAGTTCCACGATCTCGGCGGGTATCGTTGCCGAAAAGAGCAACGTCTGGCGCTTTATCGGTAGCTCCTTGACGACACGCCGCACGTCGTGGATGAAGCCCATGTCGAGCATCCGGTCGGCCTCGTCGAGGACGAATATCTCGACGTTGTTGATGGAAACGTGCCCTTGTCCCATCAAGTCGAGAAGTCGGCCCGGCGTGGCTACGAGCACGTCCACGCCGGATTGCAAGGCTTTAACCTGGGGGTCCTGCCCGACACCGCCGAAGATGACCGTGCTCTTGAGGCCGGTGTATTTCTCGTAAACCACAAAGTTTTCCTCTATCTGGATGGCGAGTTCCCTTGTCGGCGAGAGGATCAAGGCACGGATGCGGCGTTTTTCCAACGGACTCTTACCTCCCGACGGGGACTTCTGGATGCCAGCAGTTACCTTCTCCACCAGGTGCTGCAGTATGGGGAGCGCGAACGCGGCGGTCTTCCCGGTGCCTGTCTGCGCGCAGCCAAGTAAATCCTTCCCCGCGAGGACGTGCGGGATGGCCTTCCACTGGATCGGGGTCGGTGTCGTGTATCCTGCATCCTCGACCGCTTTTAACAAGCTCTGGATCAAGCCGAGCTTCTTGAACCCAGTCACCGTGTTAGTCGAAACCGGGGGCTTAGGATTAATTGCGGTTTTCGCCGAGGAAATGGATGTATTCACCGTGGCCGGGGAACGCGGGGCTGGAAGATTGCAGGCAGCATTTTTACCGGGCTGTTTCATGCCGGTCGATGCAATCCGCGATTCTGGTTGCTTTTTTATCGATATTGGTTCCCTCGGCTTTGGAAACATCGCGCCACTCGCAGCTGCCCTCGATTCGGACGGGTTAACCTTTATCCCCGGTATTTTCGTTTCGGGCTGCTTAGTGGTTCTTTCTAGCACCTGCTGGTCTCGTTGCTTGACAATGCCAGCACCTTGTTTTTTCGTGCCATCCAACTGCGGTTCCCGCACGGAGGGCTCTGTGCGGTTCGCTCGTGTCGTCGATCCGGTTTGCTTGGGGCTTGTCGTCGGCGCCTGCTGCTCTTGCCTCTTCACGTTGCTCGCTGGTGCTTTTAACTCGGGATGCCTCCCGCCTCCCGCTGGCAGCATGGATTTAAGCTGTGAGATTCCCGGCGCCGGTGCCTTATGTTCCTGCTTCTTCACGTTGCTCGCTGGGACTTTTAACTCGGGATGTTTCACGCTATCCGCGGGTAACCTGGATTCAAGTCGCGAGCTTCTCGGCGCCGGTGCCTTTTGCTCCTGCTTCTTCACGTTGCTCGCTGGCATTTTTAGATCGGGTGTTTTCTCGCTGTTTGATAGCAGTATGGCGCTAGGTTGCTTGGCGTTCCTGGCCGGTACCTTTGGCTCGGGCTTGTTGTCACCACTTTCCACTCTCGTTTGCGGGCCGGTACGGCGCTTGGTGTCTGGTTCCATTGAATTCGAGAATTAGAGAATGCACGGTTGCACTTGGATGTAGGTAATGTGCCGCCCGAATCCTAGGCCATCGTGGCACGTCTCTGGGCGGTCGGGCGAGCAAGTTTTTATGAAACTAAGGTGTTATCATTTGTGAAAGATAACAGACAAAGTAAGGGATCCTCATGCACCACAACGATTACGTTACACCTTTTTACGCATCAACAACGCCGGGCACGGACACGGAGCAAGGCAGCTTGGCCATGGACCTCACCATGGTCATCGTCAAGCTCTACTTCGAGACAAAGGGAAACATCGAGAAGAAACTCGGAGATATTGCCAACATCGCGGTCGGTTATTGGCCGTTCTACATCGTACCCATCAATGCCAACAACGCGTACATCCTCGAAGGCAAGGGCCTCTTCAGCGAGAAGATCCGCACCCGCGTGCTTATGACCAAGCTACCCGCGATCGGCAGCTTCCTCGACGAGGGCACGATCGACCGGTTCATCGGGTCAATGGACAAGTTCGTAGCCAAGTGCGAGGGGTACCAGGGCTTCGAGCGAGAGGAGAAGAAAATCGACGGTCTCATCCCTGTCAGCGCGTTCCAGAGTTATTTCATGTATTTTTTCAAGAACATCAAGAAGCCATACCTCGACACGTCGTTTTCCGAGTCGCCTAGCATGTCAGAAACGGCCGTCAAGTACATGCACGACGAGATCCTCAAGATCTTTGACGACGAGCCCATCAATTTTGTAAAACAGCAGCATGGCGAGTTCGACAAGCTCTGCAAGAAATGGATTGCGAAGATCGAGGCGTTAATCGCAGATCAGGTTCAGGACCCGGTTGAATCGCTCAAGATGAAGGGCGAGTGGTTATACCCAGAGCTTGCCAGTCCAGTCGACCAAACGATCGACATGCTCAAGGGCCAGGTCAAGGAGATACGTGCATCTGCCAAGAACGAGGATGTAAAGGCGTCGATTACCCTCGCCGATCAAGCGATAAATTCCAGCAAAGAAATCGCCAACGCTCTTGACGATTACCGTCGTAACTTGAAGAATCTCGACGACAAGATAGCCGCCGAGAAAAATCGTATCGAGTCCGATCGCAAGTACTGGCAAGACAGCATCGAGGCGATCCGCCGGCTCCAGGAGCGCATGCTACAGGCGGCGAAGGGATTCGAGGAGCAAGAGGCGGTCTTGCGAAGCAAGTTCCTCGAGGAACGCACGATCTCGTTCAAGAGCGGGAAGGTCGTCACGTGCGGGATGCCGGATTTCTTGATCAATTTCCTCAAGAAAGGCAAGCAAGAGACGCGCGTCTTGGCGCCGGTCATCCTCGAGGAGGTCTCGTTGTTCCACAAGAACCCCTTCAAGGACCCTAAAGGGTTCGGCGATTTCGAAAAATGGACGAGCGAGTACTTCACGAAAGCGCAAAATGCGTTTGAAGTGCAACAGAACATCAAGAAACAAGACGTCTTCACGCTCCCGAATCTCAAGATCGACGTGTCGAACGGCATCGACCGCATGCTGGATCTTGGTTATCTCGACAAGAAAAAGCACGGCGAGATCCGGGACGACGAGCTGCACAATATCTTTACGAAGGGTTGAAGCGGCCCCGACTGCATGCGGATGCTTTCCTGGTCATTCAACATGTAGTGCCGCACTCACGATCGGGTTATCCTGATCTCGTATTCTCCTTTCTCCTTTGCAACGAATGCGATTCGTCGTAGCACGCGATCTTCGGCCGCGTCTAGTCCCGGTGCATCGATGTCGTAGCCATCCGGGAATTGCACCCACGGGACGCAAACCACGGTCGGCGCTTGGATAGACGGGTCGGCCGCGAATCGAAGCGTGAACCGTCCCTTGTTCATGTCGAACGTCATTTTCAACGGCGTGCCTTGGATGCAATGGGCATACGGCCGAACAAAGCCTTTCATTGCCCGCCCGCCGCTGTTGATGTTGCTTGGATCATCACGCTGGTCGTCGCTGTATATGCTGCAATCTTCTTGGTTCCATCCGTCCCCGATACGCGGGTCGTTTCGGCTCGATGCCGTGTATGTCCATTGCGTAGCACCCAAGAAATGTTGATCCAAGGCATTGTACATCATGTCCAGCGTCCAGACGTGGTCCTTCCAGATGGTATCGCCGTGGTCTCCAGCGCGCCATTGCTCGTAAGCCTTGCCGCCTTCGAGGTCATACACGATTCCGAACTCGCCGATAAGCGCTGGAGACCCCCCGTTCACGCGATCCGCGGCATCCTTGATCTCGCCGAAGTGCTTCGCGTACATCTTCTGGATACCACGCTTGCCAGCCGCGAGCTTCATGTCCACGATGTCCAGCGTGATCTTGCGCACTTTCTTCGTTCCCGAAATAACGTTGTCGTACCAGTGTGACGCGTTCACGAAATTCTTGGGCATCGATGCCGGGAATGATCTATCGTAAACCGTTTCCTTTGGATCTTTTTCCCCGAAGATCATCCAACTAGGATTGATGGCTTGGATGGTATCGGCGACCTTGAAGATAAATGGTACCATATAATCGGTCGTGAAATTAACCCTCCTGCCATTCACGACCTGGAAGAAATCATTGCGCAAGATTTCGGGCGTGCCATCGTCCTTGAGTCGCCACGCGCCCGCGGCTTGAAACGGATCTTCCCTTCCCTCCAGCCACAACCGCATCTTGTTCTTGTTGACGACCACGTTCCGCACCGGGACGATGCCGAGCTTTGCGAGGCGCAGCTCGAGAAGCGGGATGGTCACGGCATGGCCACTCGCGGCATACAAGCAATCGATGGGCGACCACGCTATGCCGGGCAAAGCCGGGTTGTTCTTCGTGGCCTTGAGATGGCGATCGTTCATCGCAATCCCCGCCCAACCAGGCCGCGGCTCGTTCAGCGAGTCGAAGCCCATAACGTTCGGGAGATCCTTGACACGCTCGGCCACGGCGCGCACGCATTGGAGATAGTGTCCTTGCAAGTAATCCTGCACGTTCACGCCATCGATCGTCAACTTGGGTGCGAAATCCCTCCCGCTGAAAAACAGCGTCCACATGATCGAGTTGCCTGGATACCAGGCATTTTGTCCCCAGCACATGGACGGGTACTTGTCCTCCTGGCGTGGCCTCGGGTCGTTGAAATCGTAGGTATGCTGCATGACCAGTGCCGCGTCGGACGCGCTGAGCTTTTTATAATCGATACCAACCTTTTCAAAGAGCCAGCATGGTGCCCCATCGCCGCCCGTCATCCTGCTCCACACGTCCTCGTGGAAATCCACGAACACGTAGAACCCGTGATCCCGGGCCATCCTGCAGAGCGTCGTGTAAAAGTCAAGATATGCCATGTCTAGCTCCCCGGGACCTGCATGCTCGACCGCTTCCCACGTCGTGAGCAATCTCAAGGTGTTGAACCCCCATGCCTTGAGTCGTTCAAGATGAATTTGTGCATCATCAAGAGGGAACGGACGACCGATGAACGACACGTTCTCGTGACCCGAAAAGTCGGTCGGGATGTGCGTGCGGCCATCCGGCGTGTACGGTACCTTGCAATCGCCACCAAGGTTCACACCGCGCAATATCACGACGCGGCGATGTTCATCGACAAACCAGCGGCCGCTCGTATGGAGTCTCGTGAGTTGTTCCATCTTCATGGTCATCGCGCGTAAATTCCAGCTACGGTATTAATACGTGGCGGGTGGCCTCGAAGATACCTAAAAAATGAGTAAAACCATGATTAGAGAAAACGGCGAGCTCAGTCGAAGTATTTCAGCCACTTGGCATTCGCCTTGAACATTTCCTCGGTCATCGACCGTATTTCCTCGGGGCAACACACGCTCGCCGTGTTCGGGTCGAGCAGCAAGGCATGGTAGATCTTTTCCTTGTCCCTGGCAAGCGCGCCCTCGACCGCTGCCTTCTGAACCATGGTGTTGCTCGTGCAGAGGGCCTGGCACACCGTCGGCAGCTCGATGCCGCCTTGCGGATGCAAGCCGTGGTAGTCCGCGAAGATGGGCACCTCGACGCAGCAATCGGCTGGCATGTTCGTTATCAAGCCGCCCTTCTTGTTCATGACGTTTCCGAAAAACTTGAACGGCACGTTGGTCTCCATGGCGTTGATGATGTTGCTAGCGTACTCGTGCGAGGCCGTGCTCTTGAATTGCAAGTGCGGCGGTGCCTCTTGCACGATTTCCTCGCGCTTCTTGGAATCCCTCGTGAAGTTCTCCATGTCGACTGCGTGTCGAAGGCTGCCGAATCCCTGGTCACCGCTCTTGTACTTGTCGAGCAAGTCCTGGCGCTTGCGGTAATACGGGAGGTACTCGGACAAGTGACCACAAGATTCGGTCATGAAATACCCGGTAGCCTTCATCATGTCCCAGCGCAGTTTCTCGGCCTTGGCGATCTCGGGCTCCTCCTTGAAGTGTTCCCAGATGATGGGGTAGGCATTCTCCCATTTCGCGTCCTTTTTCGTGTAGTCCTTGAACCAGAGTTCGGTGAACCAGAACATGTGGTTGATGCCCGCGCCCGTGAACGAGAATTCCTCGGATGACGCACCGACCAGCATACGGAGGTAGTCGCTCGTCCCCTGTACGCCGTGGCACAAGCCGACCGTGGAGTCCGGCAATAGCTTGTTGCAATACCACGTGTTCATGACCATCGGGTTCGTGTAATTTATGAAGAGACCCTTCGGGTTAGCCGTGCCCGCGTTATACCCGACTTCCCGCATATTCTTGATGATCTCCTCGTAAACCGGCACCGAACGGAGGAAGCGGAACACGCCGCCAGGGCCAAGCGTGTCGCCCACGTTCTGCGTGACACTGTACTTGAACGGGATGTCCACGTCTTGCTTGTAGGCCTCCCAACCGCCCACCATGAAAGCGGCGATGATGTACTTCGCATCCTTGATCGCTTCACGCTGGTCGGTCGTGGCCTCGAACTCGATGTTTTGGAACTTGTCCTTGTGATCCTCCTTGTATTGCTCGAGGGACTTTAACGCGAAATCCAAGCGAGGCTTGTTGATGTCCATAAGGGAAAATGTAACGTTTTTCCGCAACGCCGGGAAGGATAAAATATCTGAGCAGATTGTGAGACAAAATCCCTTCGAACCGGCGCCAACGAATGCTATCTTTACCATAGATTCCACTTCTCATCTATCGAATTGATATGTGAAGGTGCTGCATCAAGGCCTTAAAAAAAGATAGTGAGGATTTTGATGGCATCGGATCTTTCCGATATCATCCGACGGTCGTCGGTTCACCCTTTTCGGACCGGAACCGCTAATTGATTCTTTATCGCCACCAAGTGAACGGATCGCAATCTCGGTCGCAGCATTGCTGCTCGTTTTGTAATGATACTTTTATCCAGACGAGATCGCCATAGAAACTCACGAATGAAAGGTTCGCACGGTCCTGGGAAATTATAGTCATTTCATTTGGACCATTTCCGGAAAGCATAAATAGATGAATTAGCTAGGGAATTAACTTGCGAGGCGGGACGAGAGCGCTCGCGTGATCAAGAGGATGAACGGCATCCGCCACGTGGATGTCTTCTACCTATGAAAAATTCCCGAGAAAGATTGATCAACGTGTATCTTCCGAGGAGGTGACAACCACATGCAACATTGCATGCCGACCTACAATTACGACTTCCCTAGGTATTTGCGGGGACTTCGCGTGAAAAAAATTGATGATGCCGACTTCGCCCTGGCAAATCATGACCTCGTAGAGGCGGCCATCAAGTTCAAGGAGGCCGCCAGGTTAAGCCACATGCTCGGTGAGACCGAGCTCGAGCGGGAACTATCGGCTTTTTCGGCGATCGCAAGGTCCCGTGCGGGATTTGATGGGGACGAGCTACCCGATCCAAGCCCTGCGATGAAAAACACGCTATCGTGGAAGACTTACCTCAAGAGCCTGCAAAATGGGGCAACAGAGGCTTTTTCGCGGAAGAATTATCGCGAGGCACGGTATCACGTGTCACGCATGGTGGCTATCGCGGAAAAACTTGGTGATGACGAGCTCGTGGCGAATTTCCGGCAGAACTTCAAGAAGATAGAAGAGGCCATCAAGAAATTTTCCCGGCGGGGTCTCCGGTAACCGATGAGCCACCCCCGCCTTGCTCTCCTTTTTACACGCAACCGTGGCTAGATCGCGAACCTTGCCCACCAGATCTGCTCACGGTTACAGGTATAACTAACGAGGAGTTGACCGTCCGAAAGTTCCACGATGCTCGGGTATGAATACTGCTTCCCGGCCTCGGAGGGATCGTCCTTGCCATCGATCGTTTCGAGCGAGCCCCAGGTCTCGCCGTCGTCGTCGGAGACCGTGTAGGCGAGCCAGTGGCGTCCCTTGGGGAGGTCGTTCAGCACGAGGACGACCTTCCCTCGCGAGGTGCAGCAGAGTGCCGTCTGCGAGTTCGGGTTGTGAAACTTCGTTGGCGAGGGTCGCGTCCACGTGTGGCCGTGGTCGGACGACCGGGCGAGGTACACGATGCCGTCCTTCGTCCTCAGCGAGCATAACAGCTTGCCGTCGGGTAATTCACACACGGCGGGCTCGAGGCAGCCCTTGGGAGTTTCGAGACGCCCGTATCGCTTCCACTTCCCGCTTAGGTCGGGTTTCGGGTTGATGTATACCATGGACTGGTATTTGCCGAATTCCCTGTGCACGGGCAGCAGCACGGAGCCATCTTGCAGCCGGCATGCCTGGCCACGCAGCACCCAGAACCACCTGTTCCGCAAGAAATCCCATTGCGACCAGGTATATCCCTTGTCCATCGACGTCGTGTGCTTGATCGTGCACACGGACCAGCCCGTCGGCAGCTTCCCGCCGATTAGCCGGCCATGGTGCATGGTCAAGTACCATAAATGCAATTTTCCGCTGGTTTCCTGGTAGAACACGGGGCTGCCCTCGGACTTGTTCGGCGTGTCAGCGAGTACCCGCGGCTCCGTCCACTTGCTGCCCGACGGGTCGCCGTTGGCACCCCAGATCGCCACGTCGGTTGCCTTCTCGTAGGCGCCGGCGAAGAACCCGACGATCACGCTGCCGTCGGGGAACTTATGGAGCGTGGAACAGTGGCAGCTCGGCGCGCCTGGGATGCGTTCGAATATCGGCCCTTTGTCCATGGTTTTTGCCCCCGTGTCCTATAGGTTGATCTCCAGGAACTTGTAGACGACCTCTTTCGTCTGCCGGGGGATCATGTGTCCACCAGCGTGTCGCAGCGTGACCAGCCGCTCGGCGTTGCCGTAGTGGGCGTACATTTCCTGTATCCAGTTGTCGACCTCGGCGACGCCCTCTATGGGAAAGATCCGGTCGGAAGCGCCGTGGGACATGAGAAGGGGCCGCGGGTGGATCATGGCCACGATCTCCTTCATGTCCATCTGCACGGGACCCGCCCACAGGCCTGGAAGGTAGAGGGCCTTGTTATGGACGATGTGCTCGGACAAGATCGAGTTCGTCCCGCCTATTTTAGCCACTCCGCACGAAGAAATCGCGAGCTTGATGCGTGGATCGTACACGGTACAAAAGATCGCTTCCTGCCCCCCGAGTGAATGGCCCATGATGCCGATCCGCTTGGGATCGACGTCTTTTCGCGTCACCAGGTAGTCGATGAGGCGGCTGGTGTCCCACGCGTATTTGAAGCTGAGCGTGCGGCCATACAAGAACATTTTCATCGCCGTGTAGATCTCGTCGTGTTCTTGTCGCTCGCTGAAGCAAAGAGCGTCGTGCGCTACCGTGATGTACCCTTTCTTCACGAGGTCGACGGCGAAGGCTTGCTCCGGGTCGTACATGAGCCCCGCTGGTTCCTCCTTGCCCTTGTCGAATTTCCCCGCGTGCTGGTGGTGGATGACCATGACCGGCGCCGGCATCGCGACCGGCTTGTCGGGGACGAGGACGAAAAACGACATCTTGTCCCACTGCGGCGTGCCAGACATTTCCACGTCCATGTGCCACGTGTATCGGGTGTATCCATCGACGTTCACCTTCCCGTCGAGCACGGGGTTCGCTGGTACCTTCTCCGGCACCTTTCCCCAGCACCGTTCAAGGTGGAGCCTGTATTGCCTAGCGTTCTTTTCCCATCTGCCCGCGTCGAAATGTTCCCATTTCTCGCAGTCAAACTCGTCCAGGCCGATGTAAAGCTGCGGATCGAGCTTGATCCCGTGGTATTCTGCCATCGTGCATCATCCAAATCGTTGCTTTATAAAATCGAGTTCTTGCTTGCCGAGATACTCGTGGCCGCGCGGGTGGACGTGCGTGGCGAAATTGCCGGGCACGCCGAGTATCTTGTACAAGGATTCGACTTGTGCTTTTGCTTTTTTGAACGCATCGAGTGGAAAGATTTCATCGTTCGCGCCCGTTACCCAGAACATGGGCCGCGGCGCGACGAGGCCGAGGATGTCCGGCATCTCCGCGTGCTTGAGCATGCCGGGGATATAGTTGCAACTACAATGCGAGATGTCGACGATCGAGTCCTTGAAGGTGTTGGCATAGCCTTCCACGACCGCGAGCCCGATGCGCTCGTCGATGGCCGACGTGTACATGGTGAGCGTGCCGCCGAGCGACAGGCCGATGCAGCCGATCTTGGCCGGGTCGACATCGTCGCGGGCCAGCAAGTAATCCACGCATCGAATGGCGTCTTGGACGCGCAGCCCGTTGATCGTGCGACCGTATAAAAGCAAGTTCAAGTTGTACTTGGCCTCGTTCCCGTCGTAGCGGTTCCCCGCATAGCCGCGCTCGTTCCAGCCCCAGTGGTCGACCGAGATCGTGATGTAACCCATGCGGGCGAGGTCGATTCCTGCCCGGGTTGCCGTCGCGTCCTTGTACCACAAGCCAGCCTGGCTGTCCTTGTTTTCGCCGTGGCCGTGCAAGCACACGAACGCCGGGAGTCGTGTTCTAGCCGGCTTCTCTGGCTTGAGGACGTACGCCGGGATCCAGCTACCCAGCCACGATTTGATGTACATGTATTCCAGCTTGATGCCCGGCATCGTCTTGACATCGGACGCCTCTTGCAGATCTACCTCGGGCCTGCCGCGGCTTGCAAGGATGTCGTCGATGCCGAGCAGCTCGACGACCTTCTCTCGGAGCTTGTCTTGCCATGGCTTGACATCCGCTTGAACCTTCACCCACTTGTCCATTGCCAGGTCGCGGGTGGTGGCAGCGTGGAGCCGGTCCACGAGTCGAGAGAACGATAGCTTATCGAGAATTTCATCTAGCTCCTTGTCGATTCCTTCCATGATCGTCATCAAGGTTCATTCTTGGTGCTTGTGGTTCTCGATCGCCTTCTTCAAGGCCATCTCCGCCAGCACGACCGAGTGGCGCGTGTCCTCGGGCATTTTGCCAATGGCGCGCCAGATCACGTCGGCCGAGATGCCCTCTGCTTGCTTCATGGTCTTTCCGCGTACGAGAAGGGTGACTTGCGAGCCCGCGGCGTGGGCTGGCTGGCAACCGTTCGTGATGTAGGTGGCTTTCTGGATGATATCGTTTTTGACCTCGAGATAGAACGATATCGTTTCGCCGTCATCGGCGCGGAAGCTACCCTTGCACGTGGCATCTTTCAAAACGCCGTGATTCGGGTGACGCGCCATCAGGTCCAGGGCGTTTGGGGAATACTGTCGCTGGACATCCTCGTTCACCTCATTCTGGAGATCTTCGATAAACTTGTCGAAATCATCGCTCATGGCCAATCGAACCTATTATAACGCGATCAAACATGGTAGGATGCATTTGCATTACAAGAGGATGGTAATGATATGCGTGTGCCGTGTAAAAAGGGATCATTTGATTTCGCTCCTATCGAAACAAACATAAGCGGCAAGCGAAGAACCATTCTTATTGATTATAATCAACCGGAGATCGAACATTCATGTTCCAGTTCGGCGGCATCAACATACTCAGCGAGGCTATCCTGGAAAAAATCAAGACCGAGAACATCTTCAAAATATTCAACTCGTTCATCATCCCGCTCTTGACCCACGAGGAACGGGACTTTATGCTGGCGTTGCAGCGCTATTGCCTTGACGTCGTGGAGCCAAAGGTCGACCTGACGCGTGACGTTTATAATATTTTCCCGGTTCTCGGGGAAGCGGGCTACATGCAGAGGCTATACCCGTACCAGGACTTCAAGCCGTTCGGGATGCGCTACGAGATGATCCTCGCGATGGTACTTTCCATTGTGGACCCGGAACTCGATCTCGCGCGCGTCGTGTCTGGCGTGCTCGCCATGAACCCCCTCTACTCCCACGGGAAATCGGACAGGGAAAAGCGCGCCTTGGACGAGCTCATGTCGGGGCGGAAGATCGGTTGCATCTGCATCACGGAGCGCGAGCGCGGGTCCGACGCCGTGAACATGCAGACCCGCGCGAAGGCGTGCGATGACGGCTCCGGTGATGTCATTTTCAATGGAGCTTATTTCATCTTTTCTGATTTAATCCAAATCGGCCGATTTTAATAAAATTAAACTGTTTTTCGAACCCGTTATCCTTGTGGCAATTTCGTCGAAGGAAATCGTTAATCTGCAAGTAGTACAAGTAATAGTTCATTATAGGTGGTGCTTGTGGCTTCCAATTCCAGTATTATTTCTGATTCATCAAATATTCTAAACATACGAACGCGCTTGGGTTTATCTAACGAATCGTAGACGCGCGAAAGGTTTATTT
>JAUQYZ010000154.1 GCA_030587475.1 Candidatus Sigynarchaeum calidifontis
TTCGTCGCGGGATCGAACAAGAAAGTTCTCATTGCTTCGACAAACTCCGCGGTCATGGATGGAGGCTCGGGCGGGCGTTGAACGGGCGTGAGCGTCAAGAAATTGCTTCGTCTGGTCGGTAAACCAAGCGGAGCAGGCGTGGGTTCGACGGATTTTGCGTTTAGGAGGAGGGGCATTGATGGAAAAAGAGTGCCGGAAATTTAAACTTGATCCAGAAATCAGCCACGGTTCAAACCCGATCAGATGAATAAAGAATCAAACCTTTTCTTTAAGCCTAAACTGCAATTATGGAAGCGTGATACTATATATCGATCGAGAAATGGACAAACTCTATCTTTACGACCGCAATCCAAAAAGATACCTTAACTTAATGACGTTGCCGCTCGCGGCCGAGTCCAGGCGCGGGACGGCGCCGCCGGTCGCCACGAGCGCGCTCGGCATCGAGCAAGGCTTCGTCAAGTTCGCCCGCAAGCCCGCCAAGATGGGCACGGATTACATATTCTGGATACCGCGGGTCTACGTGAAGAACGGGCTCGTCGACCCATCGTGCGAGTACGAGGTGTTCTTGAGAAAGAAGAGCACGTGAAGTTGCAACGCCTCTGGAGCGAGGAAATCGTCCATGCACATCATCTGGAAGCTCTATCTCATCGGAGGGGCATGTGTCTGTGCTTATTTCGTGTTTGCGATGATGAGTGTCTTGTTATCGCCGCCTCCACCAGAAGGCGAAGCGGCGAGCGATGCTATGATGGGTCCGGTATTGCTTGCCATTTTCTACGGGATAACGGCAACATGTGTCTGGCGCTCGGTACAGAAAATGCCCTTTTAAATGCAACACGAAATGGTATGCCGGGAGTGGACAATCACAAGACCCGGGTAAATGGAAGAAGATATATGACCGAAGGGCGCGACAAACAAGAGAATCATTCTATCCGCGATTCTATCCGAATCATTCTATCCGCGCAGGCCCTGCTCGCCTTCGTGCCCGGGCACCTGCGGGGAACGGGCGTGCGGTACGTGGAAGGCTACTGCCCCGCCAGCAAACCTGCCTTGCAAGGGGCGTTCCTCGCCGCCGGGTTCCGCCCGTTCGGGTACGTCCCGGCGTGGAACCGGGATCCCAGGACGGGCTTGCACGTCGACCACGTCGTGTTCGGCTGGTCCGCGTGCAAGGTCGATCCCGCGGCGACGAAGTTCACGGGGAAGTCGGCGGCGCTCGTGGGAGTGCTGGGATTGTAAGAAATCGGCATATCCTTTGATTTTTTCAAACTGGACTTTCAAAGTTATGATTTATATATCCCTTGATAAAACCGTTCTTTCAAGTCAATCACTAGTTTTAGATGTGCATGCAATATTTTTTACTTGTTTTATAGATCGTGGAAACGGAGGCATTATTTGAAAACGGGACTGAAATAAACGCGGAAGTTCCTTGACGGGGGTGAATTTCTTCCTCTAGCCCATTGCGCTAGCATCATCAGATTTGAAACCATACACGGCTCGAATTTATCGTAGTGCAAAATAAATTCATTACTATACGGGCATACAATGGTGTATCTGGGGCGGGGGCGAATATTTATGATGGCAAAGAATTATCAACCTTATAGTTGAGACACGCAGGGATACGCCTTGTTGATTCGGTAAAAGCCTTTGTTGGGAAAGCATATAAGGGATATCTTTGAAAGTCCAGTCAAAGAAA
The DNA here is from genome assembly GCA_030587475.1 of Candidatus Sigynarchaeum calidifontis. Lineage (GTDB taxonomy): Archaea > Asgardarchaeota > Lokiarchaeia > Sigyniarchaeales > Sigyniarchaeaceae > Sigyniarchaeum > Sigyniarchaeum tengchongense. The sequence goes on from JAUQYZ010000154.1 coordinate 1,691, forward strand.
AAAAAACACGACGGCAATCTAAAAAAGCGAGGCGATATTACTGGTGATGGCCAGCACCCGAGTTGGTTGCATGGCGCGAGGGTCATCGAACCCTGCTGTAACGCGAATCTCGTTGGTCTCAAGGTCGTGGCGCTCGTCGCTTGTACGATAACAGGGGGACGAGAAGCGCGCCGTATTCGCGATTACGGGGACCATTTCGTGTTCTTGACGCCTGGGAACACGGTCGACGCCGATATCGTCGCCATCGCCGACCGGCTGGCGAGGGAGGGGGGCTGGCCAGAGGAGCCGGAGGCCACGCGGGAGAAGCGGCCGGGCGGGTGGAGCCTGGGGTCGCTGCAGGCGGCCCGGACGATCGGCGCCCTCGCGGACGGGCCATGGCGCGCCTACATCGAAGCAAAGTCGGGGCGGCCGCTCCAGCTCTTCGCGATTTGCCACGAGGTTGATTATTCCCTCCCTTGTTTCGTGAGAGATTAGCATACGCTAGCAAACAAGTTTCGGGGAAAAGAAAAGAGAATATGCAAGGAAGGCACGCCGTGGCCTGCTTATTTCGAACGCAGCTCGAAAATGATCGTCCCGTTCGGGATCAGGAAGGACTCCTTTTTCTTGATCACGACCGTGTGGAAGTACTCTGCCAGCCCAAGGAATCCACGTATCACAGATTCATCCTCATCAAATTCAAACGTCAAAACAACGCTACACCTGGATTCATTGACTTCAATGCTCTTATAAACCCTTTCGTCAATCAACGGAATTTTCAATTCATTCACGATTTCATAGGTTCGTTTCAAGAAGAGTTCTTTCTTCGCCATGATGCGTTTTCAACCTCTTTCAACCAATTTCGCTTTCGGCTTGTTCCCAGCAAAACGGCGCACGTTCGTCGGCAAATCACGCCCCGCTGCCGATTTGGGTGGGTGACACGTATTAATAATTAGCTTCAACATATTTAAAAAATTGCCCCCGGGACCGCCCCATCCCGATGGATGATCGAGCGATTCTCAGATCGTTTATTTAAGGGCCAGGGAAAAAAGATCAGATCGGGCTTCTTGCCGTTTAAACCCGCGTAGACCGGGTTAGATCTTAATTGGCTGCACATCTGCCATGGATCCGCTTTGATCGATGACACGGCGACGAGTGATGGGGGAATCGCTTGGTAAAAGGGAGTCATCGCCACGAATCCTTCGGACGGTAGAGTTTGGGCGGATCTCGCAGGCCAGAAGCCGGTCGGCCCCTCGGGAAACTTCATGCGGGCCTCGAAATAGCCGTACTTGGCCGAGAACTTGCCCAGGATGTTGATCGCGCCCGCCGTGAAGTTGTAAGAAAGCCATCCCCACGGGCTCTCTTCGGGCGGCGGCGCGGACGGATGGCGGCGGTTCTCGCCCTTGATGCGGAGCAGGCCGCCCTCGACGAGCACGTTCTCCTCGGCCATGTAGGCCTCGTGGTTGTGCGTGTGGCCGCCGTGTGGCCAGTCAACGGGGTAGTTGTAGCTCCACCGGGACAGGTTCAGGGTCGTCCCGCCGAAGTCGTCCTCGAAAACGACGTTCCACCGGCCTGGATCCCGCAGCGGGCCTGGCTTCAAGCCGGCCGCCGGGATGATGCCCGTGGCAACGAGCGCCGTGCAGGCCCCGGCCGCGATCAGGAACGCCGCGAGGATCCTTTCGATTTTTGCTTGGATATGTACCACCCGCAGGCATGCCGAGTCGAATGTCTGTGGCAGTATGATGTTCGTCGTTATCAATAATAATTACTTGGGAACCCGTGCGGTCTCTATTCAAGTCAAGATGCGAAAAAAAATAGAGGAATACAAGAAACTCGTTTAATGGTACCGCTCCTTCGTGCCCAGCAGCCACAAGATGCCGAGCGCCGCGAACACGACCGAGATGAGCTGGATGTACCACGCCCACGATGCCCAGTTGATGGTGCCGAAGTCGATGAATGCAGTGAGGACCGCACCGCCCGTGGTGACGATGATGACCGCGAGAATCACGATAGCCATTCCCCAAGCCCATTCCTGCTCCTGAAACATTCCTACGCCCGAAACGAACGCGAACACGCCGAGCGTGAGCCGCATGAGCGCGGAATCACCGAGCAAACCGGCAAAAGCGGTCTGTCCTGGCCCAGTCGACACGCCGCCGAGGTTCACGAGGATCCACTCGGGAATGACCGCCGCTGGATCCGCGATCGCGTACATCGCGATATAATACAAGACGCCCTGGAAGATGAACAGCGCCCCGATGACGATGAGGAAGATGTTCAACAGCTCGTTACTATCCTTAACTTCCTTTTTTTCTTTCTTGTCGGTCGACATGATGAACACCCGAATCCGGAGAAATTTTTCCCAGATATGACAGCTACCACTTCCCATGACCAACGGGACATGCGGCTGCCGTATCTTGAAGAATAGTATTGCCTCCACCTATATGAATCTGACGCGTATGACCCCTCGATTAAACGCGACGTGGCGGATCGTGACACGTTTCAGCGATCGTCCCACGCGCGTCAACCTCTTGCGGACAATGCCTTGCTTCCATGTCTTCTTTCCCCCGCCGGCGTGCATCTCCGGCCACGAACCGAGCCGCAAGTCTCCCGCCGGAAGATTTTTTACCCGGCACGTCGTTGATGTCAATCGACCGATGCTGGATCGCTACACTATCCGGTGGGTCGCTATGCGGAGCAAATGGCCATGAAGCATCCCAGCACGAAATCCCTCGCACTGGCGCTGAGGAACTCGCTGTCGCGCATCTGGGCACTGCTCCGCAACGAAATCGAGTCGCTGCTGAAGGACAAGCAGAGCCTCTTGATCATCTTTCTCTTGCCGATAGCCATCATGATCCCCTTCAAGTTCGTGAACCTGGGCGGGTCAGACATGGGCAGCATCAACGTGTTCCAAACCGGCGGCGTGACGAGGTTCGGCGTGCTCGACTTCGACACGACGGACGACTGGCCGGGCATGCCCCCCATCCCGGGCGCGGTCGAGGAGGACTTGTCGGTCAATTTCTCGCGCACGTTCCATTTCATCATGTCCTACGGCTCGGGCGCGCTCAGCGCGGTCGATAACTCGACGATGCTTCTCCAGGAGATCCATGGGTGGTTTAAAGACTACCCGAACGGGACGTTTTTCAACCGGACAAGCACCGATGTCGAGCTTGTCCAGCTGGTGGACCGGAACCAGGGACTCGATATGCTCGCGAGGGGGCAGATCATTTGCTTCCTGATCATCCCGTATGGCTTCGAGCGCAACCTCACGAACCGCGTCCCCGCGAAGGTTACGCTCGTCGACGACGCGACCAAGACGGGCACCGCCGCGATGCTCGTCGCCAATCTCGAGCTCACGATCGCGGCCTTCAAGCTCATTCACAACCTGCTGCGGGACGAGATATTCCCGATCCCCCACGATGTCGGCAGGACGAGCAACTCGCCGCTGTTCGACGGCGGTCCGATCATCTTCTCGCTCCTCATCTTCGGCTCCGGCATCTTGCTGGCCTCGCAATGCATCGTCGGGGACGAGCCGCTGCGCCGCACGTTGCTCACGCCGGCGGGCAAGCTCGAGGTCATCCTCGCCAAGACCGGCGCCCTCTCCGCCATCCACGCGGTCCAGGTCCAGCTCCTCTTGCTCGTTGCCATATTCGGGTTCGACCTGCCGGTGCTCGGGAACTTCCACGTTTCGTTCCTGATACTGTTCATGGACGCGTTCACCGGGGTCATGATAGGCATGTTCATCTCGGTCATCTCCAAGACGCGGCTGCAAGCCAACCAGTTCTTCTTGCTCGTGTTCATCGTCTTCTTGCTCGCGCTCATCTTCATCACGAACGACGACGTCAATCGCTGGATGCCCATGTACCAGGGCGTCGACGGGTTCACGACCTACGCTTACAAGGGGTTCGATTTCTCCCTCCAGCCATGGCCCATCACCTCGTTGTGCATCATGTCTGGGATCTTTCTCCTGCTCACGATCGTCGCCTTCTACTTCAAGAAAACCGTCGAGTGAGCCCGTCGCGCCGTGGCTCGCCGGCTCGCCCTTAATCGATCTTCCGCAGCACCTGGCCACATCGCTTGCACGCGAAGCCCCCATTCCCCGTCGCCAGCTTCTCGAAGCATTTCACGTGGTAGAGGGCGCTGCAATCGAGGTTGGGGCACTCGTAAAGGAACGCGTCGTCCTCGAACGGCTCGCCGCAGGCGGGACATTCCGCGCTGGCTAATATATCGGGCCCGATCTCTTGTGGCGTGACCTTGGCAGCGATGTCGAGGCCGCGGCCCGCGGGTTCGGCGGGCGCCACGGCCCTGGCCCCGGCCCCGCTTGCCGGCTCCGCCACCGGCTGGGTGGTGGCCCTTGGAGCCAACGGGGCCACCTTTCTCCCGACGTCTCCGTCTACCACGGCTTGCGCCTGCGACGCGGGCACCTTGAGCAGGTAGAAACAGTGGGGGCACCGGAAAACGTTTGAACCCCCGGTCTTCTTGTCTGACATCGCCCACTGCGCGGCGCAGTCCCCGTGCAGCGGGTACATGCAATTCGGGCAATGGCGGCCGCAAACAGCGAATGGCTGCTTGCAGATCATGCAATCGCTCTTGAAACAAATGAGACACTTGTGCCGCTCCGCCTCGGTCATTTTCCCGAAGAGCTCCTTCTGCGCGGGGGTAAACTCCTCTTCGGAAACGAGCTCCCCGGCGAGATCGGCAAGCATGGGCTTTTTGCTCTTTAAAAGCTCTCTTGTCGATTCAGGCAGGATTTTCACGAGCCCATCGATGATTGCATGCAGTTCAGCCGCGTCGGCTGCGCACTTGAACGCTCCGCCCGTGATATCCGCGATCTGGTTCAATATCTCGCCGGAACACTCCTTGCCAACGCGCACCACGTCGATCTGGATCCCGAGCCCTTGCGCGAGCCTTGCCATTTGCAATGGATCCATCGCCGTTTGCCTCGAAAAACGCCCGTCCGACAGCAAGAGCATGCGTGACACTTTCCCAGAGATCTGGCGCAGCATGTCCACGTGCATCTGGATGCCCATTGCGATGGCAGAGCCGGCATATGACACGTTCCCAGCAATCGCGGCATCCTCGATGCTTGCTTCTATCCTTGCCAATTCATTAGTCAAGAAAAGCAACTTGGCACTCTTCTCGCCAAACGTGACCATGCCGATCTTGTGCTGCGAGCTAGTGGCCAGTTTCTTGCGGGAAAAGGCGAGCAACGCTTCTTTGCACGCGAGCAAGCGGTTGGGCGATACATCCTTCCGCGCCATCGACCGGGACACGTCAAGCAAGAGGATGGTGTCCTCCACGATTTCGCTGCTCATGTGCATGCATCGACCGCCGAGGGTGACATGTAATAGACCCGACAGGATTATTTAAAAATTAACGAGGCGGGGCATAAGCCATCCGCACGTGAAGCATGGCCAGTCACGAGGAATTGAGAGAAAAAGGGAAGTGATGGCGAGAAAACATGGAGGGCGGATCACATGGTCGCGCGGAATATCTCCATGATCTCCATTTTCGATACCCTCCGCAGCAGCAGGACCATTCCGACCAAGCAGATGGCCAGCGACACGCTAAACGAAAGAAGCATGGTCTCCCACGGCAAGTTAGCGGGATCCAGGATGGCCGCGAGCGGCACCTCGGTTATCGCGGTCTGCTGGTAGCTGTTGATGTACGAGGAAAGGATGCCGATGACCGCGCCGCTGATCGACGATGCCAGCAGGATGATCACGCTTTCCATCATGAACATGTTGCGCGTCTGGCTGTTGTGCAAGCCGACGGCCTTCAGCACGCCGATCTCCCGCTTGCGCTCGATGACCGTGCTGTACACGGACGACATGAGGCCGAACAGCGCGCTCAAAATGGCGAAGAACAGGATGGTCGTGAAGAGCAGCGAGACCGTGTCCAGGCTCTCGAGTATCCTGTCTATGCGCGATTGCGCGTGCTCCACGGCGAACTGCAAGGGTTGCCCGTCCGATTTCAGCGTGTCGGAAAACGTTCGGTCGATGTTGTTCCGCAAGACATCGAGGTCGTGCGTCGACGTGCTGTACGTGTCGACGAAGATCTTGCTCACGGGCATGTTCGTCGCGTTGGCTTGCATGTCCATCCATTCGATGTAGTTCTGTTTCGAGCACATGACGCCGCCGTAGAAGCTGGCAAGCCTCATCTGCCGGAACTGCCAGAACCCGGGCATGCCGTCGGAGATGCCTATGATGGTGGCATTTACTATCGGATCAACGCGGCGATAATCATTTTTGGGATCATAGAACGTCAGCCTGACGTTGTCACCCACCTCGAGCGACGCGTAATCGGCAACGGCGCGGGAGATGATGATGTTGTTGCCCGTGGTCTCGAACAATCGGTTCACCGTCGCAGCGCCGCCGTTCACCTCCATCAGGTTCGAGGGTATGATCTTCGTGTAGTTCTCGTCGATCCCGATGAACGCGGCGGTGAAGTCGTAGTAGTTTATGAGGTCCCCGATTTCCACGTAATAACGGTTTCTATCGAACAGGCTTCCGAAGTCAAAGTCGCCTCCGCCGATCGAACCGGCACCGGTCGATTCCAACTGGAGGCGCAGTGCAGCGATGTCGATTGCATCTGTGTAGGCGGCAGAGACCATCTTCACGTTATCCATGTGACTGATGTTTCCCATGAGGTTCTCGTCGATCTGGTTGCCCGTGCTGGTCGAGTACACGACGAGCGGCGCGCCGTAATTGACCTTGATCAAGTAGCTCTGGGAAACCTTCTGGAGTTCCAGCGTCGTGCCGATGAACAGGATGAACGCGAAGGTCATGGAGAACATGAGCACCGTGCTCGTGTTCCGCCGGCGATACCGGTACAGCGACGTGCGCACGATGGGGGTCGTCTTCCTGTTGACGATTCGGAAGAGCGCGAGGATGGCTCTTTCGAGGGCCGGCACGAGACCGAGTGACACGAGCGTGAGACCGAGCAAGAACGTGAGCTGGACGCCGATGAAGGCGACCATGATCACCATGATGTCGCCGGTTAGCGCGAGCTGCGGTATCAGGTAGAAGACCAGGGATCCCGCGGCCACGGCCGCGATCCCGCCGGATATCAACTGCGTGTTGACCTTTCCTTCTTTCTTGACCACCCAACCCGTTTCCTGGTGCCTGTACGGGTTGATCGCGTGGACGATCTTGGTCGATGCTGCCTTGTACGCGGGGATGGCAGTGAAGAGCAAGGTGATGCCGACCCCGAGCCCGAACGACGTCGCGATGGTCAAGGGCTGCACGACGAGATCGATCGGGTTGGTCCACATGCCCAGCCAGTTATATAGGATCGGCAGGACGCCTTGAGCTGCCCAAGTTCCGAGAACGACGCCAGCGATAGAGCCGATGGTGGCCAGGAAAAACCCTTGGAAAATGACCAACTTGAACGGGAAGATGCGCCGGCCGCCGACGACCCGGAATATGCCGAACTCGCGGATTCGATCCTCGACCGCGGTCGACAAGATCGAGTAAATCAAGATAGCCGCGATCAGGGCGGATATGACCGAAATGAAAACGAATGCGACGCTCATGGCCACGTTCATCATTTCTCCGTTCTCGAGTTCCGAGAGCTTGAGCATCTGGACGGAATAATCCGCCCCGAGCGTTGCCTGGATCTTCTCGGCGATGTCGATCATGCGCTGGATGGTCCCGTCGACGTTCCTCGTGTCATAAACGTATTCCCGGTTCTTGATGAGGCACTCGAAGTAGTTCACCTTGTTCTCCAGGCGGTAATACCGCTGGAGCCATTCCAGGTTTGTGACGACCGTGTCTATCTCGATCGCCGAGAATTTCTGCTGCTGCACGACGACGGCGAGGACGGTCAGGTTTACCGCGGGAAATGTCGCATAGCGGACGGTGATTTTATCCATGTAACCCACGTGCAAGGTCTCGCTGATGAATTGAGAGATGATGCAATAGCCATCCGGGATGTGAAACGTGAAATACGAGCTGTTGGCCGTATACTTGAACCGTCCGAGCCCATCCGCGTCCTCGCCGGGAATGTCGAGGCCGTATAGCAAGACCGTGCGATTTTTCTTGTCTCCAGGGCGAGGGTTCACGACGTCCGCGACCGGCAGGAGCATGAGTCGCGGGTACACGCTCTCGATCTCGTCGATGCCGTCGAGCTTGGCTTGCACGTCCGTCTGATTCATGAACATGCCTGATCCAAAGATGCTGCCTCCGCTGATGCCTTCGAGATTCCGGGTGATCATGAAGTCCGCTGCTCCTGCAGTCGTCGCTGAAGCGTCGAGATAGCTATACGAGAGCGAGTCCGTGATGACCCCGACGACTTGCATGATGAAAATGGAAAGAAATATCCCGCCTACCGCGAAGAAGGTTTTTACCTTTTGCGTTTTCAAGTCCTTGAAGGCATACACGAAATCGTTCCAGTTGTTCCGGAACCACTCGCGGATGTTTTTCTTTCCCGTTGCAGTGTGAGATTGGCTTATCATTTGGCATTCAACTTTTCATGCGTTCAGTCGAGGTATTCATCGTAAGTTCTCTTTGCCCTCGTGAGTTCATCATAGAGAATCCGGTCCCGGCGCTTGAAATCCTCGAGCGCCTTGTCCTGCTTCTTTTTCGTGTAGATAGAACCGAGAACGATCAAGATCGTCACGGCGATGCTCGCGCCGAGATACATGGCGACGAGCTCCGGCTTTTCATCGATCGTGACCGTGAAAGCGTTACTAGCAGCTCGTTTTTCCCTCAGGAAATAATAGGTTTTTAGTGCACTTCCGATCGTGAAGCTGCCGACCTTGATCGCTTGCATCGTGTAATTGAACGAGATGGACTGGCCGGGTGCGAGCGAAACGTTCGATACAGATACACTTCCGTCGAGAACAACGAAAGCTGCTTGGTCATACCCGAAATTATCGTCGACGGTGAACCCTTGCCTTAATGCAAGCACCACTTTCTCGTACGCGCCGACATTCAGGGTCCCGGTGTTGTTAACAGTGATAATAACAGTTAGTTTCGAACCGCGGATGATGCGGAAGTCGGCGGGTTGGGGCACGGAGCTACGCAGCACCTGCTTGGTGATGGTGATTTCCATCACCCCGATAGACACGGGAGCGGGTGGCACGTAACGCAGCAGCATCGCCGCCGGCTCGGCATCGAAGTTGATGGACGGAACGAGGTATCCCTTGTACGAGTTCTTCGTGTACGTCTTGACCACCGAGCCGCGCCCTTGGCCGTTTAATGCGATGTTGACGGGGTTCGAACCAGAGATGGTGAAGTAGGAGGTCACGGGAAGGGTGGTGGTGAGTGACCCGCCTAGATGCGACGCGCTTGACGTCGCCACGGAATAGTTGATGCCGAAGGTCTGGGTGATGTCGGGAATCGACGAGGGATTCACGTGGCTCATGGTCGCGTTGATATCGATCAAGTACGGTCGCAATACATAGTTAGAGTAATCGACGTAAGAATCGATGTACCAATCATTACCGCGAATTATAAAAGCACGCGTCTGGTTCATGTACGAAACCCGCACGCCAGGGATCCGCTCCGAGTTGGGAACGATGAAATCATAGGTCAGCGTGACGCTGGCGCCCGCTGCGATGCTCGCCACGGAGTCGTTCAAGTAATTGCCGTTGATCGCAAACGTCCCGACATTGGTCACGATACCCGGGACGGGCATGGAGACGTCGATGCTCGTAGCCGTCCGGTTGCCCTTGTTCGCGATGGAAATGATCGTGGAAACCGGAGATCCAGGCAGCCCTGGATACGTGTTGCCGGCCACCCATTGCTTCACGACGAGGGCGCTAGAATTCTGGGATCCGACATATAGAGAATTTGACGTGGCCTGGCGCGTGGTGAAGCTATTCGAATCTGTATACGCGATCGGTTGTCCGGGCACGATCTGTAGTGTCAAGTTGCGTTGCAAGTAGTTCATGTCGAAATTATCGATGGATAGCATTGTAGAGGCGTTGTTCCCTATGTGGAGCTGGATCTTTACAGTATTATTCGGACCAGACATGTAGTCGGTAAGTTTGATGGTGTTATTGGCAGTATCGTTGTCGCCATCATAGATCCTAAAGGTATCAATGCTGTTTAATATACTCGTTTGGTTGATGGAAACGGGGCTGCGTGTGAGGTTATTGACAGGTACCCACGTGCTCAAATTATAGTTCCATATCAAGAAAGAAGCGTTCCCACCCGACCAGATGGTAACGTTATTATATCCAAGATAGTTGAACTCGAGTCCAGCAATCTCATTCCTGGTGACGTTGCTCGTTTCATTTGCGAAGGTAAAGTTGATCTTGATTGCACGATTGATACCAGCACCGACAGATGAGATTTGCCAATAGACGCCATCGATTTCGAGTGCATTTGTGGCGTTGTTTAACGTGATCGGTGGTATCTCGGTGCCTTGTATTATTGATGATGTCGTGAAGTTCGAATCCTCACCATCGAACATCGTATATAGGCCGGTCAAGGCAGCATCCGACAGGTCAATGATCATAGAATCCCCAGGCTCGATATAATTGTAAGGATCGGTTGATGCAAGCAAACCCGCCTCGTGTAAATCCATCAATCCGTCATTATAACCGGGACGATTTGTAGGGCCTGTTAGATCAGCAGCGAGGAGCGCTGCATAGATTACCGTGGGAATCGTGTTTGGGACAACCCATTTATTGCTATAAGAGTCAATATCAAGCAAGAGATTCTCTATGCCATAATAAACCCCTAAAGGATTACTCGTCGCGAGGGCAGGGATGAAAAAACCTCGAACCTCGAAATCGATCGTTCCGAAATTGAAAATGCTACCACCGACCAGGTCGGTCAAGTTTGCATTACCGTGGCCGATCCGCGTTCCCCAAGCCCGCTCTGAACCGATGTTCGTGACATTAAGACGCATGTTGATGATGTCTTCGAAGGGCTTGATCGAAAGGTCGGTATCGAGCTGCGCGATGACCACGGGTTGTGCCCCGGTATTCTTGTATGTTACCAAGACGTTCGGGACATCTTTCAGCATGCCGGTCGGCACGTATGGAAGTCCCCGGAAGCCTATCAAGGCGAGCGGGGAGGTGTCGAGCATGATCTCGTCGAGGAGGAAATCGAGAAGGTCGGGACTCAAGCCAATTTGGGCGAGTAACTCGTCGTAACCTGCACGTGTGAGATTCACGTTCGTATAGAGCTTGGATAACGCGCCAGTTTTCTCCCAGGACGTGATGAAAAACACGTTCCGGATCACGAATTCCAGCGCCTCGAGGATGGACACGATATCGATGCCCATGGAACCACCCAGCCCCGAAGCCATGTATATCGTGTCGAGGATCGTGTCGTCGATGGTGAGACGGCTGGTGCCAAGGTTCCAACTTGTCACGTCCCCCGTGATCACGTTCACGTCGATCATGGTCCCGAGGATGCCGACCGGGTTGAGGTTGAACATCGAGTTCCATATCATGGCGCTGGGCTTGAACTGCGCGGCCGCGGGCATCCCCAATGCCTTTTTCGCGTCGAACGTGTAGGTCGAGCTGGCCTTCGTGATGCCACCGGCCACCCCTTCATATTGCACGAACACGAGGTTCGTGCGCGACCCAAGCACTTGGGGAACATCACCAGTGAAATTGAGGCCGAGAAAATTGGTGATCTCGGTCGCGTTGAAATCGAGAAGGCCGAGGATGTCGGAGATCCCGCCGACCGAAAATCCTCCAAGGGTTCCGCCATAGCGGTTGATAGAAGCAAATCCACCAGACAGGTGCTTGCTCGCGGTGTACGAGACGCTCCCGAGCCGCGCCGAGTTGAAATACTTGAAATATCCATCCTTGGGTAATTGAGATGTGAGCACGGATAGCGCCTTGCCCCAGTCAGGAGCGACGCCGTACAACGTGAAGGTGCGCGAGCTCGCGTCCGTCTGCTCGAACAGCTCGACCCCGAACGCTTCTTGCAAGATGCTGATCGCCTTCTTTGATCGCGAGTTCACCGTGGATTGGGGAACCGTGGTGTTGTAGGACAAGTAAACGACGATGCCGTTCACTGCTAGCTGGAACGTGACGAGCTCGTTGAGCGGCACGTGAACGTCGATATACCGCGTCGGGTATATGCCGTTGGAAGTGAGAACGATAACGGAGGCGTTCTTGAAGGCGATGTCGTCGAGCGGCACGCTGTCGATGATGTAAGGATCTTCTGTTATCGCGGATTGGCGGATCAGGCAGTTCTGCCCGGCAAGGTAGAACTGGACCTGCTCGGCATAGAGCTCGGTGCCCGAGACAGCAGACCTGCCCATCCGGCCATCGAGGAGAGCGCCACCTTTAAGACCTTCTGCACGGGGTGCCGAGATGGGCATGGCAGACAGCACGCACATCACGACGATGATGGATGCCGCGAATCGTTTTTTCATGGTCGTGACTGCCTCACATTGTCTTTCTAAATATTTCCATGATCTCCTGGCGCTGGACCTTCTTTACCAGTCCTTTCATCGAGATGAGGCACACCAGCGCCGCGACGCCGAGCTCGATCCCGATGATATCGTACGGGATGTCAAACACGCTCATTACGGGGAACGACTGGAACGCGGCAATCTGCCAGAAGAACAAAGCGACGAGAATGATGCCGATCACAGAACCGTTGATCGCTGCGGATGACATTATGATTTCGCTTTCCAGCGTGAACATGTTCCCGACGCTCCGCTTGTGCAGCCCGAGTGTCTCGATGATGCCCACCTCGCGCGTCCGCTCGAGGATAGTCGAGTACGCGCTCGAGGTGAGCCCGAAAAGGCTAATGATGACGGCGAACGTAAGGATGAGGGTGAAAAGCGCTTCTATCACCATGAAGATGGTCTGTTGCATCCGGCCTTGGCGGTAAGAATTAATGACCCGCGGATACCCGCCACCACCTTGTCCGCTGGAACTCTCGAATCGATAGAGGCTGTCATATCTTTCTTCGATAAACGTTTCAAATTTTACCGAATTCTCGTAATTCTGCATGTCAGCACGGATCTTGACGAATATCCTCGATGTATAATAATTCCCGGCGGGAATTTGAAAGCAGCGCCGGTAATCGGCCTGGCTGAGCACGATCGCCGCGCCACTAGCTGAATCGGGGCGTTTCTGTACTGTCGGGATGCCGGGCAGGTTGTCGACGACCCCGACAATCGTGAACTGCTCCTCGTGAATTTCACCGTTCCCCCATTCGAATCTCAGCGAGCACTTGTCGTTTAAATTGAGCATGAGGTTTCCGGAGAGCGCCGTTGACACGATCACGTTTCGGGTACCGTGCAACACCTTGTTGAATGCATCCGCTTGTGAACCTTGCGAGAAAACGATGTATTCCGTGTACACGACTTCAAGGTAATTTTCATCGATGGCCACGCCGTTGACGTCGCTTGATTTGTAGTTCACCAGATCTGCCATCTTTATCGAATGCGCGCTGCCCCTGATGATGCCGAGTTCCATGTCAGTCGGGAGGATCGTCGATGTTTTGACGACGGCGTCGTAGCTGAGCAATTCGTTTGAAAAACTGATATCCGGGATGCTCGGGGTGCCTTCTGGATTAAAGTGCCCGATGAATTGCCTTCGGGAATCAATGACCATGTCAGCACCATTACGGTTCCGCACTTGTCCGATATTTTGAGCGGATAACGTGCCGATCACGGTCGATACGAGCGTGATAAACGAGAACGCGATAGAGAACATGATGACGGTCGTGACGTTGCGCCGCGAGTACCGCATCAGCGAGATACGGATGATATCTTTGGTCTTCCTGGCAAAGAAAGTGAAGATACGCATGATAATTCCCTGGATAACGGGAAGCAAACCGAGGCCGACGAGGGTTGCACCGAGTAAAAAGACCGCGAGCAAGGCAATGATGACCCCGACGATGAGACCGATATCCAGCGTCAGGAGGATCTGCGGAACGATGAAGAGGACGAACGCGGCGATGCCCGATGCGATGGCGCCGACGAGAATCAGTCGCCCGTTGATGTTTCCCTCCTTGACCATCCGGGTACCGACGCTCTCCTGCCGGTACGGGTTGATCGCGCCCAGGATGCTCATTTTGCTCACGCGCAAGGCAGGAGCGATCCCGACAAGCATGGAAACGCCTATGCCAACGCCCAGGGTGATAGATATCGTTTGAACGCTCATGTATGCAACGACATTCCCCGCGAAGCCGAGCGCTTCCTTTAACAGCGGGAGAAGGCCAAAACGTACGGCTGCATACCCCCCGCCGATCCCGATACTCGTACCAATAGAGGAGACGATGAAAGCCTGGAGAACAGTAAGCTTGATCGGGAGCTCCCGGTGCGCGCCGAGCACCCGGAACACGCCGAACTCGCGGATCTTTTCCTCGACCGATGTCGTGAGGATGCCGTTGATGAGCACGGCCGAGATGACCACGGCGAGGATCGTCACGAAGAGCAAGATGATCGAAATTCCGACGTTGACATACTGCTCGATCTCTAAAATCCCGACCCGGGGCATGTGGATGTTGAAGAGAACATTAACTTGTGGCCCACCAGGCGTCGTGAAATTGTTATAGAAACCTATCCTGTTCTGTATCCGCTCGCCTACCTCGCGAACTCGGTTGATGGTTCCTCCTATGTCCTTCGCATCGTAATACAATTGTGGATTTGCGAAATTGACGATCAGCGAATAACTGTATCCGACATAACCCCACCATTCCTCGGTGATCCACTGCGAGAGGTTCATGACCACCGCGTTCTCTATCCACGATGGGAACTTGAAGTTGAAATCCACGACGGCCTTGACCGTGTAGTATCGCAAGTCCTCGAAACGGAACTGCGTTTTTTCCACGTCCCAGTAAACGGTTCGATTATAGATGATCTGATCACCAGCATTCACGCCTAGATCCTTGGCCATTTCTTTGTTAATCAAGCATTCATCAGACCCGAGTGACCCCGTGAAAGGTGTTCCATCAGGAAGCAAGAATTTTGAATGCAATGCGGCATTTTCCCGCGCGATGTCAACACCGACATGGACTACCCCGTCCGTTTTAAGTCGCGCCTTGGAAACGTTTCTCGTGCTGATGATTTCATAGGGACTTCCCCAGTATTCATTGCGGGGCAAGAAATCGTGAAGAACAGATGCGAGGACGGGGTCACCCATGATCCGGTTCTGGACCAGGTTCGTTGGGATGTCCCCGCCATTGATTTCAAAATCAATATTCCCTTCGGATTGGCTGGCATATTCAACGTAACTGTACGAAATAGAGTCTCCCAACATGCCAATCACCGCCAAGAGGAATATGGCGATTGCTATGCCAGAAATGCCGAACACTGTGCGGGTTTTCTGCTTATTGAGATCCCGGAGTGCATACGCCAAGTTCACGATAGGTCACTCGTTTTTTGAAGAGTTGTCCATCAAGACGTTATTCCTAGCAAGGCTGGTTTTCGTTCAGATACCAACCGTGATACCAGCATGGTTTGTATGGGTATTATGTCTCGGCACCCATCTCGCGAACGAACACGTCGCCGTCGAAATAGCCGTTCAGCACCTTCTTCTTGATGGCTTGCACGATCAAGTCGGCGATGGGGGTTTTCAGGCTCATCCCGAGTTTTTTCTGGAGCTTGTCGATGGTTATCTTGCGGTATACGCGGGTGATGTTCTCGATCTCTGTATAGGCGGCATCTAGATCCTTCTGGCTGTCGCCGGCCTCCTTCACAGCCGGGGGCACGGGGGCTTTTTTATCAGGAGCACCTTTCTCGGGCTGCACCAGCGGAATCTCACCGCCTTTTTTCTTGATGATGGTGTCGCCCTCCACGCGGATCTCGTCGATGGACTTGATTTTCTTGAGGGCAGCCGTACCGCCGCGCGCTTTCACGTGAGCTTTAATTAGCTTGATCTGCTCGTCGAGGTCAAGATCCTGATCCACGTTCTGCTTGATATCACGCTCGGAGATCACCTCGCCGGCCTCGATGATCTTCTCGTGGACGAGTCGCCCGTCGAGGATGTCGAGATTCCGCTTTGCGAAGAGGGGAACGCGCTTGTCGTGGGTCGAAGCCACGAACGTGCCACCCTTGAGATTCAACTCGCGGATGAGCTCGAGAATCTCCCGGCTCGTCTTCGAGTCGAGATCGCCGGTCGGCTCGTCGAGCAGCACGATGGCGGGATTATTCGCCAGGGCACGCGCGATCGCGACTCGCTGCTGCTCACCACCGGATAGCTCAGAGGGCGTGTGCTTGGCACGGTCCGCGAGGCCGACCATGGCAAGCAGGGACATGGCACGATCCACCTTCTGCTTGCTGGAGAGAACGCCCTGGAAGTGCAATGGGATCATGATGTTTTCCAGGGCGCTCATGAGCGGCAATAGGTTGTAAAACTGGAAGACATAGCCGATGCGATCGCGGCGCAAGTCGGCGAGCATGTTGTCGGAGAACTTGCTCATGTCCTTGCCTTCGAGCAAGATCTTGCCGCGGGTCGGGTAATCGAGCCCGCCAAGCAGGTTGAGCAAGGTGGTCTTGCCGCACCCGGAAGGGCCCATGATCGTGAGGAATTCTTGCTTTTTTATCACTAGATCTATGCCGCGAAGAGCCGCGACCGCGTTGCTACCGAGCAGGTATGTTTTATGAACATTTATGCACTCGAGGATGATGTCCTTGTCTATAGCCGCTTTCGCGGCCTTCAGATAGGAGATGTCGGAAACATCGGTTTCAGCCATGGTTTTATCACGCCGGGGAAGCGATGTTAATTGGCAATTCGATTTGTTGCGGGAACGTGGCTTTGATGCTATTTCTGCTTCTATTTCCTCCTTGGTGCAAGAATAAACCACTATGAGGAAAATCGAATATTCGCAAAAATTGAATATGCGAGCCATTCGAATGCCAGTCTATCTTGAGTTTCACTATACATCGTGGAGATAAAAACAAACTTGTTCGTTTACATGCGAGCATCGAACATTCGCATTCATTTGCCCAGCCAGTGAAAAATCAGATCCTTGATCGATTCTACTTGGCAATAAAAAATCGGTTAATCTGGCGCGAGACGATTTCAAGTGTAAAGTCCTAAAGTCCGTCTAGATGTGCCACCAAGGATTTTTTCGACAGTTCCCGTTATCTTAAGGAATTTAACATGCAATAGCACGATATTCGAAGAGATTTCATCAATTTTTTTTATCCGAAGTTGAAAAACTCTTCCCGTGTTAATCGAAGGGCATCCGTGCCGCAGCATGTTTTGTGAATGCAATGGATTTTCTAACCAGAAACCACTTACTGTGATCAACAAAGCTGGATGTGCGATTTAGCCGTGAACATCCCCAACTTATTTGATATCCACTGGACGCCGCTCGGCGTCATCTTTATCGGCGTGTTCGCTGTTCTCGTGTACTTGGGCTTCAAGTTCATCTTCCGGGATATGAAGGCCATCAAACAATCGCAGGTCACGAGGTCAGATTATTTTTTCGCCGTGTTCTTCGGCATCACGTTCGCTGCATCCCTCATGCTAGGAACCCTCGTGATGATTGCATATGGTTCCAGGGTGAAATTAAATTACATGCCGCCGTCGATCCCCATTTCCATGCCCAGGTTCACCACGTTCATGTTCATTTTCCTCATGGGGATCACGATCGCATATCCATTCATCGAGTTCTTGTTCTTGTCCTTCGGAACAAAACAAACATCGCCCATGTTTTTCCAGGACTTCTTGTTCAAGAAAGTCATCTCAAAATCGCCGAACAAGGTCATCCGCGTCGTTTTATCCTCCGTCTTCTACGGCCTCATCTTTCTCGGCATCCCGATCGCGCTGAACGGAATCGGTTTTCCGCTGTTCATGGGGCTCATCACGATATTCCAGCTCTTTCCCATCTGGCTGCTTTCCCGGCTCGGGGCCGAGGGGCACTTTTATGGCCTCAACCTCAACTTCTACAACATTTTCGAGCGGGACCGGTTCATGTATGCCATCTTTGACAACCGAGCCAAGGCCGAGGCCCAGTTCAAGGACACGACCATCCCGATACTCGCGGTCCCGATCATGGTCTACGTGTATATCAACGGGTTCATCTCCATCGCGCAGATGCTCTACAATCCCTTCGGCGCGAGCACGACATTCAATTTCACCTTCCTTGTCTCCACGTTCACGAACATCCTCACGGCCCTCATCGGTTATTACAACAAGTACTGGCGTCGCGAGGTGAAATACAAGGTCCAGGACACGCTCCTCGCGGGTTATCTCTTCGCGACCTTGTCGGTTAACATCCTCCTCACGTTCCTCGTCAAGGAGCCAAAGGTCTTGGTAGCAAGCCTCGGCGTGCTGTTCGACACGGAACTCACCCTCGACAACTACTGGATGCTCATCCCGGCTGCCTTAATCCAGCGTGTGGTTTTCGCGGGGATGGTCACGTATTACTTCGTCAAGGGCGGCCAATTCAAGCGGAATGTGCTGGACTCGCTTATGGTGCTTTCGAGGAACAGGCTCGTCCCCCGCATCTTGCTCAACTTCTCGCGCCATCCCGAGACGCGCGTGCGGACGGAATCATCCCGCTTGCTCGACGAGATGTACCGGATGTGCAGCTTGAAATACGTCCCGCCGCCTGGAACTGAGAAGAAGGCAGGACTGGTAAAGAAGCTCGTGGAGGGATTGGCTTCCCTCGTGACCCCCCCGAAGCGCAAGCAAGCACCGTTCAGTTACATTTTCGATGCATTTGGCTCAGAACACGTGCAAGTGAGGATGGCCGCCGCCAAGGTCATCGGTTACTTGTTCAACGATGATCCAGACCAAGCCGTCGCTATGCTTGCAAAACACTTGGTCGATCCGGACGACGTGAAGGTTTCTTGCTTGCTCGATGCGATGGGACGCCTGGATCCAGCATTGGTCTCCCGAGTCGATGCCAGCCTCGTGCTCGACCGCTGCTCGGGCGCAAGCGCGTTGGTTCGTGCAAGCGCGTTCAAGTTGCTGGGGCGATGTCCTGCAGCCATCAAGGGCGATCCCAGGCTTCAAACACGGCTGGCTAGCCTATTGACCACGTCGTTGGCCGATCCGTCGCCCGCGGTGCAATCAGCTTGCCTCGGGCTCATCGCATCGCTCGAAAACACTGCTATCATTGCCAAGAACATTCCACTCGCCATGTTAATCGGAAAGATCAACCATCCCAACACGTCAATCAAGGAGAGCGCGATCGCGCTTCTCGATCGATTCATGGAGGGCTCCCTCGACGTTGCCCAGGTCAACTTGATCGTGAAATTACTCGATGACAAGAACCCGGGCGTCCAGCGTGCCGCGCTCATGGCGCTATGCGCTATTTCACGTCGAATGCAAGTGGACGTCGCCCCGGAAAAGATCGCCAGGCTTGTCGGGAGCAGTGATAAAGCCGTTGCACTTGCTGCCATGAAGATCCTCGCTATGCTTGCCAATCAAGGATTAAGGAAGATCGATCTACGTCCCATCTTAACCCGCCTCGAATCGGGTGATGCCGACGTGGTGAATGCCATACTCCAAGACCTCGGCGAGACGATCGAGAAGAATCCAAGTTCTTTCTTGCCTATACTCGGGAAAATCATGGAGCGTCCCGAACTACCGCTCAAGGAAATCGCGAAAAAACACTTGATCATGTTCGGGAAAACCAACTTTGATGAAGTGCTCGATCTCGTGCTCAACATCAAGGAGGATGCACGGTTCGCCGTCCGCAACTTCACGCGTGAGATCTTGTTCGAGATAGGAAAGGTTATTCCCGATAAAATGATCCCGGTGCTGCAAGCGATCCTCGTCCCGGAGAAGGCCAGAAAGAACTTCGGTAGCTTGATTCCATTTCTCGATACTCGGGTCGCATCAAAAGTCGAGCACACGAGCAGCGAGACATTCCGTGCCAATGCAGCAGCCGTGCTGGGCGACCTCGCCGAATCATTTCCAGGGAAGGCCAATTTAAAGGCCTTGCTCGAATCTGCCAAGACAGATGAGAGCTGGCGCGTCCGCCGCGATCTCGCCACGAGCCTCGGGAAGATGGTAGCGCGTGCGAGCGACGTGCCCGTTACGGATTATCTAACCTTGTTCAATGATTCTAACCCTAACGTGCGGGGTGCAGTGGCCAAGGGATTGCTTGCCATTGCCACGGCGAGGGCGTCGTCCTTTCCCGTCGACCTGATCGCCTCACGCCTGGGAGACCCTGATGATGCCGTTCGCGAAGCCCTGGTGGCCGTTGCTGGCCAGATCGGCATGTGCAGCACGGAAAATGTCATGCCCCTGCTCGTCCGGGGGTTAGAAGACGAGAAGTGGCCCGTCAAGAATGCTGCGGCCGATGCCATGGGAAAATTAGCTGAATCAGCGCCGGACCGGATACCCGTGGATGCCCTCAAGCACATAATGCTTGCCGACAAGGATAAATGGGCAAGATGGCAAGCCGCTCGTGCATTGAGCCACCTGGTGAAATCGAACCCAGGGGCCTTGTCCATCAAGGACGTTGCTGGCAAGGTCGATACGAGTGACGAGAACGTGGCCCTGGCTTATCTCCAGCTCTTGCAAGCGATCTTGCCGGAACCTATCGATGCATTCATCAATGCGATCAAGCCACTGATGGCTTCGAGTAGCACGTCGGTCCAGGAACAAGTGGTCAACACGATACATGTCGTTCACGTCAAGACGAACTCCGAGATTTTGCTCAGCACGCTGCTCAAGATGGTTGTCGACAAGGAAACGGATATAGAAACGCTGCATGCCGCGGCAATCTCACTTGGCAAGATTGCCAGATACGCGACGCAAGATCTCAAGAAGCGTGTGAAGAAGGTCCTCAATAGCCAATGCATAGCAACCCGAGACCCCGTCATCTGTAGGGAATCCTCCGCGCTCGAATGAACGGCAGCCTCGTATACCATTCATTCCGGTCACTGCCACGGTTCCGCTTTTTCGCGGCAACGCGGGGATGTGATGCCGTGGCCATGCCACATCTCGAGAATTCCCTTATCGCACGAGCGCAGCAACCTTAAATACTTGTTTTTGTCATACCTTGATGTCTTAAAGCCAAGGACCTTGCTAGTAAAAGGCCAGAGCAAGCTCGTATCGGAAATCGGGCGGGTGGAGGGGCGTTATCATGTCTCGAGAACCGGATAATGATGAAGACGCCATGAGGCGGAACGAACTCTCGATGGATCCAAGAAAGAACCTCTATGACGAATCCTTGCAATCTCGAGGACGGCCGCTCCCGGTCAGACGCGAGATCTCCAGGAACGCTTTCAATAGATTCGACGATTTCATCGCCGACGTTTGCGATGACACCTACTCGAATCTGGTGGAGCATCGTCTTAGAAAGCGAAGCAACATCGATTGAGGACAAGCCAGCCGGGATGCGTACGACCCGACGTTACTTTCGGGAGAAATGGACTCCCATTTTCCGCAAGAAGCCGTCAATGATGGCCAGCTCACGGGCGGTGACGGGTGCTCGCTCCAGGACGTTTTTAACGGATGCTATGAAATTTTCCAAGCGCCAGTCAACCGTGACGCCGGCCAAGTATTTCTTTACCGAACGCGAGAACCACTCGTGGAACTGCTGCCGGGCCTCGCGCGCTGCGGGGAGATACTCCTCGGACGCCGACGTCGCGTAGTGTCGACCGCAGCCGGCAGGCAACGTTGGCCGGAGGAGCCAGAACTCGTAGAGGATGATCGCCGCCGCGTGCGAAACGTTCATGGTCGGGTATTCAGGGTTGGCTGGAATTGAAATCACGATGTCGCAACGTTTCAGCTCAGCATCGGCTAGCCCGTTATCCTCGCGACCGAGCACGAGCAACGCTTTTGTCGTAGCTAGCCGGGAGGCGGCCTTTCGCGGATCGACCGGGACGCGATAAAGCCTGGAGGAGTTGGCAGGCTTGGCTGTGCTACCAGCCACGATCTCGTATTTCCTGGAGATCTCCTCGAATTTATAGATGATTTCACACTCTTCACATTCGATGACGGTCGCCTCATCAAGAATAGATCTTCCGTGCATGGCAAACCCGTGAATTTCATCATCGAATTCGTACCGTGGTGCCAGTATGATGAGTTGCTCCGCACCGAAGTTTTTCATGCACCTTGCCACGAAACCCACGTTTCCAAGCGTTTTTGGTCCGATCATGACAACGTCCAAAGCATTCACCAGCTCGTACTTTGATCGACTTAAAATAAAAGCGGCGGTTATTTGAACGCGAGTTACTGCGAATTGACGTGGTAAGAGCTGGTCGACGTGGATAATATCATCGCAAGCAACATCGATATGCAGAAGAAAAAACTGGAAGGCAAGTTCAAGACCACTTTCACGCTCTTGCGAAAGAAAGTGATAGATACCAACGCTTGCATCAAGTGTGGCAAGTGTGTCGCGCTCTGTGATGCGATCGGTTGGGGCAAGGATGGCAGGCCGGCCCTCGTCGGAAAATGCATTGCATGCGGCTTGTGTTATTATCAATGCCCGGAAACGCCTGGATCCCCTCTTGGTGACTTCAAGCTCGCTTATGTCACTAAAGCGAAGCGAGCAGATGCGGAGGGCCAGAACGGAGCGACCGTCACGACCTTGCTCGCAGACATGCTCGATCACGGCGCCATCGATGCTGCTATCGTGACCGGGCAAGACCCGACCAAGCCCTGGTACCCCAAGCCATACATCGCCACGACGAAGGAAGGGATATTCGCATCTCGTGGCACGATCTATGCCCATTCGCCCGTGGTACCCGTGCTAATCGATGCCATCAATCAAGGGAAGCGCAAGATCGCGGTCGTCGCCACGCCGTGCAAGATCACGGCCATCAAGGAACTCCTCGATGACAAGACCGGCCTGCTCAAGGGCATCGATGGCTTGTCGATCTTCATCATCGGCCTCTTCTGTTCCGAGTCATTCGATGCGGAGCGATTGCTCGACCAGGTCTCTTCCAAGGCGGATGTGAGCAAGATCACCAAGATGAACATCTCGCACGGCATGCTCTGGGTCCACGAGAAGGACGGGAACAAGGAATCATTTCCATTATCATCGGTCACCCATGATTATGCATGTACCAGCGGGAGTTGCGAGTCGTGCAGCGACTTCGCGGCGGAACGAGCAGATATATCGATCGGAAGCGCGGGTACCGACGTTAAGCACAACATGGTCCTCGTCCGCACGGACATGGGACAGCAAGCACTCGAACGCGCTGCATCGCGAGGTGCATTAGAAGTACGACAAGCAACGAAGGACGAGATGAAGCCGGTCATCGACCTTGCATGGCGGAAGAAGGAACGAGGCACCATCCCCGAGACCGCCCCCGCCGTCCCAGGCAAGTTCCGGGAGCATGACCCCGCGTCTTGGAACGTCGACAACTTCGAATACACTCCGGAAATCCACCCGGAACTCTATAAGAGGGTTATTTACAAGGAAAAAGTCGTCAACGCCAAGCCGAATGGCCCCAAGGTTCTCGTCGCGCGCGTGCCGGACGGGTCCAAAGCGGAAATGACCACGTACAACTATTCGACCGCGTACGATCTCACGTACAATTTACTCAAGGATTTCAACAAGCTGAAGGGCGGCAAGGTCTTCGTCAAGCCCAACAACACGGGCTTCGTCGGCATCTTCAAGCATAACCCGAAACTGAAACCGATCCTCGAAAAAAATGGCATCACCGATGATGCCGATCACCAGCCCATCGCCACGCAGCCATCGACCCTTCAAGGAGTCGTGGACGCGTTACTCGACATCGGGGTGGCCAAGATCCACGTTGGAGAGAACATGCTCTGGGATGGCGGCACGCCACGCGCTTTCTACGAGACCGGCTATGCGGAAATCTTCACGAAGGAAGTGTACAAGGGCAAGGTCTTCTTCATCGACTATTGCGAGGACGACCCTCCGGCAAGCGAATACCGCAAGCTCACCATTAAAAAGGGAAAATACGATGTCGGCGATGGTTATACTTGTTTTTACCCGCCTCGCGCGTTTTTCGAGGAGAAATACGACTTGATCTTCAACGTAGCCATTGCGAAGTCCCATAATTGCACGCTCTACTCGCTCATGTGCAAGAACTTCAGCGTCTCGATGAACCCGCGCAAGAAAACAGGGAAGATCGAGCCGCGCTGGCACATCCATGGCCTTCCCATCGACGTTTTTCGTAAAGAATACTTGGAGAATCTTTTCGGCCCGGTGTTCCACCGGAAGTATCAATACATGCTGCGCGAGAGTTACAATCACGAGTGGGACGCCAACCTCAAGACCAAGACCGTGAAGCCCGACAAGGCCAGGGTATTCCTATCAGGCAGGCTCACGACCGCGATCGGCAAGGTCATCCCGGCGACCTTCCATTCTAGCGGGTTGATGAAATGGTACAAGTCGTACGGGAAGCGCGTGCTCAACGTTGACCCGCACCACTGGGCAGGCATCAACTTGCTCCCCGCCGTGCTTGGCATGGGTTATCTCATGACGCGGTACATCGGGATCTACGCGAGCATGGTCGACGCGCTCGAGGCAAACGGTACCAAGGTTGCGGGGATCGTCACGGGCATCGTTGGCCAGGAACGAGATGGGCCGCTCATCTACGGGAACTCGAAATATAGTGGATTCGCGGTCGCTGGTTTCGATGCGGCGGCGGTGGAAAAAATCTGCCTTGATATCATGTTCGGCAATGGCAGCGACTTCCAGAAAGCGATCACCGATTTCCAGCAAGGGCTCATGAACCGGTTCAGCATCAAGAATCCCGAGCTGCTCGCCGAGGCCAAGCGCATGTGGTCGCTCGAGTTGTTGGCCGATCTGACGGGCTCCACGCTCGACAATGCCAAGATGGACATCACGCTGCTCGATTATGCCAAGAAGGATGACTTGAAAGGCATAAAACCGTTCGAGCTCTACAAGGTACGGCTCGGTGCGCCTTACGTCTTCTCGGAATCTTTCTACTGCAGCCCGAACACGTGGCTCAAGCTCGCCCACACGGATGACGATGTCTTTCGCAACGCGTTCTGGTACACGATCAAGACGATAGAGATCCCGCTGATACCCGACGTCGTGGGGTGAATCATTGCATGATGGACGATTACAACAAATTGCTCGAGAAAGCTAAGGAATTACTGGTCTGGACGGCCACGAGCAATATCATCGGCTGGGATTTCGAGACGTACATGCCGAAAGGCAGCACGGAACAACGTTCCATGCAAATGGCCGCGCTGGAACAGCTCATTCACGAAAAAACAGTTGATCCGGAGATCGGCAGACTGCTAGCTTCGGTGAAATCTTCTCCCGAATTCAAGGATGCTGGCGAGGTCGAGCGCCGCAACATCCACTTGATCCAGAAGCTCTACGACGAACAAACCAAGTTGCCCGCTGAACTCGTGGAAAAAATCGCAAAAGAATACGCGATCTCCGTCGAGGCGTGGAAACGGGCCAAGGCTGCCAAGGATTTTTCCATATTCAAGCCCGAGCTGGAGAAGACCATCGATCTCGTCAAGCAGAAAGCGCATTACCTGGACCCGAGCAAGCCAGCCTACGAGGTCCTCGTGGATTTGTTCGAGCCGGGCATCACGGTGAAACAGATCGGCTCCGTTTTCGAGCCGCTCAAGAAAGGATTGATCCCCATCATCAAGAAGTGCATGGACTCCAAGAACAAGCCCGATTTATCATTCAGCAATCGATCCGTCCCCATCGACGTGCAGCGGAGGATCTCGGACAAGCTCATGGCATTCGTGAGGTATGACACGACTCGCGGGCGCCTGGACGAGACCGAACACCCGTTCACGATGGGCATGTATGACGACGTGCGTATTTGCACGCATTATTACGAGAATAACTTCCTTTCATCACTCTATGCGGTCTTGCACGAGGCCGGCCATGGTTTATACGAACAAAACGTGCCCGCGAAATGGCGATGGCAACCGGTTGGCACGGCGTGCTCGATGGGCATCCACGAGTCCCAATCACGTCTCGTGGAAAACATCGTCGGCCGGAGCATGGCTTTCTGGCAATGGTTCTTGCCAGAATTGAAGAAACTCACGGGTAATACCTTTAAAGATGTCGACCTATGCTCGATAGAACGAGCCACGAACGACGTGAAACCGTCCAAGATTCGCATCGAGGCCGACGAGGTCACATACTCGCTCCACATCGTGCTGCGGTTCGAGATGGAACAGCTCGTCATGGAAGACAAGGCGAATGTCTCTGAATTGCCCCAGATCTGGAATGAAAAGATGGACAAGTACTTCGGCTTGAAGATCGAGCACGATTCAGAGGGTATCATGCAAGACACGCATTGGGCGAGCGGGTTATTCGGTTATTTCCCCGATTACGCGCTCGGCAACGTGTACGACGGCATGTTCCTCGAGAAACTCGCGAAAGACGTCCCGGACTGGGAGATCTCTGTTTCCAGCGGGGATTTTACCCCAGTTCACGATTGGTTAAAGGTTAACGTCCATGACAAGGGAAACTTGATGGATTCGGTCGACCTCGTGAAGGCGATCACGGGAAAGCCGATCGACGCAGCACCATTCGTCAGCTACCTTGATCGGAAGATGTCCAAGATCTTTGCGTGAATTCACTCCTTTTTCTCGTACAAACGTTCCATGGTGGATAGATGAGCGCCGAGAATATGATCAAGAACATCAAACACACGTGGATCCATGCAGCGGACCAGCATCTCCACGCGGTCGAGGCCGGCAGCGAGATGGGAGATAGCATCGTCCTCGTCCACGGGTTCCCGGACTTCTGGTACGGGTGGCGGCACCAGATCATCGCATTCGGGAAGAACCATCACGTGATCGCCTACGACCAGCGCGGGTACAACCGGTCGAGCAAGCCGGCCAGGACGAGCGACTACGACATCGATTTACTGGCGGCGGACCTTGCCCACGTGGTGAAAAGCACGGGGCGAGGTCACGTCACGATCGTCGGCCATGACTGGGGCGGTGCCGTCGCCTGGGAGTTCGCACGACGGTACCCGAAATTGCTCTCGCGCTTGGTCATCATCAATTGCCCGCCCGTTCACGTCTTGTTCAAAGAGCAAGTGCGCAATCCTCGCCAGCTACGGAGTTCATACTACGTGTACTTGTTCCAGGTGCCGTGGCTCGGGGAACTCGTGCTGGGAAGGAACAATGCTTGCATCGCCGGGAAAATGCTCGAGAAAATGATACCGAACATCACCCCCGCCGAGGTTGATAGCTACCGGCGCGGGCTCGGATCCCCGGGCACGCTCCACGGGGGCATCAGCTACTACCGGTGCGCTCTCCGCCAGGCGTTGCCCCGGATGCTCCGTGGGGAGTGGCGAGACTACCGGATCGATGTTCCCGTGCTGGTAATTTGGGGGATCCACGATCAAGCCTTGGATATCGGACTCACGAAGCATTTTGCACCCATGTGTTTTGCTGGATACACTATTAGTTTCGTCAAGGCCGGGCATTTCGTCCACCAAGAGCGCCCAGCATTAGTCAATGGCATCATTTCACGATTCCTTGCTGCAAAAAGGAGGGAATAGAAAAAAATTCACGATATCAAGGTGTAGAAGGGGTTGATTTGGATATCGAATCTTTTGAAGATGCCTTGGATGTTACTTTTTTCAACGGCACGTGTTCTTGCTTGATAACGCCAGATTGGATGAATATCTTGTTGATTTCCGCCTTGTAGTCGATGTCTTTCTGGGGTTTTTCGATATCCATCACCATCGAGTGCAAGAATGAATTGCATGGATCCATGTCGTATGTCATGGAAACGCTTGCCGGCGATCCAAGAATATTCATCTTGTAATCGATGTGATGCAACGTGCGCCCCTCCGTGTGCTCGATCTCGCCAGGCAAGATGTCATACTGCTTCAATATTCTATGCAATACATCGAGATCGATGGGAACCCCGTATTCAAGTTTCAAGCTGAGATTTGCCTCGGCCGCGGAAGCCATCGACTTGATAATGCGAGCCATGGTAAATGAGAACAGGAACCAAATGCCAAGGGCGAATAATATCCAAAAGATTGGACTCGGGAACTTAATGCCGAACAAGTTCGGTTCGTAATCCGATTGCGAAAAGGAAAACTCGCCCGTGATGAGCAGCAAGATGTTGAACACGAGGGAGCCCGAGAAAATGACGTTGAGGATGTTCATCTTCGCATCCTGGCGCTCGCTCGCCTTCGCTTGTCGCATCTGGATGGCCGACGAGTCCTTGAGCTGGCGGAAGATGTTCTGGAGCCGCTTCTCGTTGACCACGTTGACTTGATCCCGCAAGCCCCGGACGTCGTTGTTCAATCCCGCTACCACTTGCTGCGTGTCACGGATACGACCTATGATATTTTTGGTGTAATCCTCTATCCCGAGAAAATCCGCCAATCTCTTTTGTTTTTCGTTCAAGGTTTTACTTAGGGCTTGAAATTCGCGGAGATTTTCATCGAGCGATTTATCGATGTGGACTCGCGTCTCTTCAAGAAGAATGCAGTCTTGCGAGAGCTCCGACAGCTCTGACTGGGCGATGCCAACGCTGCGCGGATCCTTGTCGAAGTCCTCGATGGTCTTTCGGTGGATTTCCTTGATGTTGTCCTCGAGACTCCACGCCCGGCTGAAGAAATTGGCCAAGAAGATGTCGATGGATTTTAAATAGGCAAATTCCGCGACGATCACCTCATATGGCTTGTAATCGTCGGCGCACAAGAGCAAGCCATGGGTGCCCACGAGCACGCGGGTCCCGTCTTCCCATTCCTTGACCTTGTCGACATACTCGAGAATCTGTTTCAACTCGTTCTCGTTATTCTCGCCGTCGAGTAATTTTTCCAATGGAAGTTGCGGATCGATCTTCTTGGCCATGACCGAGATGTACTTGTCCCGGGTCTTTGCCTGCTTGAAAAAGACCAGGTTCAAAATGTTCCGCTGGTGGTTCGTCAGGATCGTGTCGAGCAATTCGCTCGAGTCAAACACGACGTCACTGAAGAGCCGGGTGATGAGGTCTATGGAAAAAAGATTCTTTTTCCCAAGAATCGATTCGATCTTCATGCCGATGATGATCTTCCCCGTGTAATTGATGTATACCCCGAACCGTTCCACCTGGCGTACTCCTTCTTCCTCGGGGTAATACACCTGGGCGTTGAACTTGATGTAACGCGACGGGTGGAAGTCCAGGATCTCGATCGCGGTCTCGTTTGCCTCGGTCCGGAATTGCGTCCCCGCGGGCGTGCTGTCCCGGAACGCCGTGATCATGGACGACTTGACGCGCTTGTACGCATCGAGCTTGGAAACGAACGCGCTGATGCCGTTCTTGCCGAACGGGATGAATTCCCCGATCAAGATGCGTGCATCAGCGATGGACAAGAAAGACTCCAGCTCGTCCTTGATGTTGGTTTCGGCTTCCATCTACTCTCCCCTCCAATCGCCATCGTCTAAATTATTAAAGAAAGGCATATCGGGAAGGTATGGACTCGTTTCATAGGACACGTCCTCGATCCTGGTGATGCCCGAATATCGCTTGTAATCGCACCCGCCTTTCTTGCAAAAGATCAAGATCAAGTTATCCTCGTCATCGGGATCTGGCACGATGTCCGTTTCCAGCAAGCCGCCGCATTTCGGGCACGTGATCAGCTTGTCGACTTGTGCCTTGAAGTCTTCCGGGACGACCAGGTCGGCCTTCTCGCTGATGATGCGGTACGCGTTGACCGTGATGTACGTCGTGGTGCTGAGCTTCAAGCACGCGATCAAGCCAAGCTCCCGGAGGTCGGCGATGTCGTCCTCGCCTTCCTGGGAGATGTTCAAGTACCGTCGCCCTCCGGGCAGCTCGACGCTCAGCGGCGAGTAATCATACCCCTCGAACACCTTGTTGACGATGCCCTCGAACATGAAAACACGTAGAGGTAGTTCCTTCAACCAGACTTCCCCTTGCTTTCCCGGGCTGGTCGTCGATGAATAACGGGAGATGAGGTAGTACAACTTCCGGTGTTCATCGGTCGCGTTTTCACGCGTCCAACCCTTCTTCATCATGAACATGATTCCCGGATCGACGTTAACATAAAAAAGGATATCCACGCAATTCACTTGCCAGAACGGGACATTACCAGCCAATAGATTCCATGGGCAGGCAGGGTAACCGGAATGGCGAGGACCTGGCGCGCATCGAGCGTGAAAGCCTTGGCAGGCGCGTCCATTTCCGAGACCATGATGTCGCCGGCAAGTCCGGCATGGTATAGAGGGATGTGCAGTATCTCGCTCGCGGGCTCGCTGGACGGGTTAAAGAATGCAGCGAGCGCTGCTTCTTCCAGGCCCGGGTTCACGTGAACGAAGCCATCGATATGGCGGCCGTCCGGGCGCCTCAAGTGGATGATGTCCGACTCGATGATGGCACGGTGCTTCTTGAAGATGGAAACCCACTTCCGCACGACCGCGAGGGTCCCGGGCGTGTCGTAGAGGCGCGTGCCGCGGTAGCAAGACTGCACCCCCGCGAGGAAGTTTTGGGCGAGGTGGGCCTCGTAGAGATCGATGTGCTCGGACAGCGGCTCGATCATCGATTCTTTCCAGTGATCGCCATAAGCGTGGTAAACGGTCAGGGGCGTGAACATCCAGCCCATGCTCGGCGTCTTCTCCCACGTGCCGTCGAAGATGTTCTGGCGGCCGATGATGACCTGGCGATCGCGGGGCAGCGACCAGTTGACCTCCTTGTAGCCCATGCCAGTCTTGTTCCCGCCGGAAAGGAAATACCAGTCGGGCTGGTTGATGTAAATGCCACGGGCCTTGCACCACTTGTACAAGCCCGCCTGGGCCTGCCATTGACGCCATTGCGAGTCGGCGAGGCCCGCGTGGCCAGGATGGAAGGTGGACGCGCACCAGTCGCCCGGGTACGGCCCATCGTGTTCGAGAAAATCGGCACCCGTCTCCTCGAAGAACCGCTTGATCGCGGCGATGTAGCCGATCCCCCACCTCGACTGCAAGCAAGGAGCCTTGCCGAACGTCGGTGGCTTGCCGGGCGGGGACACGACATCGTCTCCGGGGGATATCGACCTGCTCGAGAAGAGCGAGTAGACACCGATCTCGATGCCCTTGGCGTGTGCATAGTCGAAGATTTCCTTGTACTCGGCGATGAACTCGGGCTCGTCGACCCAGCGCTCGAGCTCGGGAAAACCGCTGCCGAAAGACAGGATGAGCATCTCGAAGCCGGCCGCGACGCATTGGTCGACGGCATCCTTGACCTTCGCAGGTTCCGCGGTGGTGCAGTGCATGAAGATCGGGTTCTCGGTCACCCACGGCGCGATGGTGCGATACATCCGGCGCTGGGCGAGCCCGCGGCGCTCGCGATCGGTGCTGTCGTGGACGAGCATCCACGTGCGGAAGGTCTCGAAATGGCCGCCGGGATCGACGACGATGCCAGGGCCCTCTGGCGGGGCACTCTCCAGCTGGACGGGGCTGTCGGACAAGTAGGCGACTTGCGACGTGTATTGGGGGTCCTGGACCCAGCACGTCGTCACGTCGCAGACGGCGGGGGACATGGCCGCGAAGATGTAGTCGCTCTCCACGTGGACGGGGGGCAGGACAGTGGCGTTGGCCTTGGATGCACCGCCTTGCGGCGTGCTCGTGGCCTCGACCATGGCGAGGATCTCGCTCGTGAACGTGTCGACCTTCACGGGCCTGGACGTGGCGTTCTTGATATCCAGCCACTTGCACAGCAAGGGGATGCCGTCGTAGAGCTCGTGGTGGACAACCACCTCGACGCCGGGCACACTAGTGGATTGGAAGGTGAACGAGATTTCCATGCCAGCTGGCGGCCAAGTTTCATTGCCAACGTGACGCACTTTCTTCCAGGGGAAACGCTGCTGGATCCTGCAGCTTGCAATGTCAACGAGCTGGAAGGCCGATGGATCGGTGCGCATTTCATCGAGCCATTCTGGGATCAAGTACGCATATTCAACCTGGCCAGTCAAGCCGCCGATGATATGCTCCTTGCCGTCTATCGTGATGCGGGCTTCGGGCTTTACACCACGTATCAAGGATTCACCTGTCATCTCGTTGACAAGATCGACTGTAGCACCGTTCGGCATTACACGGAAGACCCGGGAAACGAGGCCATTGGTGATGACGAGCTCACTTGCGTTCTGGCCGCGAAATACACAAGCGGGACGGGGAGCCATATCAACCAGCCAATCGCCCTTCTTTAACCCGATTCGGACGTCCATTGGCTGAAGGTTGCCGAGCTTCGTGGATAGAAGATCCATACCCTTCGGTATCGTCGAGGGGTAATAAATGGTTAGGCACTGAATATAAAAAAAAATGGGGTGCTGATTCAACCCAAACCGATCCACGTCTTCAAGTTCGATTGCACGAACCAGACGAGCAAGGGGAAGATCACCGAGCTGATGAGTTTGGAGAAGATGAAGATCTCGAACGGGTAGAGCTTCACGGCCTTGAAGTGCTCGAACTCCTCCCTCATGAGTTCCGTGTTGAAGTAATAGACCATTGCCATGATCGGATTTACAGTATCCGCCTTCATGTAGTTCGTCTTGATGCGCATGTCGTTGATGATCCTGATGATCTCGCGCGATTCCTCGTATTCCCGGCGACGTATGTCGATCTCGGCGTTGCGGATCTTTTTCGCGCGCACGTTAATGATGAACGTGGGATAGACGAACGATAGTAAAGTGAATCCCATCCACGTGAATACGGCGGCGTAGATAAAAGTGGTCAAGGCAGGAATGCCGGCCATCAAATCAAACGCGAGGGGAAGCCATAGGGCCCCTGACGAGAAGATCAAGGTCGTCGCGATGGCGTAATTGCCGAAGCAGTTCAACCCGCCCACCCCGTCTGTGTGCAGAGGATCTATCTTGATGCTACACCCTGAGATCTCGTGGATGGCTAGGATGGTAACGATGACGCCCCAAAGCCCCGTGCTTGTCATGAGGATATCGAAAACATATATGGCAAATACGATCCAGAACCAATAATCAGAATATCCGTGCAAGCCACCGAGTTCCAGTGCTTCCGTGCTGGACAAGAAGATGTAATACATGAGGCAGCAAAATGGAATCGCTATTATCCACCAGCGGTTCTTGAACATCGTGTCGTATTTCTCCTTGATCTTCTCGGCAAATGCACGTCGCACCATGTAATCCTCTTTTTTCTGGCGCGAGATCTCTTCCTTAATCTGTTCCTCGGAGAGATCCTCCTTGTGTCCGGAAAACACATCCATGTCGAACCTGAACTGGCTGGTGAGCACCATGGATTTGGGCCCGACGATCTCGACCATGTTGTCGAAAAAGCTCACTAAGACCAACTTATTAAATTATCCATCAAGCTCGACATAATTCCCACGTTCATTTTTTGCCCGTCCATCGAACACGGGGGGCTTCGGGAACCCGCACGCGCCCCGTGCACCCGTCGACGCGTGGTGCCGGCAAGCGAGCATGTATTCTTGCGGTTCGACCGAAAAGGCAAAAAGGAGGCAAGCGGAAGTCATCGCGTGAACCTCCAATGATCCAAGCGGCGACTACCGGCCTCCAGGACGATCCTTCGTCC
>JAUQYZ010000169.1 GCA_030587475.1 Candidatus Sigynarchaeum calidifontis
ATCTTGAGGCCCGATCACGGAGCTGGCTGAATAGGGGCTTTCATGGCCAAACACGTTCTGGAGGCCTCTCCCCAATCCGATTTTCACTGGCATCGCCTTCTTCATCACCATGCTCAAGATATCATGCCCAAGGATCTGCCTTGCTTCCACGGCTGCCCCTTTTTCAAATTTATTGACGTATACTTTATAGGCGACCAGCAACTTTTGCTCGAACTTCCGCATCTGCAAGATCTGCTTGGCTTTGAGCACCTGGTCCGCCATATCCATGTAATAAACCGCCCTGCCCAATTCCATGATCTCGTTTCCGGACGTATCGATCACGACACCCGTGATCGTGATGGCCGCGCCGATCTCGTTCCCGGACGTATCGTTCACGCGGACCTGGAGGCGAGTCGATTTGGAATCGGGCCGTGTCGTTGTTCCAGTAGCGGTCGGTCGATGCCGAAGTGCGTCGTGTCGTCACCTGGCTGTTAAAATACACGATCTTTCTCTTCGCCATGCGGAGAGTATTCATCTCGCCGAAACGGTCAGAAGCCACCAAATGATTAAATAACCTCCTTTGCACATACAACGTGTTGGGTGAGATAATTCCATGGCATGCCAAGTGGATCCCGAAGCACTAAAGCAAAAACTCGCACCCGTGTTCAAAGATGAGGGGTGCGACTTCGTGCTGCTTGGCGGCTCGCAAGCGGCTGGCACTGCGGGATGGTGGAGCGACATCGATATCTTCTTGCACTTCCCCCACGTGGAAGAAGACAAGATAAAGGTTGAACGGAACATGCGCCTTGCGCGGGTCATTATGACGCTTGCGGGGATGGATTGTATCGACCTGCATGACATTGATACCCTGCCCGTGCACGTGCAGTATAGCGTGGTGCGTGGAAGTATTGTTCTTTTCGAAATCGATGATGGCACGTCTCGAGCTGGATTTGTTGAGAAGATGTTGCGTCAATATTACGAATTCGCCCCGTGGTACGAGTCCATCATCAACGAGAGACTGCAAGATTGAGAGGATCATGGATCTGATGCTAGGCCTAGGTGTTAAACGTTGAAACCGGATATCCAACTTATCAAGGAAAAGTTTGTACTCGGCCAGCGGTACTTGAACGAAGTCGCCCAGGTACTAGAGCACCCTTTAAGTGAATTTTTGAATGATCTTGGACTCCAACTAAAGGCGGAGCGCCTTTTTGAGGTCTTGAGCCAGATTATCCTTGACGTCTGCACGCATATCGTTTCTCGGGAGAAAACGACGGATCCGCCCAAATCGTATGGCGATTGTATGCTCCTTCTCGAAGGCTTGGGTGTCCTGGATAAAAAAAGTGGTGAGGGTGCTAGGTTCCAGAACATGATCAAAATGCGCAACTTTATCGTCCACGATTATGCACGTGTAGACAACGCGATTGTCTTCGAGTCAATTAAGCAGCTCGTTGCCGATTTTTCCCTATACCAGAAACGCGTTCTTGCGTGGCTATCACCTCAGCCAGTTACCCTTGATATGCTTAAGAAAAAGAAAAACAAGGACGAATAGAACGGTTTATTTCGTGCCGAGGACTTCCCGCTCGACGAACTCCTTCGCCTTGGCGGCGACCTCGTTCGGGTCGGTCTTGACCTTCTGCTTGGCGAGCTTGGTCTCGATGGCCTCGCGGCGGATGGAATTCATGGCACAGAAGGGATGGCCAAGGCCATAGAATTCATTGAAAGAGAAATCGGCAAGTAGCCGATCCCAATTTATCAAGTCGCGTATCTTGGCTGGCTTGCCTCTTGAGGTACGTTGGATTTGGAACCGGGAGAAATTCCCCACGGTCGACATCGTGAAGCGGATTATCTAGCTTCGCTTCCGATTCTAATGACAGCGGTTATGAAACACGGACATCAAAGCCTATCTCGGCACTTTAAAATCGCACCAAAACGGATAAATTCGCCGTCGCGCCTTCTTCTTTCATGCAACCAATCGGGATCACTTGCATCGACCACACGGCCGACGAAATGTGGACGTTCTACAAGAAAGAGCACGACGGGCGAATGAAGGAGAGATACCATGTCATCGCCATGATGTTGGACGGGAAAAACACCCGCGAGGCGGCCGACGCACTCCACCTCAGCCGGAACACGACGTGGGAATGGGCGACCGCGTACAATGAGAAAGGGATCGAGGGCCTGAAACGGAAGTCCCCACCTGGCAAGAAATCTTGCCTCACGAGTGACGAGAAAGAGATCTTGAAAGCGGACATCCTCAAGAACCCGCACGAGCTTGGTTACGATTTCTTGGTCTGGGATGGGAAAGGCGTGGTCCATCATATAGAGAAACGCTTCGGCAAGCACATCGGCGTTCGCTGGGCGCAGAGATTAATCAAAAGGCTTGGTTTTACCCGGCAGCGTCCCGAGTTAAAGGCCGCAAAGGCCGATCCCGTGAAACAAGAGAAATACAGGGCCGATTTAAAAAAAGATCGACGGCATAAAGGAAGGGGACGTTCTCCTCTTCGGTGATGAGTGCGGCATCCAAGCCGTGCCTTCCCGGATAAAGATGTGGGCCTTGAAAGGCCAGACGCCGACGATACCTAGCCAAGGAGGACGCGAAAAGGTAAATGTAATTGGCGCGGTGGAGCCAAGGACGGGGGTCGTGACCTCCATGTTCATCCCCGTGCTTACAGCAGTCGTGTTCCTGGCGTTTCTCAAGCACGTAATACGTGCGTATGCCCATTCACGCAAGATCTATCTTGTTGTCGACAACGCGAAGTCACATCACGCCAAGTTACTCAAACCCTTCCTGAAGCTCGTCGCGTGGAAGTTGGAGTTGATATTCCTTCCCCCGTACTCGCCTGAGCTAAATCCTGCAGAGGATCTCTGGAAACTATTGCGTGAAAAATGCATTCATAACACGTATTACGAACATTTCAAGGATAAAATCGCCGTGGTCAGAGAGTTCCTAGTTAAATGCAAAAATCCATCAGCGGAGGTACAATCCCGATGTCATTATAAATAGACCGCTGTCAATAAATCCATCTCTAAACAATCATGTGGTAGAATTTTATATTCGCCCACCCGGCGGGCGGAAACCGGGTTATCCCGTCCACGCGCGGTGGTATGTCGTCCTTTAAATAGCTGCGATCCGTGCATTTGCCGAGCGACGAGCGAACCAAGGCCTCCTATCCGATGTCTTCTTCCTCCCGCGCCCGCTGATCGCTTGCCCCTCATGGTCACCGGCACGGCCAATTCCCGTGCACCCTCCTTTTTTTTCCCATTCGAGCATGCGATGACTTTAAATAGCCGATCGAGGATGATTGTATCAGACCTCTGGAGGAGGTTCATTTTCATGAAGGGAGAACTCACCAATCGGGTTATCCCTGTAGCCCCTATCGACAGACTTATCCGAAAAACGAACGCGGAACGAGTGAGCGAGAGCGCAGCAAAGGAGCTGGGGATCATTTTGGAAGAATTGGGGAAAGAAATAGCCCTTCGGGCAGCGGACCTGGCAAAGCACGCCAACCGGACGACCGTGAAGGATGCCGACATTCGACTCGCCTACAAGCAGTGGCGCGGGTAACAAGCATTCCCCGATACTTCCACCTTTCCGCTATTTTTTTCGTTGCTCCTATCGTCAAAACACGATGGCTGGGCTCTTGCGTGTCGATGTGATCGCCTGCGTGATCGAGGAAACGACCGCGCGACATCCATGCCCGTTTCACAAATTCGCAGCTGCCCGATCCTTTTAACTTCCCGCGGCGATCTCGAGACGCGACCATGTCGTTCCGAGATACGTGGGATCCGGTCCTCGCGCCCGTCGCGCGCCGCCTGGCCGGCGACGAGCTCGACGCCCGGCGCAGCGGCCGCGTGGCGGTGCGCCACTACTACTGCACGTCGGTCATGGACGTGGTGCGGCACTTGCGGCGGTTCACGCGGGCGAGGGACGAGCAAGGGCAGCACGACGTGCTCAAGATCGTGTTCAAGCACCTCGTGCACGGCGACCGGGGCCGGTACGAGGTGCGGCGCGGGCGTACCCGGCTCGACATCTGGATCGACGACGCGCACGAGGCCATCGAGGTGAAGACGATCGTGGACGTGACGGTTTCCAAGGTGAAGGGGAAGCTGTCGCTGGTACTGCGGCTGAAGCGGAAGCAGCGACGGCGCGTCGATCGTCTCTGGGTCGTGTTTTTCTACAAGTTCAAGGACGGCGCGAGCCCGCGGGCCGCGTGCAAATACTTATTATGCTGGGTGGACATGGATCTCGCGGGCATCACGAACACCCGCGAGCTTGAAGATGACGTGGTGGCGCTCATGCACAAGAGCAAGAAGGCCGTGGCCGAGAAGCTGGATCTGGACGAGAGCATCATCATTCCCGTCGAGAACATCATGCTGGTCGAGGACCTGGAGCGTGAATTGAAGGAAAAGGACGCATTACTCGACGAGAAGGACAAGGTCATCGACGAGAAGGACAAGGTCATCGACGAGAAGGACAAGGTCATCGACGAGAAGGACAAGGTCATCGACGAGAAGGACAAGGTCATCGACGAGAAGGACAAGGTTCTCGACAAATTGGCTGCCGAGAACCTGGAACTCAAGATGCGCCTTGGGATCAAGTGATCCCGCCTTTCATCACGCACCCTTCGGGGCGGTTCGTTGAAAACTCAATAACGAGCACCTTTACTTGAACTCTAATAATGGACAGGCTTGGCAAGTTGCCAAGACCTTGCCGGGCGGGTCGTTAGAGGAAACCCGCGGGTGATCGTGACGAGTTTTCGGTGCCTGGCGACGCGGGGCACGGGGAGGGCCGCGGGCGGCCCCGAGATGGCGCGACCCCTCGACACCCGGCGCTCCCGCCCGGCGGTCCTGGACAGGACGAGTGCGGCGATGATCGTGCCCGAAGCGATGGCGCGCACCGTGGCCACGACGAGTGCGGCGAGCAGCAAGGGGTTCATGGTATGGAATGCCACGAGCTCGCCAGCACAGCGCGGGCCGAGCCAGCCGATGGTCTCGTAGCGTGCCGATAGCACGAGCACCAGGCAGAGCTTTTGCCCCGTACCGCCGCGCCCGCCAGCGCCGCTCTTGCTGATCCTGCTGGACTCGGAGTTATGCATGCCGTCTGTGCCGGCTGCGCCAGCTGCGACAGTGCCATTCCCGGCGCCGTGCCCGAGGTGTGGCGGCCCCCTGCGCAAGACGTTAACGGTAGACAAGGACTCGGGAAAACAGGTTATGATTTGCGATCGCTGCCAGAGAATCGTGAAGCCGAGCCCTTAGATCGCGGTTATTGTCGAGGCTATATCCTCCCCCCGCATCGCTCCATGATTTCATTCTTGCCGGGATATCAAGCCTTCTTTTTTTTCCCGGCTTTTTGAAAGCCGAGAATCGCGAACACAGCCCCGCGGCGCCGCGACGTCGTGACAGATCACGTTTTGAACTACCCGGTTTAATTCGATTCAGCCGCGAGTTCTAGAAATAAATGTATGCTGTTTATGTACATTACTTTTCTCAATTTGCTGACCATCGAGCCGCGGCTTGCAAAGCAAGTACGGGCATTCTGCATTTTCGATCGGCACGAAACTTGTTTTTACTATCAAATTCGCGTGTGTCGCTGCATCCTTCCGTCATATCCCGTGTTACATGCTTGATAACATGCCAAGTACAACAACTATTGTCCAAAAAAGCAAACACAGCAAATCTTGTTCTGGAATAGTGCATGACTTCAAAGAAATGCCGGAAACTGGCGAACCAAACGCATCAGCCCCCTGGATATCCGACGGCAAGAATAGGATTCTGAATACCTATTAAATTAGGCATCTAGCAACCATCGATCTAGGAATGGAACGAAGGACAAGGGGTAAAACAGGAATGAATGTCACGTTAATCAAGCAAGAGCTCGATTCCCGTGAAATCGACCTGGCAAATCTTCCGCACGCCGTGGCCGCCTGGCTTGTATTCGATCTTGATGAGCCCGACCTTCTCCAGCCGCTTGCATTGCGCAGATATGTTCGCTTCGGTTTGCCCGAGCACTGCTGCGAGTGATGATATGTCAAGGCCGCGCTCGGGCGTGTTCCGCTTGGTACGCAAGAGCTTGACGATTTTCAACCGCGTGTCGGATGCGAGCGCCTTCATGATGTCCAATTGTTCCCCGCTTTCCCGTAATCTCATGGGCCCGTCGACAGTTTCAGGCTCATGATAGGGTTCGTATTGGTGGATTTCCATGCGATGATCCCACAGCAGTGAATGTTAATCGCGTCGACCAGATTATACTTTTCGCCTTATTACTATAATTTTATACCTATCTTACCTTGTTAAACCCAACGTAACACGCGTATTTTAACACTTTCCCATCTCGAATGTATAGGCTGTCGAAAGATACTCATTAAAGGCTTACCGGCGTAATATATTAAAAAGAATGAGTTAGTACGAATTATCTAATAATTTATAGGAGAAAAAGGATGAAGATTAATCGTTATGCAAGAGAATGGCATTAATTCCAAAAGATCTAGCAAGAGAGGCATTTACACCCCATTCTTACCGATCAACCATAAAATCATAAGACACTTTTAGGTTTCTATTAAGTTAACACAAAGAACATAAACAGATTGAAGAAGACAATTAGTAGTTTGTCGAAATGAAGACTTTAAAAGATCAATTTCTTGCCAGGAACGGAGCAGAACAGGCACAATTGGATTCTTGACGAGCCATTATATATAATCAAAATCTCCACGTTCAGCAGGCGTGAGTGCCGCTCGCTTCCAGACTTTTCTTTTCTCGCTTCTCGAAATTCGGAATTGCTCCAAATCTTGAATTGCTGGTTTCAGTTCTGGAAGTTTCTGGTTAAAAAAACGACGCCATGTCCAGATCCGGCCGATATTTTCTAACTCCACTGTGCAAGCATCGAAAAAAGCTCGCAAGACATCATTCTGATGCGCAGATAACACGGGATCATCAACATATCTCTTCGGGGGAGCTATCATCCATCGTATACCCAACCATCTCCTCGTTACATGCACCCAATGCTGCTCGAGCTCGACATCCGTCATCTTTCGCAAGAATTTCGTGCTCTCCATGAGAGTTAATCCACGTAGAAGTTAATCCACGTAGAATATCGAACGGATGCCACATATATAAAAAAAGAGAAAGCACGGTATTATAAAGCTAGCCCACGTGCACTTCATCACCCTGGCGGCTGTGCGCAGAATCCTCCAAACAGCAGTCCTAACCGGTTCGTCCACATGTTTACATTATTTGTAGATAGCCATAGCCTGTACACATCGGATCTCTGATTCTCGGGCGTTCTTTCAATCGTCGATTGCAAGCCGGCATGTGTAACACCGCCAGAGGTCCAATCAAACAAATGCCCCGTATCCGTCGTTGACACGCCTGGAATTACTTGCGCGTAGACAACGACACCTTTTGTCCAAATAATATCACGCTCCCTTGGCCAATGCACTAGTAAAGACCTCCCAGATCTACCCTCTGCATCTGCACACCTGACTGTTAATTTAAAGGTTCTCGCATCCCCGGCCTTTTCGGGATCCGGGCCGTAATCACGGCTGTTTTTTCCAGATGCCACTCACGTGTCGTTTTCAGAGACGAGGCGCGCTGCCAATGATGTAATATTCACCGCGCGAAGTATGCGGTTATATAACATTGCCAGCAACCAACGTCCTATCATGAGCACAATTACAGAAAAACTCATCAGTCCCGGGCATGACGTGTTGGAAAAAGCAGCCTCCGTTGCCAGCCTGTCGGTATTTCTCGCCTTTATCATAAAACTGGGCGCCATTTACCCCTTCGTGGATTCCGACCTCGCGTCGAACGCGACGCTTGTCGGCGTGCTGGTCTCTATACTCGTTCCAATCCTCGCGTGCATGGTCACGGGGCCTATCTGGATCCATGATCCGGGACGGAGAACCCTGGTGCAACTGGCAACGTCTTGCTTTGCCGTCGTCTGCGCCATTATTTACATCATTGACATCACGGCCTATGCCGAGTGGATCGGCGGCCCAGTCGTCCAGCAGCTCGGCTTGCATTACATCTACTCGTTCTACCCGGTCATGGTCTACTTTTCCTCGGCGTTTTCCACGTTCATCGTGTCCGGCAGTGGCCTCTTCACGTCGAGTCTCGTCCCCGCCGAGCGAAGCCGGAACGCCGCCATCCTGATGGCTTTGATATTGGTCGGTGTATCATGGGTCGACATCGGCGTGCTCGCGCAGTTCGGCCCGGCCTGGTCGCTGCTCGTCGAGGTCGGTATCCACGGCACGATGGTCGCCGCCCGCGCGGGGCAGGCAGTCGGGATCAAGCAGAACATCGCGAGGGCGCTGTCGGCGGGAACGATCGAGCGCCGACGCGGGATCGACGCGATGCCGGCCATCTTCAAGAACGGCCGGAACGGGACATTGCACGCCGTGCGCGGCATCGTCGCTTTCATGGTAATTTTATTGCTCGTGTTGGGCACCGGCATCATCCTCGTGAGCGTGCTGGTCAAGGCCAGC
Organism: Candidatus Sigynarchaeum calidifontis; assembly: GCA_030587475.1. Taxonomy (GTDB): domain Archaea; phylum Asgardarchaeota; class Lokiarchaeia; order Sigyniarchaeales; family Sigyniarchaeaceae; genus Sigyniarchaeum; species Sigyniarchaeum tengchongense. Next base: position 8,460 of record JAUQYZ010000169.1, read on the forward strand.
ATAGTCCCGCTCTGGCTCGAGTTCTGCCCGGCCTTGTTGGCCACGGCGATGGCGTGGGGGCTCTTTTACAAGGCCGTGCCGAGCCGGTTCGCCATGCTCTTCGGGTCGACGGCGCTCCTCGCCATCACGGCCGGGGTTCTCTACTCGGATCCTTATGCCCTTCTCGATCACGCCCCGGCCGTGACCTGGCTCGCTGCGGCGACGTTCTCCGGCGTGCTGTTATCGGCGATGCTCCACGCGCGCTCGATGGCCATCGGGCGATTCTCGCAGTCTTTCTGGGGCTTCGGCACCTCGTTCTTCATCGGCGGTGGGCTGCTTGCTTCAATGGTCATCAAGTGGGACTATTTCTGCACCGAGTGCTTCCAGATCGCACTCTACGCAGGCTTGCTCTTGTTGTTGGTTCTGTCCCAAGCGAAGATCCTGGGCATGATCCCGGGTGCTTTCTGGAACAAGGGAAAGCGGGCGCTGCAAGCCCGGGGAGTGGTACCCGAATACGCGACCTTCATGGCCGTGTCCAACCCCGCGATCGCCCCAGGCATACAGCCCGTGCCTGCCACGGCGCAGCGCGGCCCGGCTGGTCGGAAATTCCTGAGGCTGGAGATTCCCGACCGGGCGCGGCTGGTGAAGGCCGCCATCGTGCTCGCCGTCGTCGCCGGCCTCGTCGTCACGGGCTCGTTCACGGGATTGCACATCGCCACGCGATCCACCGAGCGCGTGCTGGGCAGCTACGGCACGGATTACTACCTGTGGCAAGCGGATTCCTTGCGAAGCATCGACGCGAACTACCGCCCCGACCTGCCGTCATCGCCCGTGAACAGCACGGCGCGCATCGCCATGGCGCGGGGCGAGCACGAGGGCTTCCAGGTCGTCCTCACGCCGTGGCGGCTCAAGAGCTTGAACGTGATGTCCCTCGCCCCGACGGGCGACCTCGTCCTCGACGGTTCCCCGTCCAGCCGAATCGGGAGTGGCAACATCTCCACCTTCATCGTGGACTACGTGCCCCAGCTTAACTACCAGTATCCAGACCGGCTCCTGCCCTTCAAGGCGGTCGACACGCCGTTCTCGCTGCCCTTGTCGGGCCGCCAGAACTGGCCATTCTACGTCGACGTGGGGATACCGGCGAACGATTCAATCAAGCCGGGCATCTACCGGACGACCATGTGCTTCCACAGCCAGGACTACCATGGCACGCCGCCCGGCATCGAGCGGGCGTACGTCAGCCGCGACGTGACGTTCACGCTGGAGGTCGAGGTCTTCAACTTCACGGTCCCGGTCGAGCGGCACGTGGCGACCGAGATCATCTGGGGCATCCCCGACACGCCCGCGTGGCACGATCTCTACGCCGAGCACCGGCTCGACTGGTACTTCTCGCCCCGCGCCGTGACGGCTGCGAACACCAACATTTCCAAGGGCCCGCTGTCAATCACGTTCGATTGGCCGACCTACCTCGACCAGCTCAACGCGAGCTTCGCCAGAGGCATGAAGTACTTCCCCGTGGCCATCAGCAACATCCCGGGCCTCGCGTGGGGCACGCTGGATCCCACCGACGACGAGAAGACCGTGTTCTCGTGGTACCTTCAAAACTTGACGGCCTACCTCTCGAACCACACGACGCCGTGGGGCACGACCTACCTCGAGCACGCCTACTACTTCATCCAGGACGAGCCCGGCCCCGAGATGTATCCCGGCATCATCCGGGTGGCGCAGCTCATCCATGCATACGCTCCCGACCTCAAGGTGATGGAGACCATGAACCAGGATCTCTACACGTACCCGGACACGTTCCTGGCCGACGTCGACATTTATTGCTTCCACGTCCACCGGTGGGAGCCGTCGTCCACGCTCCCCGGGGACGGCACGCCGGATGGCTGGCCTACCCGCATCAAGACCTACCTCGACACGACCTACAACGCGACGGGCAACGCGACGCGCGGGAAGGAGCTGTGGGTCTACCACACGCACAACCACTTTCCCACGACCGACACGGACATCTACATGCAAGGGATCCTCCAGCGCAACTCGTTCTGGCTACACTGGACGTATGGCGTGCCCGGCTGGCTCTACTGGTCGTTCAACTGGGGGCTGGACGGGGACATCGGCGGGTACGGGTACGCGTACTTCGGCGAATCGGTACTGGTCGGCTGGGGCGAGAACGGCGACCCGGTCGGCTCGCTGCGGCTCGAGCG
>JAUQYZ010000336.1 GCA_030587475.1 Candidatus Sigynarchaeum calidifontis
TGGGCGACCCCGACCTCGATGCTGGCCGGTTCTCGTCGCTTACGAACTCGTAGATCGAGATGATATTGGATATAGCTCTTCGGTATATAACCATTTCATCCGGCATGCTACATTCGAGACCTGGGACAGACATTGCAGATCAATCACGCGTGATGGCCAGGATAGGTCGGGTATGAAGTCCCCTCTAAAGAAGACGCTCCGGATCAGCCGGGCAATCGATGCAAGAGAACGAGGGAATGCTATACTCGTTAGCAATCCTAATTCATGCATGTCCAAGGAGCTACGAGCGAACCAAGAGATACGCACGAGATATTCGAGTTTTCAATCATGAATTGTGCATTTGCCAAGATATGGAGGATTTTATCTAGAAAGAGGGAATTGAATCAGGAAAAATTTAATTAAGGCGTGCACCGATGGTTGAATCATGGCGATCTAGCCCGATCTATCAAGTTTTTTCGACGCTTGGCATCAATGATCTTGAACACGGTATCTTGAGGATCGAATCCATGCCCCAGACCACCCTCCAGAGGCTTATTACCATTGCTTCAGCAAGGCACGGGTCTATTACCCACGATGGGCTGCTCACCAGCGCCTCCATCGTCAAGATGCGATGTTTCAAAGGGCATGAATGGCAAGCACGTGTAAGCAACTTGCTCTACAAGGGATCGTGGTGCCCCGTTTGTGCCAGGGCAAAACGTGCCGTCACGTTGCATCGCGTGAAAGATAAGGCCGCGTCGCGCGGCGGGACTTGTTTGGGTGCACGCTGCGATTCTAGCCGCGACCGCCTCGTGTTCAAGTGCAGCGCAGGTCATCTGTGGATGGCGGAGGCACGGTCAGTGATCGCGGGATCGTGGTGCCCCCGCTGCAAGCGGGCGGGACAGAAGGGGAATGTGCCGAGCCGTGCCAAGAAGTATAATATAGAGATGTTGCGGTTGATGGCCTCTGCACTTGGTGGGACGCTGCTCTCGGATACCTTCTCGACGGTCAACGACAAGCTCCTCTGGAAATGCGGGAACCCGGAGCACGGGGCATGGTTTGCCGCGCCGAGACACGTCATCGCTGGATCGTGGTGCCCGCTTTGCGCCGCGGCGAGAATGCGTCATAGACATGACATAGATGAGGCCAAGCGATTCGCCAGGGAGCGTGGGGGCACTTGCGTGTCCGCGGCCTATACCAACGTGAAGGTACCCCTCGAATGGACCTGCGAATGCGGGCACGCGTGGTCGGCACCCTTCGGTAAAATCCTTCATGGCGCGTGGTGCCCGGAATGTCGAGAGATCGATGACCGGATCGAGAGGGGGGACGAGGATGACGAGATCGCCGGCCTCGATCCGGCAGAGCATCTCGAGGAACTGGCGGATATCGGCCGGATCCTCGGCGCGAGACTGTTATCGGACACGTACAAGGACGATGATTCCCCGCTCGCGTGGCAATGCTCGCGCGGCCATGTGTATGAAGCGACCCCGAAGCAAGTGCGCGACATCATTCGCTGCCCCCGGTGCCATCCGGAGGACTGGGCAGAGCATCGTAGCGAGGATGACATCGCGCGGAAACGATACAAGGTCCGGATTGAGCTCCCCTCCTATTTCACGGGCGGGCGGCCAGGCAAGCAAGCCGTGCTGAGACAAATCGATGAGGACGATGATATCATCGCTTCGATTCTTGCGGCGGATATATCCAGGTATGCAACCGGCCTCGACGCCAACTTGCAAGAAGCACTCGACTTCTACAAGCGATATCATCGCTCGCCGGCATCGCTCATACGAGCCTTCTATCCGAGACAAGGGGGCGCAAATCCCGTGTTCCTGGCCATCGAGACGACCGGCGGCAATCTCTTCGGATGGGTCGGCTTGAAAATGCATCTCACGCGGAGGGACACGGCTTACGGTGATATAACGTTCGTCGACGGTTTCGATTACCGGGAAGTCTTGCTCCCGCTCTGGCGAGAGATCGAGAAGCGAGCGGGCTATATCTTGTACTGCAACACGAACCGCGACTCGTTCCTCGTCAAGCATCTCGTGCCCGGCAGGGTGATGCCCGAACCCGTGTACGTGATGCTCGAGCGGAACATCACAGACCAGATGACATCCTTGCTATCCGAGATCCCCGAGACATCATCCGTTCAAATACCTGCACTAGATAACAGGATGAGATTCACGAAACAACCGGCAAGAGGAGGAGTGTTACCACGTGCCGAGACCGGTTTGACCGAGTCAGATCCCATCGACATCGGCCTCATCGCGTTCAATTGCCGCCTAGACAATAGCTTCATAGTGGCCAAACACGCAGATCCAGATTTCTCCTGGCTGATGACCGTCATAGCACGGCTCCGCAAGGACGACATCGCCAAGGATGTTCAACCCGTCCTCGCCAAGGCGAGGGGACAAGTGGAGAACTTCATGCAAGCATTATTTATGCGGAACCGCGTGGAACACAAGACACGGCTCCATTTCGAAAACATTGCCATGTTTAACAAGGCCGATGATTTCACGGAGATAGAGGAGAGGGGAAAGTACATCATTCGCTTTCCACCCATGTCGAAGGATGGGAAGCTCACGACGGTCGAGGTGCGCGCGGGGAGGGACCGCGTCCACAAATACCAGTTATGTTTCGAGGCCGTCGAAGGCGACGGGTGCCTCATCCTCACCGACTTGTTCTTCAGCCCGGTGAACCCGATCCGGGAAAACGAACGAGTCGTGGAGGTCGTTCCAGCGTGGGTCAGGACAACGAGCAACAGCCCGTTCAAGATGGCCGATACCCGCCTCGCGGCGCTCCGTGCCTCGGTTCCCCCGTACGACGCCGAGATCGTGGAACACGTGAAGACGTGGCTGAGATACCTCGGGCTCTTCGAGCGGGAGATTGCTGATATCGACGAGCACGGGGCCCCGTTCCACCGGGTAGAGGAACACTCGTTCAGCAAGATCGCGTTCACCTTCGACGCGTTGCAACCCATCGAAGCGGAGCTTGCGAAGATAAAGCGCGGGCAAGAGCTCTCGGTCGTCTCTCTCCCGGTGGACGTGGCACAAGGGGAGCGGGCAATGCCTCGTACGTGGAAGGAAGCGAAAGAGCGCATCGTTGAACGCGATCCCGCGTTGCTCGAGGACCTGGAATACATCCAGGTCGGGAACTACATGGAGACCAGGCGAAACCGCGACAACTCGCTGACGGTCATCGTCCAGGTGGTCGATGACCGGGTTCACATCGAGGAACTCGCCGGCGAGAACAAGTTCTTGATCACGAACATCTGGCGCGACGTGTTTCTTGCTCGGGCCCAAGCGTATAACTTGCGAAAATACCTGCGGAACGTGGCCGTGAATCCGGGCATGACCCGCAGCATCGCCGATGCAAGCCACGCGACTGGGCGGATCATGCCTGTCGACGTGAGGCGCGAGGACCTGGTCGATCGGAGGGCGTGGGACTGCCCGGGCACGATGGCGGCCATCAAGGGCATTCTCGGCACGCGGGATCTATACCTGGTCCTCGGCCCGCCCGGGACGGGAAAGACGACGCTCGCCGTCGAGGTGATAAATCTTGCCGTCAAGGCGGGTCTCCGGGTCTTCGTGCTCTCCCAAGTGAACTCCGCGGTCGACAACGCTTTCGAGCGCATCGGGGAACTCCTCCATGTTCGCGCGATTCGCCTCGGGAATGCGGCGCGCGTGCCGCGCCAGGTCAAGCCTTTCATGGAACCGGATGCGCCTGCTCGGTTTTTCGACATGTTCAAGAACCGCGTGAAAAAAATGCTCGAGATGAAGGAGGCGCCGCCGGAGAAGGCGGCTGGCAAGGAGTCATGGTTCGAATTGCTCGAGGAATCCCTTCGATTATTCGATAACGATGCCCCTGTCCAGAGAAAGCGGATGTCCATGGCTTATTACGAGAACATCAACGTCGTCGGCGCGACGTGCCACGAAGCGGGAAAGGACAACTTCATGAAGGGCAAAGCTGGTGGTAGCAAGATAGCCGACATCGTGCTCGTCGACGAGGTGTCGAAAGCGACCTTCCCGGAGATCGTGGCCGCGTCGCTCATCGGGGAGCGCGTCGCGCTCATCGGCGACTTCAACCAATTGCCACCCGTGTTCAAGGAGTTGCCCATAATGGAGGGCGATGATGAATGTTCGAGGCGGATCATGGCCAAATATGCCACCTTGTTCAAGCGGACGTATTTCGAGAAGCTTTTCAAGGAGGCACCAGACGAGGCGAAGTCCGTGTTGCGCATTAACTTCCACATGCACCATCATATCATGGACATCGTGAACATGTTTTATCCCGACGAGTTCAAGCTCGTCTCCGGCATCGTGGACGAGGAGATCGCGTGCGAGCACCCCATACGGTTCGCCCTGAACGGGCGATTGCTCCCGCGTTACAAGGATGGCAGCTATCCTCATGCGATGTGGCTCGACACGTCGTTTAACCTGGCAGAAGGCAAAGCAAACGAGCAATCCATCAAGGAACATGGCACGTCGCGCGTCAACGCGTTCGAGATAGAAATCATCCGCCACCTGGTCGACCAGATAATCGTCCATGCCGAAGACCATCCGTCGAAGAAGAAACGCGTCGCTATCATCGCCTTTTATGCCGACCAGCGCGATGACATCTTGACCATGCTCGATGCGCTGCTCGAAGGCCGCACGCTGCATCACTTCGATCCGAGGGTGGATCTCGAGGTCGGGACGGTCGATAGTTTCCAAGGCAGGCAGCAAGACATCGTGATCGTGAGCATGACTGCCACCGAGGAATCGACCTTCATGCGCGAGTACCGGCGGGTGAACGTGGCGATGTCGCGTGCAAGGGCAGCGCTGGTGGTCGTGGGTTCTGCCAGCGCGTTCGCCCAGGTCCGGATCAACGCTCCTCACCGGGACGGTGAAGGCTGGTGGAACGATGGCCCCGCCGGTACCAGTCCGGGTAAAAAGGGCAAGAGAAATCGTCCGAAGGCGGTCAAGGTCTACCGGGACATAATCAGATACATCACGGGTATCAAGGGTTTCTTCGATGCTAACGACATCCTTCGCTATAGGATTGGCTGAGGAGGAAGTCTACGCGCCGATCTGGCAGTGCAAGAAGCATGCTCGTGACGGCAATGTCGGCAGGTTCAACTCGTGCAAGGTCGACCAGAAGGCGATCATGGCTTGAGGAAATATGGGTTTTTAACCAAGTGTGTTGAGAGATGGTAATGACCGATTAATCGAACGTGAAGATCATGATGTACTCCTCTCCGGGCTCTATCAAGGCCCTTATATTCACTGTTGGACTCTTGGCGTGTGCTGGTTTCATCATCGGAATGAATATCGACACATCGATACACGCACCAGAATTCCTTCCGAATCATGAGATTGATATCGAGGATTGCTCTTCGGACGTGAACTGGACGGTTGATTGGGGGGGTGTCTTGGAGGACACGGCAAGCTCGTGCTTTGCGACTGATGATCACGTATTCATCGTCGGTACGACAAAGAGTTTCGGGACTGCCGGCACTGCAGACATGGTGCTCATCAAGTTGAATGCCCGCACGGGGGCGATGCTCTGGAACGTGACCTGGGACTGGTACGAACTGGGACAGCATTCCAACGACTTCGGGACGGGAATCTGGGCCAACGATTCGTGCGTGTATACTTGTGGATACTCCAATCATGTCGGCAGCACGGTCAACCGGACGGTCGTGATCAAGTGGGATGCAAGCACGGGAGCGAAGATCTGGGAAAGATTCAGGGGAGATGTGACGGTAGATACCAAGGCCCGCGCTTGTTATAAGGCAAATAATGTCATCAGTGTTGTTGCCGAGACTGGGATCCCAAACTTGTCAATGATGAGTTGGCGTGAAAACGGTGATCTCTATAGTGGAGGTAGCGATTATGGCGCGAGCCGAGCGTATTCTTTGTGGTTCGACGGGACATACTTGTTCCGGGCCGGAGAAAAGATCTCACAAGGAGGCCACGTATCGAGATGGGCTCATCCCTACGTTGAATGGGATAGATTCAATCAAACGAATAGCTTTACCAACATAAAATCTCTGCATGGGGACGGCCCAGCTCTATTCACGTGTGGTGACGTGTTGACGCGGTGGAATAAAGACCTCGGATCGCAGATCTGGAGTATTCCTCTCCCGAACGGAGGGAGCGGGGGGCAAGTGTTTACCCATCACAACCGCGTCTACACGCTCTCCAGCGGGGGTCTCGCCAAGTGGAACACGACGGGCTCGCTGCTGTGGAACGAACCTTCCATCACCGGCACGTGCTTGACGGCGAACCACGTGGGGTTATACGTGGTCGGCAACACTGGAACGGGGAATTTCACGATCAAGATGTTAGAAGAGACTCTTCCAATTCTTGATTATTCGACTAATCCGGTCCGCGTGATCCAGTACCAGAATATCGTCTTTGATTATAACGGAACCACCGGCGACGGAATTGTATCATATCAGTGGAACTTTGGTGACGGCACGGCAAACGGGACCGGAGCATCGCCCCCTCACACGTTCTTCACATATGGGCCGGTCAACATCACGATCACGGTCATCGACGTCGAGGGGAACGTAATAACACGAATGGCGGGCACGTTGAATGTCGAGCGCGATTACGTTCCGGTTCCTAATTTCTCAACCAACGAGACGATAATCCTCGTGGGCTGGAGTGTCGCCTTCACCGCTGGATCCGAGGGCAACTTGCCAGCAAACCACACGTGGGACTTCGGGGACGGGTCGCCCGTGTCAAGCGAGCGCGATCCCGTCCATACATATCATGCCCCCGGCACTTACCTCGTCACGCATACGGTGGTCGACGTGGACGGGGACTTCAGGACGCGAACGACCGGAAACGAGGGAGACATTGAAGTCCAGATCGACACGGTTCCCGTGGCGGATTTCTATGGCACACCAACGACCTTCGTCTTTAATCATGCAACGCTCTATTTTGCATATAACGGCACTGCCGGTAACGACGTCTCCATCTCGAATTCGCATTACGTGTGGAATTTCGGGGACGGCACGGGCAATATCACGACGACGACGAATGGCTTTCATATTCACGACTACGCAGCTCCTGGGAATTACACGGTCACGGTCACTTGCACGGACTGGGATGGCGACACATCGACAGAGTGCAAGGTAAATTATATCCACGTGCTCCCGGAGCTGAAGCCGAACGTCACGATCGCTTCGAGCATGCCTAATCCGATACCCAATTATGGCTTTCAGCTCTATGCAGAAGGCGATTTCGGAAACGAGCCGCTATCATACCAATGGCAGATCCAAGATTACGGGGCAAACTCGTCTTTTGCAAGCCCGTATTGCTCGTTTCCCTCGCTAGGCACGTATTCCGTGAATCTCACGGTCACGGACTGGGATGGGGACACGTTCACGACCAAAAGCTTCATAGAAGTGGTTCCCGATGTCGTGCCCGTGGCGAACTTCTCCGCGAACGCGACGCGTGTCATGGTCGGCGAGTCAGTGCTAATCTCTTTCACGGGCAGCCCGGGCAACTTGCCCACGACTGCATATTGGGGGATTAATAATGAATTGCAAATACGACCAATCGGCGACTTGATATATTCGTTCAATTCAGCAGGTATCTACAATATCACCTTGTTTGTAAATGATGCCAACTTCAACATGAGTCACATGCATGTAGAGAATTACATCGTCGTCGAAATCGACACGATCCCTTCGGGCACCATCACTTGCTCAGATGCAAGACCCGTTACAAACAGTCTCCTGGGCTTCTCGTTCGCGGGAGCGGGAGGAGAGAACGCTCCGCTCAGTTTTTCGTGGAATTTCGGGGATGGATCAAGCAATCAGACTTGTCAATCCCCTACACACGCGTTCTTGAATCCTGGATCATACACCATCGTCGTGACGATCGTGGACCGGGACGGGGACACGGTCGTGATACAGAGAATCGTGGTGGTGGAGGATTCCACAAGCCGGTTTTTCGCTGATTACGGGATCTTGCTCGTCGCTGGTGGAGGAATCGCCGTGGGAGCATTGCTGGTAGTAAAGAATCGCAAGCGTCTGCGATTCAAGAAGCGCCGTCCCGTCGATGCGTGAGACATATCGTCCCGATCATAAGAAAGAGGAAAGAAGTGATATCACAATCCCAGCACTCCCGCGAGCGCCGCCGACTTCTCCGTGAACTTCGTCGCCGCGGGGTCGACCTTGCACGCGGACCAGCCGAACACGACGTGGTCGACGTGCAAGCCGGTCCTGGGATCCCGGTTCCACGCCGGGACGTACCCGAACGGGCGGTACCCGGCGGCGAGGAACGCCTCTTGCAAGGCGGGCTTGCTGGCGGGGCAGTAGCCTTCCACGTACTGCACGCCCGTCCCCCGCAGGTGCCCGAGCGCGAAGGCGAGCAAGGCATGCGCCGTCGCCGCCGACGAGCAGTGGAGCTCCATGCCCTCGGCGTTCGCGCACTGGCGGTTCACGTTGATGGACAGCGACTCGCCGGTCTTCTCGCACGTGAAGATGCACGTCGTGTAGCCGAATTTTTTCTCGAAGGGCGTCACGTCGACGGCCGCCTTGCAGCGTATCCTGGCGGGCGGGGCGGGCCCGGCGACCTGCAGGTCGTCCTTGCGCATGGGGCGGTGCATGCCCCGGATGGCCTCGTACAGCGGGACGAGCCCGGGGACCAGCTTGATGCGCGCGTCCCTGCTCCTCCACGCCGAAGACGAGTAGATGGC
>JAUQYZ010000352.1 GCA_030587475.1 Candidatus Sigynarchaeum calidifontis
TAGTGATTGACTTGAAAGAACGGTTTTATCAAGGGATATATAAAACATAACTTTGAAAGTCCAGCAATAACATAAAGTATTGGACGTCTCCCGAAGATTGCGGAAATTGCAGTTAATTCTTGTCTATATGTGTTTAATAGAACCCGGACCAAATCCAGATAATCATAATACTTGTCTGAATACTCGTTCTTGGATTTTGGCCATAGATTAAATATTTGCAGAATTGCATTATCTTGTGGAATGAAAATTTCTGGAAATGCGAGATGCAGAATTTTAGGTCCTACCGTCGGTCCAATACCATCAAGACTATACATTTCCTGGACCAATTGCTTAATGTCTTGATCTGTTGATGGAAGATTTTCCAAAGCGGTTATTCTCTTGTTTAAAAATATCTGCTTTAGAGATATTAGAATCTTCAATATCTCATGCAATTGCCATACTTTTAGGCTTATATCCGTAACAACCCTACCGATAGCGCCCCACGTTGATAAGAAAAATGCGATCAACCGCCATGATTCGATTTCATCTGTTTTTACAATAGTAGTTGGATCATTCATTCTTCTAAAAAAAGTTGCAAAATCTGCCATAGATGTATCGTAATAGAAGCTATCCGAATAATCATTCCTTTTCATAACCATCGTACATACAATTTGGAAATGGTCAAAACGATGTATGCGTGTCTTATACGGATCTATCAAAATTTGACGGTTTTTGCCTATGGGTCGAGCTTGATTAAACCAATCTTGAATAATTGGTGCAGCTAACGTGCCAAACTCAGTTATTACAGTTTCTATGGCATAAAGGTTTGTTTGCGTGATTGGGGATCTAGTTGACAATGAGTATCCCTTTAGAATTCGATAATCTGAATCATTTAGTGGCAAAATTGAATATCAATTATTTAAAGGTTTCTTATCTTTATTTCTTGATGTTTTTTCTCTGGTTTGGGAATGAATGTATTTAGGATCGGGGTCGTGAACGCCTAACTCGGATTCGATTTTTGTTAATATGGGAATGGACACTTATTTTAGTCTTGGAATGAAGTCGGTTTCTGATCAAATCATGGGAATCGAATATAAAGCGAGCATTTTTTCCTGGAGTTAGTGTGGGAATGAGCATAGATTGGATCCCTGCACGTGACATTACCTCGAAGGATCGAGGAAATAGAGGATTTCTGCCATCTGCAAAAAATCCGGCCGGAGGTTACCACGAAAAATATAGTCCATCCCCGGGAATTAACTGAGAAAGAACTCGATGTTGCAGAATTCCGATACCGGATAATCAAGCCGTACCTTTCCAGCTCGAATAAGTCGACTGAAGGGGCACGGCGCAGCGCTAATGAGGGTGGGATCGGTTTGAGTACCTTCTATCGATGGATTGAGAGTTACAAGCAAGGGGGTCTTCCTGCCCTATCCCCTAGAAATAGATTTGCAGGTCGACGTAGAGGTTTTCTACCGGAAATAGAGGCAATACTGGAAAGCCAAATAGCGGAGAATGAATGTAAAACAAACCCAATCCCCATTTCTCGATGTTGGGAAGAATTCGCAAAGAAACTAGTCGATCGGGGATATAGTTCCACGAAAATACCCGGCCGAAGCACGTTCAGGTGTAGATATCTCGAATATCTGGAAAGGAAAGTCATCTGAGAACAAATCGAGAAAATGTTATTTAGACGTATCTCCATGCCAAGAATTTAAAAAGAACCGTGCAAAACATTTTGTCAGAACCTTTATCCGTTAGGATCGGCCATTCCCGTTTATTTCTAAGAGAAACTCGCCATTCCCGTTTATTTTTCCGTCCATTCCCGTTTATTTGTAAAAACATCATTTCTCAAAAATAATTGGACACTTTCTTGAAAATTGCTAGACAATTCTCAAAATTTAATGGATGTTACACATCCAGGAACTTAAGCAGTTCCTCGGCGATCGCCCTGGACAAGTTCACCGGCACCGCGTTCCCGATCTGCTTCAAGACCATGCTCTTCGCCCCCTCGAACACGTAGTCATCCGGGAAGTCTTGCAGCCGCGCGAGTTCCCTGGGCGTGAGGACGCGGTCCTCGCTGTAGTGCACGAACACGCCGCCGTGGTTCTCCTTCACCGTCCTGGCGGGCTTGTCGGGGAGCAGCCGCCACCAGCCGTCCGTGTAGTGCTCGTAGACATTCTCGCCCGGCGCGGTGGAGTGCAAGCGTTTGACGAAAGCCGGCGCGTGGCGGGTGAACTCGTGATTAGGCAAGTAGCCCGGCGGCTTCCCTTCCAAATCGTGCAACGCGTCTCGAACCGTTCTCACGCAGTCGGAAGGCTTAGGAAACTCGAACCCACGGTCGATGTCCTTCCTGATGCCGACGATAAAGACTCTCTCGCGGGCCTGCGGGGACCCGAAGTGCTTCGCGTTCAAGACTTGCCACGAAACCGCGTATCCCGCCCGCTCCGCGATAGACAAGATCAACGGCAAGAGCGGGACGAGGTGTTGCTTGATCGCCGTCTGTGTCTTCGAGAGCGTGCGGGCGATCGTGTCGAACTCTGCTTGCTCGTCGGGATCTAGGGCGCGCTGGGCGCCGTAACGCTTGAGGTCCTTGAACCGCCGGATCGCCGCGAGCTGCTTCTGCATAGCTCCCGCTTCTTTTTTAGGCAGGTCCGGCGGCAAGACCTTCATGCTCGCGAGCCCCTTCACGTTCTCCATGACGAATGCCCTCGGCTGCATCGTGGCGATGACCTGGTAGAAGTCGAGGTAGAGCTGCCCCCGTGGATCGAGCGGGTCCCTGTTACCAGCGTTAGAGTACCCCTGGCATGGTGGACCGCCAATGATGACGTCGATCGGCGAGTCCTGGTGAATGGCAAGGATTTTCTGTTTCACGTCGTCGTTTCGGATATCATCCTTGAACAAATGGACTCCAGGATGGTTGCGCGCATAGGTTTTAGACGCGGGCTCCCAGAACTCGACCGCTGCCACGACCCTAAAACCAGCTTGCTCGAATCCAAGGCTTAGCCCCCCCGCACCAGCAAATAAATCCAATATCGTGGGCGCAGAGCGAGCTCGGGGGATGGTGCCTTTTCCCATGTGTGCATGACGGAGCGGCGTCTAATAAAGCCATGGTTGATGGATAGGGACGGGAAGGAGAAAGCGCGAGGTCTAGCGCCTGAGGCTCATTGGATGATGGCCTGGATTTTGCACTTGTTACCCCCGGTTTTAAGCACGCACGACTTGCAAACGAGATCGATTTTTGCGCCCGGTTTGAATGCGGATATGAAGCCGACCGCGTAAGGCTTGCAGATCCCTTCGAAAAACATCTCGTGGCGCTTGGGCTTGACGGTCCCCCCTATGGGACAGTAATCCGTCTCGAATTCGGTGTTGACCGTGAATCCGCCGCCTTTCTCATCCGTTATCTCGACGGTCTTGCCGGCCATCGCGTGGAACATGGATTTCAAGGCGGCGTGGACGTCTGTGGTGCCGCGTTTCTTGTAGATCTCGCCCAGGTTCCGGCCGAGCATGGTCGAGTTGGACTTGAGCAGGTTGATACCGCCCATCTGCACCATGTTGGCGATGAAGGACTGGAAAAACTTCAGATAGTCCGTTTCCATGCGGGTTCTGCCCATGCAAGTTTGTTTTATGTCAAGCTCATGCCTTCGAGATAACATTCCCGCCCGCGTTTTTAAAAATTCGTGATATCGCACATTTGTGGTAACAAAACGTCGCGTTCGAGGCCGATTATCCTTCATTTCCGTCGAGTTCGAGGGAAATGTCGAGTGGTTTTGCCCGCAACGTGATCGCGCTCGTCGATATCAAGTCGACACCTGCCTTCGCGTGCTGGGCCACCGTGGAGATGTCCACGTTCCCGGAACTCTCCACGACAACCTTGTCGCGCAAGTTTTCCTTCTCGAGCGCCGCGATGGCCCTCTTCATCTCGTCCACCGGCATGTTGTCGAGCATGACGATGTCCGCGCCCGCTCTCGCTGCCTTGACGGCATCGCCGGCCGACGTGACCTCGACTTCTATCTTTTTAGTGAATGAAATGGCTTTCTTGTACCGGGTGACCATTGTCTCGATGTTACCGAAGAAAGCGACGTGGTTGTCCTTGAGCAAGACCATGTCATCGAGGTTCCAGCGGTGCGCGTCACCCCCGCCCACCACGACCGCCCGCTTCTCCATTGCCCGCAAGCCAGGCACGGTCTTTCGCGTGGCCGCGATTTTACAGTTCTGGCTCGTGCGTTCCTGGTCGACGATGGCCTGGAACTGGCTCGTGATCGTGGCGATGCCGCTGAGATGCATGAGCAAGTTGAGCGCGGTTCGCTCCGCGAGCAAGATCGCGCGGACGGGGCCGGACACCGTGGCAAGCACGTCTCCCTTGGCAATCGCCTCGCCCTCTTTCTTCAATGCGGTCACCTTGCAATCGACAAGGCCATACACTGCCTCTACCTCGATTAAACCGCAGAGAATGCCCTTTTCCTTGGCAATGAACGATGCTTTTCCCTTCGTGGTTTCGGGGATCAAGGCAGTCGAGACATCCTCGAAATGCACGTCTTCAAGAAGGAATTCCTTGAGCTTCGGCTCGATGACGAGCATGTACGATGGATCCATGGCGCGCGTGTCACGTCCGTGAAATCATGGTGAGGATGGAGCGATCCCTTTTTTAGGTTTTTCCATCACGTACCGGGCTTGCGTCGGTTCTTGAAAAGCAATCGGTTCGAAGGCTGGCCGACGAGCACCCCGTTCTCGAGCTGTAACTCGCCGTTCACGACCACGTGGGTGATCTCCCATTCGAGCTCCATCCCCGCACCGACGTAGGGGCTGATGCGCGACTGGCTCTGGAAATCATCGATGTTCGGGACGTGTGGCTCGACCTCTCTCGCGACGATGACGTCGGCATCTGCTCCTTTTTTGATAGCACCCTTGCTCGTCTCGAGCCCGAGCTTGTTAGCCGGTGCTTCGCAGCACGCGCGCACGGTGGTTCCGAGTGGGACTCCCCGCTTGGCCATGCACGTGAGCAAGAGCGGAGCGTAGATGTCGAGGACGGGGAAACCGGACGGGGCATCAAGGAACGGTACCAGCTTCTCGTCCGCTGTATGCGGCGCGTGGTCGGAAGCTACCATGTCGATGGTACCATCGAGCACGGCGTTGAAGACGGCATCCACGTCGGACTGGGGCCGAAGCGGTTGCAGCACCTTAGCGACGACGTCCTTCTCGAAGCGCGAATTGCAAGAGAGGAACATGTGGTGCGGAGCTGCCTCGGCGGCGATGGTGCCCGTGAATCGCCCTCGCCAGCCCCTGATGGCTTGCAACGCCAATGCCGAAGACACGTGGCACACGTGGATGGCAGGCTTCATGGAAGGATTTTCGGCGCGTGCCGCGGCAGCCAGCTTGATGATGCGGTCGATACCGCTCGCTTCCATCACGTCTGAATGCACCCGGGAATGAGCTTGCAGCGGGGTGAGATCCTGTTCTTGCAGAAACTGCAAGTAAGCGAGCCCATCGGTCTCCTTGGTATGCACGGTGCCGGGATGCACGTGGAGCGGCAAGCCAGCCTGGATCACGTTCCGGACTGCCCTGCCCAAGACGTCGTCGTCTGCCCAGTTGAGCCCCTCGAGCGACCGCTCCATGTATATCTTCACGCCGGAGATACCCTGTTCCTTGAGCGCGGACAAGTCGTGCTCTTCGAGAGAATACCCGCTGTAGAACCCGACGTTGCAATACGACGCGGCGCGTGCCCTGGCCATGTAATCGGACAGGATCGATGGCCTGCTGACCGCCGGCTTGGTGTTTGGCATACAGACGAGGGTCGTGACCCCGCCGTGGATCGCGGCCTTGGTACCCGACGCGAAAGTCTCCTTGTACGAGTGCTCCAGGTCGCGCAAGTGCGCGTGGACGTCGATGAAGCCCGGTAGCACGATGGCACCTGCCGCGTCGACATCGATCTCGCATTCCACGTCCTCCTTTCCGTTGACGGAAACGATCTGGCCGTTCTTGATGCCGATGTTGCCCTTGACGAGCTCGCGCCTGGCCGGATCGAAGAACGACCCGTGATTGATGGCGATGTCGAGCTTCACGTTCAACCCACCCTGGTATTGTCCTCGATCAAGTTGATGGCGAGGATCTTCGATGCAAGTGTCGGGGATCCCGTACACAGATTGATTTCGATGTTTTTTAATTGTTCAGGAGGGCTCGACGCGGGGGGTGCACCCGCCCGCGAGGCGACGGGGCCGCCGTCTAGCGCCATGACCAGCACGACGCCGCGGTCCGCCGCGAGGGCGGGGAGATCCGGCGGGTACCTGATGGCCGGCCGGCCCGCCGGTTCCACGGCGGTGAATGCCGGTGCTGCCATGGCTAGCCCGGGACGCTCCCTCGCGACCCTTGCCAAGGCGTTGCCGGTATCGATGCCGGCAAGGCACGTGATCCCCGGCGTCGATTCGATCCACGTGGCGGGGTTGGATCGCAGCACGCCTGCGGCCTTGTCGACCATCATGAGCGTCGAGCGCTCGTCGGGGCCGAGGTACCGGAGGGTGCCGCCGTCCATCGCGACGAGCGCGCGGTCGGCGGCAAACGAGAGCCACAAGGTACGCTCCTTGCGGATGGAACGGGACAAGAAAAACACGGCACGGATGGCATCACAGAGCGCGGCTGCTTCATCATTAACATTTCCCGCATCAACGTCTTTCTTCGTGAACCGGGGCAGCGCGGGGAACATTAAAAAGAACGAGAATGGCATGTTACCGACTTCAGAGTTTTATCTTCTTGATCTTTTGACCCATTCCTGGAAGTCCCGGGAAGCCCTTGCCGCCCGGAAAGCCCTTTCCGCCGGGACCAAGGGCACCGAGGCCGCCCTTGGCGATGTTGGAGAGCATCTTCTTGTTGCGGCCGAGTTTCTTCATCATGCCCTTCATCGCATCGAACCTGGTCAGGAGTTGTTTGATCTCGCTGCGACCCGCGCCGGAGCCAATGGCGATGCGCGTGATGCGATTGCCCTTTATTTCCTCGGGATTTTCCTTTTCATACTTCGTCATGGACTGCAGGACGATTTCCCACTTCTTGATCTGCTCCTTCGCGATGTTGGAGAACTCTGGCGGGAGGTTGCCCATGCCAAGCCCGCCGAGAATCTTCGTGAGGGACATCTTCTTGAACTGGCGCAGCTGCATGAGCATGTCATCGAGCGTGAGCTTCCCGCTCATGTATCGCCTCTCGGCGTCTGCGTCGATCTGGAAATCGGCAGCCTCGAATTCCTCGAGGAGGGATTCGAGGTTGGGGATGTTGAGCAAGGAGCCGACGAAGGCTTGCGGGTTGAACAGCTCGAGCTCGTCGATGTGCTCCCCCGTGCCGATGAACTTGATCTTGGCGCCGGTCGCCGCGCATGCCGAGAGCGCGCCGCCGCCCTTGGCCGTGCCGTCGAGCTTGGTCACGATGATCGAGCCGATCGCGGTCGTCTTCGCGAACGCGAGGGCCTGCGCGTAGGCTTGCTGGCCGAGCGTGGCGTCGATGACGAGGACGGTCTCGTCGGGCTTGATAGCGTTCTCGATCTGCTTCATCTCGGCGATTAACGATTTTTCTTCCTTATGCCGGCCCGCCGTGTCCACGATCACGAGGTCTGGCTTGTCCTTCTGGTCGAAAAAGTGCTTCACGCCTTCCGAGGCGAGCTTGATCGAGTCCTTTTCCTTCGGGTTCCCGTAGACCGGCACCTCGACGCGCTCGCCAAGCTGCACGAGTTGCTCGTACGCGCCCGGACGCCACGTGTCGGTGCAAACCAGGGCGACTTTGAAGTTGTGCTTCTTGTAATAACTGGCAAGTTTGCCCGTGCATGTCGTCTTTCCTGAACCTTGAATACCAACGAGGAGCATGATGTTTTCCTTGCCCTTCGTCACGCGTATCGGCGCGGGCTCGTTGCCAAGGAAGTAGCTTAACTGGTCGTGGATGAGCTTGACGATGAAGTCCTCGCGGGTCACGCTTTCGGAGATATGCTGGTCGAAGGCTTGTTTCTTTATCCGCTCGGTCAACGCGACGGCCAGGTCGACGTTCACGTCGCCCTCGATGAGCGTTTTCTTGAGGTCGGCGATGAACTGCTCCAAGGCTTCCTGGTCGATGCGCGGGAGCCGCTTGAGAGCACGGATCGCGTTGTTTATCCCGGTCTTGAGTCCTTCCAGCACCATGCGAAATCCCCGTGAACCGCTGTCGTGTGACCCATAACGAGGCCGTGTTTTTTGAACTTATGGCGCATCTGGCGAAAACACGATGTCGATGATGTGCTGCACGAGCTTGTCCTGCTTGTCCTTGTTCGACAACAGCTCGTGCAACGTGCGCTTGAGCTCGATCTTGGACAGCTTCTTGTCGGCGCGCTCGATGAGAAAGTAGTGAAGGCCCCGGAGGGCGTCGATCGGCACGGCGCCCAAGTCGATTTTTTTCTGGGGGACCAGGTTCCAGCCTTGGGGCGCGGGTTTTGCCTTGAACTTCGCGGACGAGGGCTCCTTCCCTTCGTCGCCTTCATCTTCCTTTCTTGGCGCCCTCTTCTTGCGCCCCCAGCTGTCGATGTCGATGTCATCAAGGTTCGTTGGCGGCCATCTCTTTTACTTTTTTCAAGATTTCACTGAATCGCTCCCTTTCTTCATCCGTTATCTTTAGATTACTAGCATTTTTCTGGAAAAACTTGAACATGAACGCCATGTCGTCGATCAAGGCTTTTGAATCGTAAACGTTAGCGGGGCTGTTGATCTGCGTCTTTCCAAAGATGCAACCCCGCAAGAATTCGGTCACGTTTGAGCTCGTTTTTTTTGCCTTTTCCAGGAGGATCTCTCGTTCCCTTCTATCCCTGAGGCGGAACGAGATGATCAAGGCAGGCGAATCAGAACTCATCACGACGACCTTGCGGTTCGACGAATTCCGTGATTATTCGGTTCCGTAATACATTTGTCTCTTAATAAGTTTTACGCCAAAGTCTGCCGTAATACCGTAATACAATCCGTAATACAACCCATATTGGCACGCGTGGCCGAGATGGGCCGCGACGTTCGCTTTCATAGCCCGGGCATTCACGTGGCTTTTTAGGAGAGTCCCGTGGTTTCGTGCCTGTTGGTCAAGGTACGAGATCGTTCATGACGGAATCACCACGTCATGAGAACTATGCGCGTGCGCATTTTGAAGCCAAGTATGACCCGCGTGTCATCGACATCGTGGAAGGGGGCGTTACGCCTCGCGCCCACATCTTCACGTGCTCGTAAACACCATCCCAACGTTACATCAAGGCACGCCTGATATGGCACCTGGAAGGCCCGTCGAGCCGACGGGGAGGGGGTCGTGATCAAAAATCCTCAAGACTCGAAACGATTCACGAGTCTCAGCATGAACTTGTGTATCTGGGTAATCGAATTCATACATCCGCCGTTTTTTTGATTTTCCAGACCAGTTGATGTTCAATCGAGAGAATGTACCAGAACGAGTGCCGTCAAGATATAACGTAAACCTGGCCAGCGACCACGATGCCGGCCGGAGGTACCCCAGGGACGGGCACGTAACTCGCCCGCCGGATGCCGAGTTATGGCATCAATACCGGATGCAGAAGATCACCGATCGATCAACCCGTAACCGAACATGGCGCCCCGGTGTTGCATCCCGTGGCAAAGATGCCCTGTGTGCCATAAGCATGCTATAAAAACCTTCAATACCGTCCAGGTTCACATGTCGGAGAGACACGTTTCATCTCAAATCTCTAGAAGCCATTTCCAGGCGGGAATCACCTTGATGGTCTTGCCATCGACGACGTCTGTGAATTCCTCCTCGTCAGTTATGATCAAGCCTTCAAGGAGCTTATACGTGGCCATTGCAGCAAGCAAGCCCTTGTATTCACGTTCCTTGCTTGCTGCCAGCGTTGTGGTAACTTGTATTGCACCGACGACCGTGTTTTTCTCGATGATAAGGAAGTCGCACTCGTACTTGTCCTTGTAGAAGTAAACGTCCTTACCACGGCGTTTCAGCTCGACGAAGATGGCGTTCTCTAAAACCTTCCCCGTGAATGTCGGAATCTTGAAAGCGATGGTTTCGATCATTCCAGTATCGATGGCATACACTTTCTTGTTGGCATAGACTTGGAGCTTTATTGAAATGTCATACTTGTAAATTGTAAAGAAAAGGTATGCATTTTCCATGTATTGGATATAATCCTTGATAGAATTAACACTACCGAGGGATAACATTTCTTTCAACTTGTTGTAGCTGATTTCCGTGCCGGGATTGGAGAGCAAATAGTGCGCGAGTTCTTTCAGCGATTTCTCGTTCGTGATGTTGTAACGTGATATGATATCCCGGTATAGGATGTTATCATAGAGCATCTTTACCGTTATCGCCTTGCCGTGAAGGATATATTCAGGGATACCCCCCCTTTGTAAAAATTCGGTAAAAGCTTTCTTGATCGCGGCCCTATCTTCGGAGAGGATGATATCCGGAACTTTAACCTTCTGGTATACCAGGAACTCCTTGAAGGAGAACGGGAAGATCTCTACACTCACGTGTCGTCCCGTGAGGCGTGTCCCGAGTTCCTTACTTAACATGGATGCGTTGGAGCCCGCAATGAAGAACTTGTACCCCGCATCGTTCATGCGACGGACGAAAGTTTCCCATCCAGCGACATTCTGTACCTCGTCAAGTAAATACACCGACGACTTACCGAAAAGTTCTATGAACGTTTCGTGCAAGCGTTGAAAATCATCGACCGTGAAGGAAAGCAGCCTGTCATCATCAAAATTGATGCAATATACAACTTGATCCTTGTAGAACGTTTCTTTGATCTGCTTGAGCAGCGTGCTTTTCCCCGCTCGCTTGATACCAGTAACGACTATGACGTGTGGCAAGTCAACAAGTTCCCTCATCTTGTCTAGGATATCGCGGTGTACAAGGCCTTCTTCTTGATTCCATTCATGTTGTTGGGACAAGACGATTTCCTTGAGCTGTTTCCCGTCCATGCCATCAACATAAAAGACATCCTTTAAAAGAGTTTTCATTGACAATGAAAATTATTTGTATAATATTTTCATTAGTAATGAAAACTAATGGTTGGAAGCCAGGAAGGGCTTCAATATCGCCCGTGCTCCCACGCGTACCGGATCATCGCGTGGACGTTCTCGGGCCGCGCCTCGTCCGGGATGCCAAGGGCAGGGCACAGCATGTAGCCGCCGCCGGGCTTGAGCGCCTCGAACAGCTTGGCGCAGTATTTCTCCACGTCGTGCGGCGTCCCGATGCACATGGTCGACAAGGGGATGTTCCCCGTGATGGCCATGTGCCCGTCGAGGATCTTGTGCACCTCTAAGATGTCCGACGCGTCGCAGTTGAACACGCACCGCCTGCTGATCCGTCGCGGGATTTCCTTCAAGAACGGCACGAGGTGCGTCGTGTCCGCCTCCCATTCGAGGAAGGGTATCAGCCCGGCGTCGACGAGGGCCACGATCATCTGTTTCAAGGTCGGCCAGTAGTACTGCTCGAATTGCCTCGGCGATAGCGAGAACGCCCGCTCGGACGGGAAGAACACGCCGGGCAGCCCGGTCGCCTTCGCGATGGTCAAGTAAATCCGGATGAGCCACGGGTTCATGCGCTCGCAGAGCTGCACGACATGCTCCCGCGTTTGCTTCCGCATCAAGTCACGGGTCAAGCTGGGAAGCGTCCTGAAGACCAGCGACATGACGTCGAACGGCGGGAACGCGAACCCCCCGAGGAAGTTGTATATGCCCTGTCCCTCCATCTCGCCCATGATGCCCATCGAGGTCGCCAGGAACCGCGCGAGCTCGAGCGCGACGCGCGTTTCCCCCGCGAGCCGCGCCGCGCCGTGCTCCGCGAGCAATTCGACCATTCGCGGCAAGATCGTGCCCACGACGAACGGCACGCCACCCCGGGCAATGCTCTCCCACTCGTCGTCCCGCAACCGGTCGACCTCGTTGTACTGGTAGCTCGAGTTCGCGTCGATGTCGCGGCCCGGGATCTTGAGCACGCTGAGCTTCGCGGCGGTGGCCACACGGCCTATCGCCAATAGAAAGGATGGGAACGACGTATCGAGCGGGAAATCCATGCACGTCTTGAAATATGCCCGCCGCATCTTGGCAGGATCGAACATGAAGTCGGCGACCGAGATGCCAGCGTGCTTGGCCGGGAAGAAGTTCACGCCACCGCCGATCACGGGCACCCGGTCGGGTTCCCGCCGCAACGTGATGGCGTCCATGACCCGCCGCTCGCGCGCCGCGAGCAGCTGGCTCATCCTGGCCTTCCCGCCCCGGTACCGAACCTTGTTGAGGTCGAGCCTCGCGTTCGCCGACCGCACCAGTTTCAGCAATGGATCGATGATGCCGGGTTTCTGGAGGAGGGGGACGATTTTTTCGAGCATTAACCACCATCATTTGATCCATTTGCGGCAAAACGTGACCGCGTCCGCCGCGGTCGGGCCCCACCCGTCCGCGCCGACGTAGTCGCACACCTCCTGGTCCACCGCCCCGCCGCCGACGATGACCTTGACCTTGTCCCGCAATCCCGCTTTCACCAGGCCCTCGACCGTGGCCTTCATCGAGTCGAACGCGACCGTCAGCAGCCCGCACATGCCGACCACGTCTGGCTGGTGTTTTCGCACCTCTTCAACGAACCTGGCCACGGGGACGTCGACGCCGATGTCGATGACGTTGAAATCGTTGGCTACTAGCAAGGACTGGACGATGTTCTTCCCGATGTCGTGGACATCACCCGCCACGGTGCCAAGCACGATCCTTCCCTTCCCGCTCTTTCCTTGCGCCGGCGCGCCGGCCGAGAAGCCGAGCGCCTTCATCGTGCTCTTGAGCAGCTCCCCGCCCATGATCAGCTCGGTCAAGAATATCTGTTTATTCTGGAACCGCTTGCCGACCTCGTCCATTGCCAGCCGGGCGACCTCGACGATCTGGAGCGGGTCCTTTCCCCCCGACCGCATTTTCCCCACTTGCGCGAGCACGGCGTCCTCGTCAAAGTCGAGGATCGCATCGAGGAGAGCTTGCTCGTCCGCAGCCAGGGTTTTTGCGGGCATTGTCGTCGTTCCATTGGGCTTTTCATGAGAATTCGGAAAAAGGGGCTGCACGAGGAATTACTCATTTCTGCTTCTCCACGCACCGCAAGAACAAGTCGAGCGCCGAGATGGACGAGACAAGATCGAGATCGTCGAGCACGATGGGATGCTTCACCACGCCGAAGTACAGCGGGCTGTCGCCCTCCTTGATGTCCTTGAGCGCGTCCCCGTAGGTGCGGCCGCATAGCTTCCCGTGGATGAACGCATTCACGTCATAGGGGTTGTCCTTGTTGAGCAAGTAGGCGACGCTGTCTTGTAGCTGCATGATCAGCCCGATGAAGCCATCCTGGAACTTGAGCAGCTCGCGGGGAGCAGTCCGGGGGCCGTTCTTTCGGGCGGCGAGGCTATCGAGCATGTCTTTTCTTATAACGGCAAAGAGGAGAAAGAATTCCATGATGCGCGCTACTTGCTTCGTGAGCCTGGCGAGCATGGACACGAAGATTTCCTCGTTGATGTTCTTGATGAACTTCTGCAGCTTGATGATCATAAGCAAGGTGGTCATGTTCTTTATGCCCAGGTCCTTGATGATGTCCTTGACGCTCACTTCGAGCAAGAGCATGTCCACGAGCTCTTGCTTGGTAAGGTTGAGATCCTTGGCGATGAAATCGAGCGCCTCGTTCTCCACGTCGGAGAGGTGATCCTGGATCATGGACTGGATCGTGATGGCGTTCCACTTCTGTTTGGAATATCCCTTGAATCTCTGGGTTCGCTTGTAATCCTCCAACGAGATCTGAACGCACGTTGTCATGGCCCCCTCGTATTTGATGAGCCGCTCGATGTCCTCCTTTTCAATGCCTTTTTCGTTGAATCGGTATTCCAGCTTCGTGTAGTCCGTCGTCAACGCCGTTCCGACGAGCGTGATGTCCAGGATGCCATAGGACTTTAGTAGATCGACGATTTTCTCGAATTTTAAGCCGAGCATATTCTCCAGGTAGTAGATCACGTCGTTGGGCGACTGCCCCGCTGCGGCCTTGAGCCTGTCGTAGATCTTCTCGTGGGTCCTTTTGGAGATCTCGTCGAGGGTCTCGCCGGCATCGTTCGCTTCTTTGAAGATCTTGATTACCTCGTTCCGGAACTCGTTGGCCTTGTGGAACGCTTCCATGCCCCGTTTCGAAAGCGGCATGGTCTCGATCGTCTGTTCGTAGGCGGTCGCGGCGAGCTTCATGATCGGTCTATAGGCCAGCTCCAGGTCCCGGATTTTGCGGATGTGCAAGTAACTGTTTATGGCCTTCCGGAACCTGGAGAACGAAAAGATCTCCTTGATGCCCTCGTCCTTGCCAACGCTCTCGGGTAGGATCGAACGCCCCTTCGCCCCCTTGGAGATGGCGGAAACGTCCATGAGCCCC
Organism: Candidatus Sigynarchaeum calidifontis; assembly: GCA_030587475.1. Lineage (GTDB taxonomy): Archaea > Asgardarchaeota > Lokiarchaeia > Sigyniarchaeales > Sigyniarchaeaceae > Sigyniarchaeum > Sigyniarchaeum tengchongense. The sequence continues at coordinate 14,389 of JAUQYZ010000352.1, forward strand.
TCGAGGAAATCGAAGAAGTAATACTCGGGCACCGTGCGCATGATCTCGATGAGATCGCCTTCGAGTTCCGATAGCAACAACTTGCGCTTCTCCGCCCGCTTGATGGTCGGTGTTTTGAGCAAGAGATCGAAGACGGCAATTGTGAAGGCCATTGCCTTCTCCTGGATCTTGATCGACTCGCCGATCGTGTCCCCGAACAGCGTCTTGAGTTCGGCGTAGAGGTTCGCAGCCTTCTCGGCGGGCGTGTTCCCCGAGTACTCGAGGTGGTACTGGTTGATGATGAGGTACGCGGCCGCGGCCTTGATGAGGTTGTCGAGTGTCTTCTTGTCCTTGCCGGTGATGGCGATGATGTCCGCCTTCTTTGTCTGGTCCCGGAATAGGTTGACCAGCGTGCCCGTGAGGGCGTGTATCTCCCCCGTGATGGCCGCGGCGGCGGTGTTGGGCGTGTCTGGTGGCGTGCTCATATGTCCATCCTCCTCTCGGGATCAATTCGCCTCCACGAGCCTGAACCAGTTGGTGAGCAGGTTGACGGTCAAGCCATCCGGTGCGGCCTCCAGGGCGATCTTGAACTCGATCTTCGTGTCCCTCTCGAACCGGAGCACGATCTCGTATGGAATGGCGATCCCCGCAGCTGGCATGCCCGGGATGCCAGCCTCGACCCGTCTCGCGATGGCGGCGGTGATGCCGGCCTTATCCTTCAGCGTGACTTCCAGGTCGCTGGCCTTGATGTTATCGAGCGCCTTGCTTATTTTGTCTTCCAGGTACTTGGGAAACTTGTCCTGGAAGCTCTGGCTCTGCTCGAAGCGCTTCAAGTACTCGGTGAGTGCCTTCTTGTCCTTGGAATCGGTCAGCGACCCGACGAAGCTGGACATGATCGCGAACGTGTTGTCGAACGTGTTCTGCTCGTCGGCGACGATCTTCGTGAACTCGTAGAACTTCTGGATGATCGCAGAGCGCGTGAGTGGCTTTTGCGCGTGCTGGAGCTGGAACACGTTCGAGAACGCCATAAACCAGTTGCCTAGCAGCGAGCCCCACTCGACGGGCAGCTGGGCGACCTCTTCCGATACCCAGTCCCCGAGCAATTTACTAAAGCTCTTGGGGTCGTAAAAGTGCTCGTAGTGTTTCTCGAGAAACTTGTTCAGCACGTCTGCCTTCAAGAGGAATTCCTTGAGAAACACCACGTCGCGCTTTAGCGATAGGAATTTTTGCAAGTACGGGGCTATGACATCCTGCTGGGATTGGGTGAGCAGCTCTGCTGCGAGCTGGATGAGCTGGCCAATGTCGATCTTGAAGCCGGCCATGCACGATCTCAGCGCGGCCTTGTAGTCTTCTTTAAAAAGGCGCGAGTCGATGATCGGGTCGCCAGCTGCGCCACTGCGAGTGAGGCGGTCGACCTGCCCCTTCAAGAAGGCCTGGCTTGTTTGTTTCAAGATCGACGTGCCGATCGCCTTCACGATGCCCTTCTCGTTCTGTAAAGCATCGTTGAGAAGCCGGGCATCGAGGTTGGCCGCCGCTTCTTTCAACATGGCCAGCTTCAGCTCGTCCACTGCCGCTTGCACGAAACCGGTGCGGATGCCCGCAATGCCTTGCTTCACCTGGAGCAGCGTGCTTTCAGCCACGCGGGCATCGTTTTCCATCCCCGGTGCGATCGTCGACGTGAGCGCCGCCGATTGCGCTGCCTTGATTGCGCCGGCGAGCATGTCTATGGCCGGCGATTGTCCCACGACGGTCTTGAAACCCTCGAGCATGGCGCTGAATATGTTGGCATCGGCTGGCTGGCTTCTCAAGTCGCGGAACCGGGCTTCGAGCCCGCTGGCATACTCGTCGTATCCCTTCACGTGCTCGAGTACCTTGTCTAGGAGCTCGCGCTCGATGATGCCCGGTGTCATTATCACGGAATACGTTCCAATGTCGACGTTGGCCATGATATTGTTACTCAAGGCCAGTACGAGGTCATGTTTCCATTGCGGGACGAAGACCGCGGAAAGATCCGTCCAGAGCTTGTTCAAGTGCGCGATAGCGGTTTCCAGCAGTCGCGGCACGATGGGGAGTGCCGGGCACACGATGTTGAATTGGATGAGGTACTCGTCATCGATGGACGACAGCGGGTCGATCTCCTGCGAGAAATCATCGGCCAGCGGCACGAACTTGCCCGACACGGGGTCGATCTGCCAGGGCATGCGGTACGTGGCAACACGTGTCCAATCGGGCCTATCGGGCGATGATAGCAGGTCGCCTGGCTCTATGGCAGACGGGTGCTCTCGGACGTGCTTGACGAGGTTCCAGCGCGCATCGGAGTAATCCGCCTCTGCATATTGCATAAACCGGTTGGCATAGCGCTGCAAGATAGCATCTTGCTGCACGAAATTGATGCCCCGGACGAGCGTCACGCGGCGTACCTCATCGAGATGGTCTTGGATCTTCTCCATGGACGGGATGATGCGCCGGTGGTCGAGCTGCTCGAGGCCCGCGGTGAGGAGGGTGTAAGTTATGGCGTCGTCGTTTATCTTGAGCGGGTAGATGAGTGCTTGCCCTCCCGGGTCCGCCGCCATGCCTTGCACGAGTTGCGCTCCAGGAAACAACTTCATGGTCGCGCGGCCGAACGACACGTGCGAGTGGCGTTTCAGCGCCGTGTCGATATCGGTCAAGAATTTTTGCTGCAGCTCGACGAAATGGGCACGCCGCTCCTCGTTGATTGCCAGGATTTCCTCGTTGACGTTGATCGCCAAGGAATTAAGGTCCATGGCCTTGTTGTGGTAGGTAATGGCCATGCCGTGGCTCGGAACCGTGGTCATATGCGCATTTTTCCCCGGCAAGTGGTGATAGTTCAATCGTGAATCCTCTCGCCGCCCGGGTTTTTAAGTCATTGACTCGCCAGGCGTGAAACGCCGGGGCAAGCTGAGCCGCATCGTTCAATCCCGGCAACCACTATGGCTTCAAAAGCTCGTGATGCTGGCGATTACTTTAATTCCTTTGCAATTCGCATAGCGCATTAGAAAGCAATAAAAATAATGAATGGAAAAACTCTTGAAATGAAGGATAGATATGGCTTGTTACCCTATTATCCGGACGATCATTTTCTTGTCCATGACGATCCAGTATTCCACGTTCTGTTCGGGGGCGATCCTTGCCTTGATGTCCTCATCAGCTGGCAGGGCAGTTTCGAAGTTCTCGTAGGATTCCGAGTCCATGAGCGTGACGGAATCCGATGACTTGGAAATGACTTGAGCCGATCGCTTTTCGATATTGGGGACATCCACGGTATCTCCCGCGGGCATGACAACCGAGGATTTCTTGCCAGTAAAAATGTTCTCCGCGTCGAAGCGCATCTTGGCGTGCCCGTGCTTCCCCGACTTGGAGTGCTGGGGTTCGGAGGTGATCCGGCAAACTTCTCCCTCGACCAGCAAGTAATTGCCCTTCTTGAGCTGCCCGGCATCTTTACGTGTAACTGACATGAGCTTCACTTCGGGTACATTTGCTTTTAAAAAATGCTGTTAAATATTTAACACTTGCCACAACTCCCCCGCCGGTACGATCGGGCCATCCCTTCAGCCGTCTTTCCTAGCCAGGAGAAACACCTTGCGTTTCCGGGGATTCTTGGGGTTGTCGACCAGGATGCCACCCCTGAAACCTTCTTTTTGGACTATCTTGCCGAACTCCACCATCTGCGAACTCGAGCGCGGGTATTGCTGGATGGCAACACACGCGCCGGGCATGCATGCCCTGGCCAGCTCGGTTGACAAGGCTTGCAGCTCCTCGGGCGCCGATAGCCACTGCACCGCCGAGATCGACGCGGCGAGCACGAACGTCGCGCCGCGGAAGGGCAGCGCGGTCGCGGAGGCCAGCGTGCGGTGGTACCTGGCCCGGCCGGCATTCGCTATGACCTGGTCGCGCGCCCCCGAAACTGACAGCATGTCCACGAGCACGTCAACGCCAACCGCCGTGAAGCCCGCCTCGACAAGGATGTCGGACGTGAAGCCGAGCCCGCAACCCAGATCGAGTGCAAGGGGGCATTCATCCTCTTGCTCGTAGAAACCGGGAAACTGCTCCCCTATCACGTTGAGCGCGCGGGCAGCGAGCTTGTGTTGGATGCGTGCTTGGCCCTTCGCCTTTAACAAGTTGGCGATCACCTCCGGGGTCCAATAATTGCCCGGATGCTCGTACACGTCCTCCGGCCGTTCGTTCTTGCTCTCCCAGGCATCCTCGTCTGGTTCCTCTTCCACGTCCCGCCGGCGCTTGCCCATGGATCGATCGACCACGGATGACCATGTTCGGTCGTATAACCTCTTTGCTTCTTTGCATGGAGGCAAAGAGGATTTATTGCACCGGGGCGAGTAAGCAACCAGGCGTGCCGTCGTGAGCGCACGGCACGGGTTAAAAGCAACGTGACGTGACAAAACATGGGAAAAATCGTCAGTTTTTTGCTCATCGAAACTTCAACCGGCGGCCCGGACGAGATCTTGAAGAAGGTCAAGGAAAACCCGATCGTGACCGAGGCCTACATCATCTACGGGGAGTGGGACGTCATCGCCCGGTGCGAGACCAACACCCTCCACGACCTCACCGATTTTGTCGTCACCATCAGGAAACAACCCGACGTGAAGGACACCAAGACGTTAATCGCGACGAGCGGCTAAGATGTACAAAACATAAACGATTTCTATTTTTTAGTACCGATTTTTTTTTTCTCCAGGTAAATTCTCCGATATCCACGAGATGGGCCCGAGGAAAAAAATGGGGAGAATGAAGTGATCCCCTACGCATCATGGTTCTCGTTGTTCCATTCAAGTGATGGTCGTTCGCCAACCACGCAGAACTGGTAGAAGGAAAGCTTAAGCATAGAGTACGTAGGATGAACGTAAAAAAACTACATGTGGCCATCTTCGATGGCCAAAGATAGATTTATGATGTCATTTTTTCCCTCGTCGCTGTGGAATCCGCCGTTTTCTTCGAATGTTTTTTACCGTCGCGCTTCTGGAGTTGTCCGAAGAGATCCGCGAGATAATTCAACCACGGCTCTGTGGATCCCTCCAGGTTCTTCTCGATGTACTTTATCAGATGCTTCGTCTTGTTATGGATCGTCTTGAGCACGAATGGTTTCGGCTTGGCTGCTTGCACACTCGGTTCGCGCCAGTCTTGCATGACGAAGGTGTTTTCGGGCCGGGGGCTTTTCATCTTCGCGTATTGTTCATGTTTTGGATCATATTCGATTCCCTTTGCCATCAGTGCGTAGACGACACGGGCAACCTTGATGCCGACATTCGCATACACGAGTTTCTTGTTATTCAAGTGTGCATTGAGCTGCTTGCGAGCATATTCTTTTATTGTGGAATCATCGTTTATCGAATGCGTAACGATCCTCCCAGCTTGTGTGAAAGCGTAGCGAGCAAACTTATTCGCGCGTTTGGACAAGTGCCCGGGCCGTGATACTTCGCCGGAAATGTATTGGGCAGGCGCACATCCGACATACTTCAAGAATTGCTTACGATTTGAAAATCGCGCGACGTTCCCCGTCTCAGCGACCAGGCTCGACGCAGACGCTTCGGAAAGGCCGATAACTTTGCTGATCCGAGTGACTAGGTGATGGATCAACGGGTCTTGTTCCACCAGCGATTCTATCTCCTTCTCGATGCGCGATTCAATAGCCGAGTTAAACGATAGATCGAGCATATACGATTCTAGGGCGGTCAAGATGGAGAGGGGAATCTTGATGGAACGAAATGCCTTATACGTAGGTTCCCGCGCCGTGATGGCGCGTTTCGTTGATGCGGGCGTCTTGAACGTGCCCTGGAGGATAGAATCGAGGGTTGCACCAAAATCACCTTTTGCATGCAACATTGCCTTCATGAAGTCGGTTGCATATCCAGAGCTCAAGTCGAATTCCTGGAGCGGCAAACCCCACGTGGTGAGCACGCGCTTGATGCGGTTCTTCAGCCGCGTGCAGTCCCGGTCGATGAATCGCAGCTCACGTGTCAAGATTCGGAGCTCCCGCATCTTTTCTTGGGGGACATAAGATCCTTTCGCAAGCCCAGCGAGCCCGAGGGTTGCAAGATCCAACGCATCGTGTGCGTCCTCGTGTAATTCCCCCGTGTACTTCTTGATGAGACTCGGGTGGATAACACGCAACTCTGGCTTGATCCCGCCCCAGCCCGTGTACTTGACGAGGGCGTCGTAGACAAATGGTGTTTGCGTCGTTGCTTCCATCACGATGATGCCGATCAAGTACTTCCCGAGGAACCGGCACATCGTGTCCAATCCTTCTGGAGAGCGCTGGAACTCTTGCACGACGAGTTTTTCGACCTCGTGGCCTCGTCTCGCGGCCACGCACGCTGTGATGTATTGGTTGTGCACGTCCAAGCCAGCACCGTAGGGGTACTTGCTGTGGATGATACGCGGTGTTTTTACCTGTTCTGCCATGTGTTCTCACGGATGGATCCTCCGGTAAGCCTGCTGGATGGGACCGGCCGGGCTGCCCGGAGGCGTTTTTCCTCCACTACGTGAAGGAAGTGAACCGCGGCCATCGGATCCTCACACGTGTTGGGTGTATCCCAAGTTTATTCTGTAGGCTCGCGGATGTCCGGGACCTAATCTATCGTTCGTGGTTGAGTGCATGTGCAGGCTTCACGCAACTCGCAAGGATCGGCCCAGTTTTTTCGGATGGATCGACGACGGCGAGATTCGCCGTGTCGTGCCACAAAGAGAAAAAGGCTCGTTCCAAGCCGCGGTTCACCACGTGGCACAACGAGCGAATCTTTATAGAGGCGGACGTCCCCCATACACCATCTGTATGGCATCTGGATCTTGCTCGCTTCGCCTATCGGCTCGCTCGCCTGAGGTTACGACTCTACCTTTGAGGGAAAAAATGACATAGAATAAAGGGAAAATGAACGATGATGCCCTTCTGAAGATGACCGGGGAATTTTACTGGCTCATGTGCCTTCCTCGTAACCATGAATATATCTGTACTGCGTCTCGGTGAGTTTATCGATCTTGATGCCCATCGCATCGAGCTTGAGCTGGCCCACCTTGTTATCGATCTCCTCGGGGACGTCGATTATGCCTGGCTTGAAAGTCTTGTAGTTCTTGGCGATGTACTCTGACACGAGGCTTTGCAGCCCGAACGACATGT
>JAUQYZ010000062.1 GCA_030587475.1 Candidatus Sigynarchaeum calidifontis
ACGCGCTGGTTGGATCGATTTTGCAAGCGTGACGATCGACTCCGCGCCTGTTAAAGCATTCGTGAACTTGGCAAAGGCAAATAAGGAGATCAAATTGAACGATGCGCTTGCTTGCTCGCTTATCGAGGACCCTACATATCAAGCCCTCGCGACAAGCGTGATAGCGGCCATGGGTTACAAAAAAGGCGGTTCCGGAAACGTCACGAAGCGAATCACGAACTTGAATCTCGTGGTGCTATATGAGATTGGCGGATTTTTGTCACAAGCAAAAGTAACAAAATATTTAGAAAAAAACGAGCATGCGGCACTATTGAAAGCAGTCCAAGGTGGGGCCAAGGTGCCTTCCGAAGCTACGATGTCCAACTTCAAGAAACAACTGATGACGGCTCTTAAATCAGCTGCATTCGAAGCGTTTAGGTCGCATATTACGAAATTTCTCATCGGGATTTCAACGCCACAATATACGTCGGTTGACTTGCTTTTCCCTGGTCTATTCGCCGCGCTGCAGACGTCCTTCTCGTATGTTGATCCGGATGCCCGGCTCGGCTATTGCGCCGCAAAGAAGGAGGTCTTCCTCGGTTACCGCGTCCAGTTGATTATAGACGACAAAAAAAGGTACCAGTAAAGGTCGAGACGTATCCAGCGAACACGCACGATTCCATCACGCTCATTCCGCTGGTTGATGAACTAAAGGTTGAACACCCAGGCGTGCAATTTGGCAACGTCAACGCGGACAATGGTTACCAAAGCCCAGAAAATGGCAAGGCACTCGCGGACCGGGGTATCAACAACAGCATTGCGCAGAGACAGGCGAGTCCCGTCAAGATTTCAAAGAAACGACGCAACCAGCGGAAGTGCATCGAAGGAATAATCGGGATCGGCGAGCAGCATCTCGGCTTTGAACAAACTCGCGCCCGGGGTCTTGAAAACGTGAAAAAAGACACGCTGTTAAAAGCAATCTCGATGTTATTCCTTGCAGTCGTGTCGGCCGAGACGGGGATGGAGGACATGTATTTGAGGCCGACATTTTTCTTTGGGTGAGAAGATTAAAGAGAACGAGGCGTAAATTATTTGTTAGACAGACTCCTGGACGGAAAAAAGAAAAATCGCAAATTGTATGTAATCTCGACGTGTTCGGGTCACACACGAACGTGGAAAATATTGGGAGAAAAAAGTTATTTAGAAGTGTTATTCTAGAACTTTATCTCGCCCAGCTTCTTTCTCGCGTCGACCAGGGCCTCTACGACCTCAGGATTTGCGAGGGTCGTGATGTCGCCGAGTTTTTGCTCTTGCACTGCGATTGCCTTGAGGATGCGCCGCATAATCTTGCCCGAGCGCGTCTTCGGCACTGCCGGGGTGAACATGATGATCTCGGGGAACACCGCGGGGCCGGCGACCGTGCGCACGTGCTTCTGGATGTCGGCCTTGAGCGCGTCGGCCGGCTCGACGCCTTTCATCAACGTGACGTAGGCGAAGATCGTGCTGCCCTTGACCGGGTGCGGGTACGGCACGATGGCACTCTCGGCGACCTTGGGGTGGCTGTTGATGGCGGCCTCGACCTCCGCGGAACCAAGACGGTGGCCTGACACCTTGATCACGTCGTCGGCGCGGCCGAGGATGAACCAATAGCCATCAGGATCGATGAGCGCAAAGTCGCCCGTCACGTAGTAGCCGGGGAACTGCACGAGGTAGGTGTTGAGAAAACGCTGGTGATCGCCCCAGACCGTGCGCATGATACCAGGCCAGGGCATATCATAGCAGAAATAGCCTTGCGTGTTGGATGCTGTGATTTTCTTGCCATCCTCGTCGAGAAGCAAGGGGTTGATGCCGAAGGTAGGGAACGTGCACGAGCCGGGTTTCATGGGCGTTATGGCGCCGAGGTTGACCATCATGTAGCTGCCGGTCTCGGTCTGCCAGTAGGAATCGACGATGGGGCGCCCGACGGGCTTGTCGCCGGTCGTGCCCTTGCCGACGATACTCCAATACCATTTCCATTCAGGGAAATTGCACACCTCGCCGACCGTGCCGAGCATCTTGAGCTTGTCGAGGTTCCACTTCGTGACGTTCTCGTTACCGATGGACATAAGCGACCGTAGCGCCGTGGGCGCCGTGTAGAAGTGCGTGACGCCAAACTTCTCGCATATCTCCCAGAACCTGCCCCCGTGTGGCCAGGTAGGAACGCCCTCGTACATGACCGAGATGGCGCCGAGAGCAAGCGGGCTGTAGAGGATCTGCGTGTGCCCGGTAATCCAGCCGAATCTGAGGCATTACTTAAGCAGTAATTGCTATATCAGCGGTGCAGTACCAGACGTCACGCTTGGCCGGGTCCGTCTCGCCCTTCATGTCGATGAGGCACGAGTAATCCCACACGTATTTGTTCGTGACCATCCCGAAGATGAGGAATCCAGCGGTCGTGTGCACGACGCCCTTGGGCTTGCCGGTCGAGCCAGAGGTGTACAAGATGAACAGGGGATCTTCCGCGTCCATGGTCTCGCAAGGACAATCGCCGCCTTGCGTCTCGATGAGTGCCGAGAAATCGATGTCTTTCTCATACTTGTAGACGTTCGGGTTGCCGGTCAACTTGACGACGCAGACCTTCTCGATCGACGGGCATGTGTCGATAAGGCCCTTGAGATTGTCCTTCATGGGGCGCGCCTTGCCAGACCGTATGACCTCGTCGGCGACGATCAGGAGCTTGCAAGCCGAGTCGTTGATCCGCTCCGTGACCGAGTCGGCGGAGAACCCGCCGAACACGACGTTATGGATGGCACCGATTCGGGCGCATGCCAACATCGTGATGGGGAGCATATCGATCATCGGCAGCCAGATGCAGACCCGATCACCCTTCTTCACGCCGAGCGACTTGAGCGCGTTGGCCGTCTTGTTCATCTTATCGAGCAAGGTCTTGTACGTGTACTTGTCGACCTTGTCGAGCTTCTCGGTCTCCCTGACGCAGATCAGCGCCGTCGCGTCGGGGTACTTCTTAGCCCAGCGGTCGACGCAGTTGTACGTGACGTTCAGCTTGCCGCCGTAGAACCATTCGCCGACGAACTCCTTCTTGTCGGCTGGTTTTTTCCAGGCCATCTTGAACGGCTCGATCCAGTCGACCATCTTGGCCTCCTCTCCCCAGAATTTCTCGGGATCCTTGATCGACTGCTCCCACATAGCCTTGTATTGTTTCATATCCTTTATCCGAGCATTCTTGGCGAGCTCGGGGTTCGGATAGTAGATTTTCTGTTTTTCGGCATCGACGTTCTCGATCGATGCTGTTCCTTTATCAGCAGACATGATCCTTGGCACCGATTTAGCATATTTCATCGTGGAACGGTTTTTTTTCTTTACCATCCCACGAGACAGCCGCTAACATCTATCTCGAATTCCTTTAGTAATAGGCTCGAGATGGTTCATGAATGCCGTTTAATATTATTTGCAGTCCACAATTCCAGATTATATTCTGTGATAATTTTATAAGTGAACTCCTCGTTGTTGAGTCTTTCAACCTTGAACAGAAACAATCGTTGTCAATCCAAAAACGAAGGCCATGCGAAAATACTTGACCGCGACCAGGAAGGTGTTCATCCCGAAGATCGGGATGCACACGGCCGTGTTCATCGATTGCACCAAACCCAGGCCCGAAAACAAGGAGCCAGAAGATACCCTCATATTTAATCGCAATTTTATTGCGAGCAGACATACCTCCAAATCAAATATCTTGTTATTCTTGGTATTGCGCACTTCAAATCTCACGATGTTTCCAGGTAACAGTCCACGATAGGAAATCTCGAGATCACCACCAGAAGATCTTATCAAATCCATAAGCAAGGAACCTCGCTCCGGATCGGAATAACCTGGCATCTCTTCAAGCAAAACAACAGTGGATCAACATGTAAATACTGATTTCTGTTGATGAGAATGATGAATTTGGTTGTTTTTACCAAACATGACAAGGACACGGATAAA